>NZ_JBHVRX010000038.1:0-66961 GCF_042885515.1 Streptomyces sp. NPDC058052 | reverse complement strand
GATCGCTCGGAGATGTGTATAAGAGACAGGATCGGGCCCCGGGGGCGTCCCCGGGGCCCGATCCGCGCGCGGGACGGTTCAGCGGGAGCCGACCATCCGCGCGTAGACGACCACGTTCCCGTCGTACCCGTTCGCCCGGGTGTAGCCGCCGCCGCAGGTGATGACGCGCAGCTCCGGGTGGCCGGTGTCCCCGTAGACCTGCGGGCCCGGGAAGTCCTGCTTGGAGTAGACCTCGACGCCGTAGATCTCGAAGACCGCCACCCGGCCGTCGTACCGCTCGACCTCCACGTGCTGGCCCTTCTCCAGGGAGCCGAGGCCGTAGAAGACCGCGGGGCCGCTGTTGTTGTCGACGTGCCCCACGATCACCGAGGTGCCGCGCTGGCCGGGCGCGATGCCGTTCTGGTACCAGCCGGCCAGATTGGCGTCCTGCGGGGGAGGGGCCGCCACCCAGCCGTCCGCGTCGAGCCCCACGTCCATCATGGGGGCCGCGACCTCGATCGCCGGGATACGGATCCGCGAGGCGGGCGCGAAGGGCAGCGGCTGGACGCCCGCCGACGCCTCCGCGGGCGGCGGGACGACCGGACGCGCCACCGGACGGGCCGCGGCGGCCGGCTGCGGCGGACCTCCGGCGACGTCCACGCCGTTGCGCATCATCGCGAGTCCGGACAGCATGGCGAGGGCCAGGACGCCCCAGGGTTGTCGTCTCCTGCGTGCAGGGACGCGGAAGTCCTTCGGGGGCATGGTTCTCCCTTCGTGGCGACGTGTGAACGGTAAGGGCGGCTCCGCACCCCTGCCCCCCGGGCGACCCGAACGGGTAACCCCCGCCGCCGTACGGGTGGCGGCGCGCCGCACGGGACCGCGGACGGTGGCCGGCCCGGAACCGACCCTCCGTCAGAAACCGTGCGGACAGGGCCTCCCGGCCACCGCTGCGCGCCTCGGGTGACAGCGCGCTGACCCATCCGAGTACTCGTCCGACAATCGTTTCGCACGCCCCTGACCTGCGGCTGAGCGGCTCCGCGCAACTCGATCGGCGGCATGACCCCTCACCGGACCGGCCCAGTGCCGAGGTGCAGGGAGGGGTCCGAGTTGTGATGGTTCGTCATGGAAGGCGTACTCGTCGAATCTCCCGGAGCACCGCTTCGGGGCGTCTTCCACTGGAGGTTCAACCATGCGTGCTGCACGCACTCTGGCGGTGACCGCCACCGCGTTCGCGGCGGTCGCCCTCGCCGCACCCCTCGCCGCCGCCACCAACGGTCCGAGCAACGTCCAGGTCAATCCCTTCGACGTCCACGCGGGATCGACCATCACGATCACGGCCAAGGGCTGCGGCCATGGAGGCACCGTCACGTCCAACGCCTTCCCGGAGACCAACCTCTCGGTCAACTCCAACGGCCTCTCCAGCGCGATCGCCCGGGTCTACAACAACGCCACGCCCGGCAACTACAACCTGGCCGTCAAGTGCAGCGACAGCTCCCGCGTCGTCACGCACCCGTTCCGCGTGCTCGCGGGCCGCGGCGCCCAGGGCGGTCTCGGCGGTTCGCTGGCGCCCAGCTCCACCGAGATGGCCATCGGCGGCAGCCTGGTCGCCGCGGCCGCGCTCGGCGGCGGTGTCTTCGTCCTCCGCCGCCGCCGCATGACCGGCGCGGGTGCCTGACCGGTCGAACCTCCCGGTCGGCCCCCTGTGCCCGCCGCCCCCGTGTTCCGGAAGGGACCCGGGGGCGGCGGGCTTTCCGCGGCACGGGCGCGGTCCGGCTCAGTGCCGGCGTTCGCCCGCACGGCGCCGGACCACGTACGCCGTGCCCGCCGCCGCGGCGAGCACCAGGGCCGTGCCGGCCGCCAGCGCCGACGATCCGAGACCGCTCTGGGAGCCGCCGAGGCCGCCCTGCACGCCGCGCGGGGTGAGCAGCACGGTCGACCGGGCGGTGGGGGACAGCGTGGCCACTCCACTGATGGTCAGGTCCACGGTGTCCTGTACGCCGCCCGAGCAGTTGAACGCCACCGTGTACACGGCGCCGGGCTTGGCGTCCGTGTCGACGGTGGCGGTGACCGCCGAACCCGGCGCGATCTGGACGGTGTCGAAGATGCCCGCCGTCGCCGTCGCCGTACTGGCGCAGCCGGGGGCGCTGAGCGTCACCCGCCCGCCGGGGCGGACGAGCGACGGGGAGACGACGAAATCGCCCGGGGCCTTGGCACCCCGCACCCGCGGGTTCGGCGCGGGCGCACCGTCGGCCGCGTGGGCGACGGTGACGGGGGCGGCCAGGGCGAGGGCGGCCGCCCCCAGCAGGGCGGTGGACGCGGCACGTATCGCGCGCATGGTGATTCCTCCGGGTCCCGAGGGCCGGCCGCGGCGGTTTGGCCGCGTGGAGCCTGCGTGCACCTCGTTGCCCGAAACGCTAGGAGCGCACTATCACAGCCGCGATCCCAGACGTGCGAATGGGGCACGCGTGTCCCCCGGGCGGCCCAGTCCCACCCTCCCGGCTACTCCGTGACCTGCGGGAACAGATCGGTGAACGGCGCGTCGGTGGCGGCCAGACCACGGCCGAACGGGGCGTCGAAGTCCCAGATCAGGAAGAGCAGGAAGGCGATCAGCGCACTGTAGAGGCCCGCGAGCAGCACCTCGCGGCCGGTGCGCCGGATCTGGAGCGTGAAGATCAGGCCCACCGAGACCAGGGCGCCGATGATCAGACCGAACCAGACGACCCCCGGCATGGTCTCGCCGGCGCTCTGGCCGCGGGCGCCGCGCGCGTCGTCGGCGACCATGACCTGGTCGACCAGCGGCTGGTACGCCTGCCCCTCGAAGTCGTTCGCGGGCTCGTAGTCGGTCACGCTGCGGCGCACCTTCTGGAGCAGGGCGTCGCCCTCCGCGGTCGTCTCGCCCTCCTCGGCCATGTGCGGGAACTCCTCGTTCACCACGTAGGAGACGTACGCGTCGACGTCGGAGCGGATCCGGTCGCGGACCACCACCGGGTAGACCTCGACGCGCTCGGAGATCTCGTGCAGGGCCTGCGCCTCCTGGCGCACCACCTCCTGGGCGGCGCCGCGCGCCTCCCACACGCCGGCGATGGCGAGGCCGAGGACGATCGCGTAGATCACGCCGATCATCATCGTCATGTACTCGATGACGTCGGGGGTCTCGTTGGGGTCGTCGTCCTCGGGGATCCGGCGGTGGTTGATGACGACGATGGCCAGGACGACGGCGCAGGCGGCGGCCATCGCCAGGGTCAGGACGAGCCATTCGGACATGGTTGTTCGGTCTTCCTCACGGGAGTGCGGGGGAGCTCGGCGGAGCTCTGCGGGTTCGGGTGGCGCGGGGGCCGGATCACCGGGATCGCGGGCGCAGGATCGCGGTGGCGATCACGGCGGGCGCGGTGATGAGGAGCATCGTGGTGACGGGTGATCCGGTGCTCTTCGGCTGGGGCCGCGAGGCCCGCTTGTAGTGCGGGAGGGCGACCGGGGCCGCGGGGGCGGGGCGGGGCGCCGCCGCCGGGGCCGGTGGCGGCGCCGGGGGAGCGGGCGCCGGCGGCTCCTCGGGCGCCGGGGTGGCGGGCGCGGGAGACGGCGGTGCCGGGGCCGGCCGCGGTGCCGGGGTGGCGGCGGGCGGCGCGGGCACGGGGCGGGGAGCGGGTGCGGACGGCGGAAGCGGCGGGGGCGTCGGGCGGACCGGCTCCGCCGGCGGAGGCTGCGCGGGTCCTGGGACGGGCGGCCGCGGCGGCGTCGGCACCGGCGGCTCCATGGACGGGGGCTGAGGCCGGCCCGGGGGCGACGGGGTGGGCTTCGGCGGCGGGGAGCACGCGCCCGGGCCGATGACCGCGACCGAGGTGTGCGAGCCGTTCGGCCCGGCCGTGGCGTAGGCGCAGGAGTCGGCGGCCGCCGGCGCGGGCGCGGCGAGCAGCCACACCAGCCCGGCGGCCGCCAGCGACCGCGTGAAGGGTGATCCGTACAGAGACACGCCGACGAGCTTGAACACATGGACGCCGAACCGGGGCCCGAATGCGGGTGGATTCCCCGGATGGTGGGGATCTCGCGATGCGCGGTTTGACGTTTTTCCGTCCCGCTCTCCGATCACCGGGCGGAAGGGGTCGCCGCGGGGCGCCTCCGGCGCGCGTTCAGGGCGCGTTCGGAAGAGCGCGCGGTGAAGAGGAGAGGAGGGCGGACGGGGCGTGGAAGAGGTGCGGACCGGGGTAGGAAATGGCCGACGGGAGCCGTCGCGGGGTCCGTTCGGAAGAACTGTCCGGTTGTCGCCCTGCCGGGGGTTCCGCCCTCGGGAGTGATCGGCGCCGACGGCGGGGTCCGGCCGTGCCGACCGCCGAGGTGCGGGCGGGTGCGCGGGACGCGCAACTGCCGTGACGGGTGCGGCCGGAGAGGCGTCGCACGCTCATCTGCACGTGAATGTGCACGGCCTGAAGGCGTGAACTCTTCGTTCCGCGCGCACGTGCCAAAGGCGTGTGACGAAGAACGGACCGCGAATTTCCGTTTCCACTCGCTCTCTCGGCGGGCGATCAGTAGCCTCACCTCGAACACGGCCGCGAACACCGGGCCGCATCCCCCGTGGCGACTTGTTGGAGACATTGATGGAGCGTCCCGCCTGGGCTCCGCCGGGTATCGACATTTCGGTACCGAGCGTGTCCCGTATGTACGACTTCTATCTGGGCGGCTCGCACAATTTCGAAGTGGACCGGGAAGCGGCCCGCAAGGCCATGGAGTTCCTGCCGGGCCTCCCCAAGATCATGCAGGCGAACCGGGCGTTCATGCGCCGCGCCGTCCGCTTCGCCGTCGACAACGACGTCACCCAGTTCCTCGACATCGGCTCCGGCATACCCACCTTCGGCAACGTGCACGAGGTCGCCCAGGCCGCCGACCCCGCCGCCCGGATCGTCTACGTCGACCACGACCCCGTCGCCGTCGCCCACAGCCGGGCGGTCCTGGACGGCGTCGACGGCGCCGCCGTCGTCTCCGCCGACCTCCGCAAGCCGGCCGACATCCTGCGCAGCCCCGAGGTCACCGGCCTGCTCGACCTCGACCGGCCGGTCGCCCTGCTGCTCGTCGCCGTGCTGCACTTCCTGGAGGACGCCGACCGCCCGCACGAGGCCGTCACCGCACTCCTCGACGCCCTCGCCCCCGGCAGCCTCCTGGTCGTCACCCACGCCTCGTACGAGGGCATCCCCGTGGACGAGGAGCGGGCCGGCGGCACCGTCGAGGTGTACCGCTCCACCCGCAGCCCCCTGGTGATGCGCTCCCGCGACGAGATCGCCGGCTTCTTCGCCGGCACCGCCCTCGTCGAGCCCGGCGTCGTCTCCATGCCCCACTGGCGGCCGGACAGCCCGGCCGAGGAGGAGGATCCCTACGCCTTCTCCGGGTTCGCAGGTGTGGGGCGCAAGGCGTGAAGGTGCCGTCGCAGCCGTCCGGCAACGTCGCGGAAGCCGACGGCCCCGAGGACAGACTCAGGCGGTTCGTCACCATCTGGGGCCGGGCCATCTTCCCGGTGACCGCCACCTCCCTCACCCGCGCCGAGTTCGAGGGCCACCTCCTCCCGCTCGCCCGCCTGCTGTGCGACGCGCTGCTCGCCCGGCCCTTCGACACGGCCCCCGCCCAGCGGGCCGGCGCCGGACTGGTCGACGCCCACTGCACCGACCCGGACGCGCTCGGCCGCAGCCTCGGCGTCGTCGACTCTTACCTCGTCCTCTACTGCGGCACGGACCCCGAGCTCACCGCCGAGGAACTGCGGGCCCGTTGCGCCCGCCTCCAGCACGCCATGGCCACCGGCTACGCCCAGGCCCTGCGCGAGCGGACCCGCGCCGAGCAGGAGGCCATCGCCCGCTCCGCGCTCTCCGCCCGCAGCGCCGCCGAGATCGCCCTGCACGCCACCGAGAGCCGCTTCCGGGCCGTCTTCGACGGCGCCGCCATCGGCATCGGCATCGCCGACCTCGAAGGCCGGCTCGTCGAGATCAACGACACCATGACCCGCATGTTCGGCGGCGTCGAGGCCCACGTCCGCAGCCGCAACGTCAGCGAGTGGGTCCACCCCGAGGACGGGCCGCACGTCTGGCGGCTCTACGAGGAACTGGTGCGCGGCGAACGCGAGCAGTACCGGGTGGAGAAGCCGTACTACCGCGGCGACGGCACGGTCCTGTGGACCAACCTCACCGTCTCCCTGCTCCGCGACGCGGAGGGCCGGCCCCAGTACCAGCTGGCGCTCATGGAGGACATCACCGAACGGCGCCTGCTCCACCTGCGCCTGCGGTACGAGGCCACCCACGACGCCCTCACCGGGCTGCCCAACCGGACGCTGTTCTTCGAACGCCTGGAGAAGGCCCTCGCCCCCGGCACGGCCGGAGAGGACGGCCGGTTCGGCCTCTGCTACCTGGACCTCGACGGCTTCAAGGCCATCAACGACAGTCTCGGTCACTCCGTGGGCGACCGGCTCCTCGTCGAGGTCGCCGACCGGCTCCAGGCGTGCGCCACCGGCCCCGGCGAGATGGTCGCCCGGCTCGGCGGCGACGAGTTCGTCGCCCTCACCACCGGCTCCGGCGGCGAACGGGACGCGACCGCGCTCGCCGACCGCATACTCGCCGCCCTCGCCACCCCCGTCGGCGTCGACGGACGCGAACTGACCGTGCGCGGCAGCCTCGGCGTCGTTGAGGGGCCCTCAGGCGAACGCACCGCCGCCGAGGTGCTGCGCAGCGCCGACATCACCATGTACCGGGCCAAGTCCGCGGGCGGCAACCGCTTCGAGCTCGCCGACCCCGAGGCCGACGCCCGCGCCATCACCCGGCACGGCCTCACCACCGCCCTGCCGACCGCCCTGGAGCGCGGCGAGTTCTTCATCGAGTACCAGCCGCTCGTCCACCTCGACGACGGCAGCGTCCACGGCGCCGAGGCCCTCGTCCGCTGGAGCCACCCCCAGCACGGCGTCCTCGGCCCCGACCGCTTCATCCCGCTCGCCGAGGACACCGGGCTCATCGTGCCGCTGGGCCGCTGGGTCCTCCAGGAGGCCGTCCGGCAGGCCCGCTCCTGGCAGCTGGAGAACCCCGGCACCGGCACGCCGCTCCGCATCAACGTCAATCTGTCGCCGACCCAGCTCCACCACCCCCGGCTGGTCGCCGACACCGTCGACGTCCTGGAACGCGCCGGCCTCGCGCCGGGCGCGCTCTGCCTGGAGGTCACCGAGTCCGCCCTGATCGGCGCCGACGAGGACCTCCTCAAACCGCTGCGCCAGCTCGCCGAGATGGGCGTCGACATCGCCCTCGACGACTTCGGCACCGGCTACTCGAACCTGGCCAACCTGCGCCGGCTCCCGGTCAGCGTCCTCAAGCTCGACCGCTCCTTCACCCGGGGCATGCAGCAGCACCCGGTGGACCCCGTCGACCTGAAGATCGTCGAGGGCATCGTCTCGCTGGCCCACAGCCTCGAACTCGCCGTCACCGTCGAGGGCGTCGAGACCGCGGCCCAGGCCGAACGCCTCCGCGAGCTCGGCTGCGACACCGCCCAGGGCTGGTACTACGCCCGCCCCGGCGCCCCCGACCGGATCCACTCGCTGGTCCTCGCCGACGCGGTGTGAGCACGCACGGGTGTGGGCCCGGTCCTCGTGAGGACCGGGCCCACACCCGTGAAGCGCGAGGGGGCGAGGAAAGCGGAGGGACTATGTCATCAGGAGTATGAGAAGGAAGCCCCTCCATGGCCTCGCCCCGCACCGACCGTAACACTCAGGCGGGCACGAGGTCGCGCAGATTTTCCGGCGTCACCACCCGGGACCCCGGAGCCAGCCCCTCGGGCCGTTCGAGACCGAGGTACGTCACCGGCTCCTCCGGCACCGCGCCGCCGGACCACTCCGTGACCTCCGCGCCCGACTCCCTCATCAGATCCACCAGATGACGGACCGTCACCGGTACGTGCTCGACCGCGCCGCGCAGCAGGACCGCCAGCGAGACCCGGTGGTCCTCCACCTGGTTGCCGGACGGCGTGCCCCGCAGGCACAGGTGCAGCCAGTGCGCGTGCCACCGCCCCTCCTCGTCCTTCCGGAAGGCCACCGGCAGCGCCACCCGCCCCGGTCCGCGCAGGTCGGACTTCATCCGGACCGTGCGCGGCTCGAAGGGCCGGCCGCCCTGCTCGGCCTCGCGCAGCATGTAGCCGAAGAAGGACTCGGCCGTCTCCTCGAAGTTCTCTCCGGCGAACACGTGCACGTGCGGCACCACGAACGTGCCGCGCACCGCGCCGAGCCGCAGCTCGATGAACTCCGAAGCGCCGTCCGGGGCTTCGGTCACGTCTCCGGAGTGCCGGCCCTCCACCGTGGTCAGCTCCGTGTACGACAGCCAGGAGACCGTCGCGTACCGCTCGTCCAGGAGCAGCGCCGACAGGTCCAGGTCCGTCGTGCGCCGTGCCTCCTTCCAGTACATGAAGAACCGCAGCAGCTCGCCGTCGACCGGCGAGACCGAGCCGCGCGGCAGCACCCCGAACCCGCCCGACGACGCCCGGCCGCTGAGCGGCAGCGCCACGTCCAGGACCGCGGGGTCGACCAGCAGGCGCCCCGTCGCCGGAAGCCGCCGCCGCGTCTCCCCGTCGAGCAGTGCGAGCAGCCGCCGCTGGACGTCCCTCGGCAGGTCGCGGCGGCCGTCCGCCGTCACCCACGCGGTGCCGCCGCGGTTCACGAACAGGCGCCGGGGCGCGCGCGGTCCGCCGTGCCGGTTCTGCAGGTGCTCCCGCACCGACAGCACCACCCGGCCCGCCACCCGCGGCGCCACACGCTCCGCCGCCGCGAGGACCGCCTCCCGCCCGGCCCCGTCCGCCGCCGTGCGCAGCAGCCGGTCCAGGGCCCGGAAGAGCCGCCCGGGCGCGGCCGCCGCCAGCAGCTCCGCGGCCCCCGGCACGTCGTCACGGGCGAGCAGCGCCTCCACCCGGGCGTCCAGCGACGGCGCCCGCATCTCGCCGCGGGCCACCGCGAACACCTCGGCGGCGTGCGGCCACGCGGGGTACTCGTGCGGGTGCAGCCGCTCCCCGAGCCGCTTCCACGCCTCCCGGTCCCGCCCGACGTCGGCCAGTTTCTCCGGAGCCGCCGCCACCACCGCGTCCAGGCCCGACAGGAGCGCGCGCCGCAGCGGCCGGGACAGGGCGCGGAAGCGGGTCGGCTCCCGCAGCGTCACGTCCCCGTCCGACAGCGCGCACGCCAGCCGCAGCACGTCCGTCACCGTGTCGAGCAGCGGCGCGGCGCCGACCCGCAGCCGCGCCGCGTTGACCACGGCCCGGTTCTCCCGGACCGGGATCCCGGCCGGCTGCGGCCCGTCCGCGCAGTGCTCCGCCAGCACCGCGAGATCCGCCAGGTGCTCGTCGCCCAGCGGCGTCACGGAGCCCGCCAGCGACCGGTAGAGCGCGTCGATCTCCTCCTCGGCCGGACCGCCGGCGCCCAGTACGGTCAGCCGGTCCCCGGCCGCCGCGAGCAGCTCCTCGTGGACGGCGAGCAGCTCCTCGTGGGTGTGCTGGTAGCGGCCGTACGCGGGCAGCGTCAGCAGGTTCAGGACCCCGGCGCTCAGCTGCGCCTCGACCGCGCCGCGAGCCGTCGGCTCCGCCAGCGCGCTGCGCACGCAGTCGAGCCAGAACTCCTGGGTGTCGGGGACGTTGGCCGGGAAGTCGATGAAGTAGCTGGTGTGCCGGACGTGGTCGCCGACCTGCTCCCGGACCGCGTCCAGGGCCCACCGGGCCAGCTCGACGACCGTCGCCCCGGCCCGCTCGGACAGGGCGCGCAGCAGCTCGGGGGAGAGGGCGAACCCCGCGGTCCGCAGCGCCGCGTCGAACTGACGGGCGGCGGTGGCCCCGTCCCCGGCGGGGCCGGTGGGGACCGGCAGCCGCAGGGTGTGCCGGACGAGCAGACGTTCGAGAGCGTGGTCCATCCCGTGATGCTCGCAGCCCGCCCGACCGGTCCGCACGCGGATTTCGTACGGGGCGTGGGAGCGGCCTCAGGCGCTCAGGCCCACCTCCGGCGGCGCCTGCGCCGGACCCGTCTCCGGCGCCGCCTGCGCCGGGTCGGGGTCCGGGGCGGGAGGGCGCGGCCCGCCCAGGAGCTCCGGGAGCCCGGACCGCGTCGCCGCGACCACCACCCGGTCCCCGGGGCGGAGCACGTACCCCGGGTGGAGCTCCCACAGGAGCGCCGGCGGGTCGTCCCCCTCGCCGGTGCTGGTGTCGAGGGCGAGGACGCGCCAGGCGCCCGGCCGGAACGCCTCCGCCACCGTGCGGCCCTCCAGCAGGTCCTGGCCCGCCACCTCGACCGCGGCGAAGAGGAGCACCCGGCGCTCCACCGGGATGGCGCCCAGGATCTGGCGGCCCATCATCGCGGCCGCGAAGGCCGGGGCCGACAGCGTGGAGACGCTGCGGCTGCGGGTGAGGGCGTCCGGATGTGCCGCGCGGAGCGTCCGGTAGACGGTGGTCGCGAAGTCGTCGTCGTAGAGGCGGAGGGCGACCAGCAGGTCCGGCGCCAGCGTGCGGGCCGCCAGCACCGCCTCCAGATTGGTGGTGTCGGCGCTGGTCAGGGCGAGCAGCGCGTGCGCGCGGTGGACCTTCGCCGCCTCCAGGACGCCTTCCTGGGTGACGTCGCCGAGGACCACGGGGACGCGGAGCCGCCGGGCGTACGGGATGCCCCGCGCCTCAGGATCCTCCTCCACGCACACCACCGGCACCCCCAGCTCGCGCAGCCGCACCAGCACCCGCGTACCGATCCGGCCGAGACCCAGCAGCACCACGTGGTCGTCCAGGCCGCGCGGCGGGCGGCGCAGCGCGGCCGCGCTGCGGTACGCGCCCAGCGCCTCCAGGGCCCCCGCGATCAGCAGCGGCAGCAGTGCGAGCCCCAGGAGCCCGGCGAGGAGCTGGAGCACCTGGCGGGCCGTCTCCTCGCCCACCGCCGGGTCGCCGATCGCGAACAGGTCGAGGAGCGTCAGATAGGCGGCGTGCAGCGGGTGCTCGTCCGTCGCGACGATCGCGGCGACGGTCAGCGCCGTCACGGCCGCGACGACCCCGACGAGCGCCCAGCGCAGCCGGGGCGACAGGAGTTCGCGGGGCGACGCGCCCCGGCTCGCGCGGCGGCGGGGGAGGGCCGGCTCGCGGCCGATCGCCTCCAGGACGACCGCGCCGCGCCCGGCCGCCGCCCGCACCTCGGCGTCGTCCGGCAGCAGCAGCGGTGCGAAACCGCCGCTGCTGTCGGAGCCGTCCGCGCCGGCCGGGTCGGTGCTGGTGGAGGAGAGCAGGGCGAGCGTGGCCAGACCGGGCTCGGCGAGCGCGTCCGGATCCTCCGGCAGCCGCTCGGCGGCCCGCAGCAGCAGACCGTCGGCCTGCACCACCTTCCGCGTCCCGGCGACGGCCGTGGCGGCCAGCGCGGGCGCGGCGGTGTCGGCGTCGGACAGCACGATGGTGGCGGCGTCGCGCGGCTCGGGTCCCGGGCCGGCTCCGGCGGCGAGCTGCTCGCCCGCCCGGTCCAGCAGGTCGGCCATCCGGTGCCCGAGGTTGCGGTTGTACATCCGCAGCACCAGCCGCACGCCCGGCGCGAGCCTGCGGGCCAGGAACGCGGCCCGCATGTTGACCTCGTCGTCCTCGTACAGCAGCGCCAGCGCCTCCGCCTCGCGCACCCCCGCCCGGAGCAGGGTCGGCTCGTCGGGCGCCGTGCCCTCGGCGTACCGGATCCGCGCGTGCGGACCTCCCGGACCGGGTGCGACGAGGACGACGTCCCGCCGGTACACGTCGGCCAGTTCCGCGGCGAGCCGGTGCGCGAGCGCGTCGTCCCCGAGGACGAGCATGGCCCGCTCCGCCGTCGTCACCCCCGCTGCCTCCCCCATGGCGGCCTCCGCTCAGCGCTCGTGGCGGACGGGCTCGGCGAGCGGCAGCCGCTCCTCCGCGGGGCCCGGGTCCGCGACCGGCCGGCTGCGGCGGGCGGTGACCCAGGTGGCGACGGGCTCCGTGTAGCGGGCGGTCAGCGGGCCGACGACGACCAGGATGAGGACGTACGCGGTCGCCAGCGGGCCCAGCGAGGGCTCGATCCCGGCGGAGACGGCCAGTCCCGCGATGACGATGGAGAACTCGCCGCGCGCGACCAGCGTCCCGCCGGCCCGCCAGGCGCCCTTCGCGGAGATGCCGTTGCGGCGCGCGGCCCAGTACCCGGTGGCGATCTTCGTACCGGCCGTGACCACGGCCAGCGCCAGCGCGGGCAGCAGGACGGGCGGGATGCTCGCCGGGTCGGTGTGCAGTCCGAAGAAGACGAAGAACACGGCGGCGAACAGGTCCCGCAGCGGGCTGAGCAGATGGTGCGCGCCCTCCGCGACCTCCCCGGACAGCGCGATGCCGACGAGGAACGCGCCGACCGCCGCCGAGACCTGGAGCTGCTGGGCGATGCCCGCGACGAGCAGCGTCAGCCCCAGGACCACCAGGAGCAGCTTCTCCGGGTCGTCGCTGGAGACGAAGCGGGAGATCAGCCGCCCGTACCGCACGGCGACGAAGAGCACGAGCCCGGCGACGCCCAGCGCGATCGCGAGCGTCGCGCTGCCCGCGGCGAGCCCGGCCCCGGCCAGCAGCGCCGTCACGATCGGCAGGTAGACGGCCATCGCGAGGTCCTCCAGGACCAGGATGCTCAGCACCACCGGGGTCTCCCGGTTCCCGAGCCGGCCCAGGTCCCCGAGCACCTTGGCGATGACCCCGGACGACGAGATCCACGTGACCCCGGCCAGCACCACCGCCGCCACGGGCCCCCACCCGAGCAGCAGCGCCATCGCCGCTCCCGGCAGCGCGTTGAGCGCCCCGTCGACGAGTCCGGCCGGGTACTGCGTCTTCAGATTGGTGACCAGATCGGTCGCCGTGTACTCCAGACCGAGCATCAGGAGCAGCAGGATGACCCCGATCTCGGCCCCGATGGCGACGAACTCCTCGCTGGCGCCGAGCGGCAGCAGCCCCCCTTCGCCGAAGGCGAGACCGGCCAGGAGATACAGGGGTATGGGCGAGAACTTCAGCCGCCCGGCCATCCGGCCGAGCAGGCCGAGACCGAGGATGATCGCTCCGAACTCGATGAGGAAAACGGCGGACGAATGCACCGATCACTCTCTTCCGAGGATAGTGGCGGCGGCGTCGACGCCTTCGTGGGTACCGATGACGATGAGGGTGTCCCCGCCGGCGAGCCGGAAGCCGGGGCCGGGGGAGGGGACGGCGTCCGCGCGGCGCAGGACCGCGACGATGGAGACGCCGGTCTCCGTGCGCATGCGGGTCTCGCCGAGGGTGCGCCCGTTCCAGTGGGAGACGGAGGACAGCTCGATGCGTTCGGCCACCAGGCCCAGCTCGGTGGTGTGGAGCAGGTTCGGACTGTGGTGGGCGGGCATCAGCGCGTCGATGAGCGCGGCGGACTCACCTGCGGTCAGGTGCAGGGACTGCAGGCAGGCGTCGGGGTCGTCCGAGCGGTAGACGTTGACGCTGCGCGTGCCGTCGCGGTGGGCGATCACCGACAGGTGCCGGTGTTCCCGGGTGGTGAGGTCGTACTGGACGCCGACGCCGGGCAACGGCGTCGAGCTCATCCGTGAAGTGGGCACGGCCCGGACTCCTCGTGTCGTCTCTGCGGGGGCGCGCGGCGAGGAGGCCGGTGGCCCTCCGCACGGGCGGGCGGTCCGGGGCCGCGGCCGGTCCATGCTGCCATCTCCGGGGGCCTTCGCACATGGGTGCCGGCACGGATGGACAGGGGCCCCGGCCGGGCCGCAGGATGGAACGGCGAATAGGCTTCTGCGCAGGTCAGACGGGTGCGAGCGGAGTCGGGGAGAGCGAGACGGTGTCACTGTACGGACGGATCTTCCTCCTCAACGCGGCCGTGCTGGTCCTCGCCGCCGGGCTGCTCCTCGGCCCCGTCACGGTCTCCACCCCGGTGCTCCTCGGCGAGGCGATCGTCGTCGTCTGCGGCCTCGTCCTCATGCTCGTCCTCAACGCGGTGCTGCTGCGCGTCGGCCTCGCCCCGCTCGGCCGGCTCGGCCGGGCGATGGCCACGGCCGACCTCCTCAAGCCCGGCACCCGCACCGAGGTCACCGGCCGCGGCGAGATCGCCGACCTGACCGGTGCCTTCAACGCCATGCTCGACCGCCTGGAGACCGAGCGGGCCACCAGCAGCGGCCGCGTCCTCACCGCGCAGGAGGCCGAACGGCAGCGGATCGCCCGCGAACTGCACGACGAGGTCGGCCAGACCCTCACCGCCGTGCTCCTCCAGCTCAAGCACACCGCCGACCACGCCCCGCGGGAGCTGCGCGAGGACCTGCGGCAGGCACAGGAGACCACCCGGGCGAGCCTGGAGGAGATCCGCCGGATCGCCCGCCGGCTGCGCCCCGGGGTCCTGGAGGAGCTGGGCCTGCACAGCGCCCTGCGCTCCCTCGCCGGCGAGCTCTCCACCCCGGGCCTGCGGGTCACCACGCACCTCGCGCCCGCCGCCGGCCCGCTCGACCCCGCGACGGAACTCGTCGTCTACCGGGTCGCCCAGGAGAGCCTGACGAACGCGGCCCGGCACGCGGGCGCCGGCCACGTCGAGCTCCGCCTCGGTCCCGCCCCGGGCGGCGGCACCCGCCTCCTCGTCCGCGACGACGGACGGGGCACGGACGGCGCCGCCGAGGGCGCCGGCATCGGAGGCATGCGGGAGCGCGCCCTGCTGGTCGGCGCCGAACTGCGGGTGGGGCCGGGGGAGACGGGAGGCACGGAGGTACGCCTCGACCTGCCGGTCCGGCGGACGGCGGACCCGGCGCCCGTCCCCGCGGCGGCTCCGGTCCCGGTCCCGGTCCCGGTTCCGGTGCCGGTTCCCGCGGCCGCACCCGCGCCGGGAGCCGTACCCGTGCCCTTGCCCGTACCCGCGCCTCGGCGCGCACCCGCGCCCGAGCCCGTATCCGCGCCCGCACCCGACCCCGTACCGGACCCGACTCCTGGACTCGAGCGATGACCTCCTCCGTACGCCCGCCCGCCCGGATCCTCCTCGTCGACGACCACGCGCTGGTACGGCGGGGAGTCCGGCTGATCCTCGACGCCGAGCCGGACCTGGAGGTCGTCGCGGAGGCGGGGGACGGGGCCGAGGCCGTCGCCGCCGCGCGCGCGGACGGCGGGCTCGACCTGGCCGTCCTCGACATCGCGATGCCCCGGATGACCGGGCTCCAGGCGGCCCGCGAACTCGCCCGGCTCCGGCCGGGACTGCGGATCCTGATGCTGACCATGTACGACAACGAGGAGTACTTCTTCGAGGCGCTGCGGGCCGGCGCCAACGGGTACGTGCCGAAGTCCGTCGCCGACCGGGACCTGGTCGAGGCGTGCCGGTCGGCGCTGCGCGACGAACCGTTCATCTACCCGGGCGCGGAGACCGCGCTCATCCGCAGCTACCTCGACCGGGCGCGGTCCGGCGCGGGCCTGCCCGAGCGGCCGGTCACCGAGCGGGAGGAGGAGATCCTCAAGCTGGTCGCGGAGGGGCACACCTCCAAGGAGATCGGCGACCTGCTCTTCATCAGCCCGAAGACGGTGGAGCGGCACCGCGCCAACATCCTCCAGAAGCTCGGGCTGCGCGACCGGCTGGAGCTGACGCGGTACGCGATCCGCGCCGGGCTCATCGAGCCCTGAACCCGCTACGGCGCGTCCGGTGCCGGCTTTCCGCGCCGCGAGGCCATCAGCAGCCGCTGGAGCTCGCGCGCGGCCCGCGGCGGGGCCACGTCGCTGCGGTGCGCCAGGGCGATGGTGCGGCGCAGGCCGGGCCGGGCGAGGGCGGTGACCCGCAGGTCGCGTCCGGCGCGGGCGGCGACCATGGCCGGGACGACGGCGAGCCCGAGCCCGGCGCGGACGAACCCGAGGACCGCGTCCAGCTCGCCGCCCTCGACCGTGAAGGTGGGTTCGAAACCGGCCGCCCGGCAGGCGCCCACGGTCAGTTCCCGCAGGTCGTAGCCGTGCCGGAACATCACGAGCGGCTGGTCGCGCAGATCGGTGATCCGCACCGGGCGGCGCGGCGGCGGCGCGGAGGCGGCCGAGACGACGACCAGGTCCTCGCGCAGCAGCTCCACGGTGGTCAGCGCCGGTGACGGGGTGGGCAGCGGCAGCACGACGAGCGCCAGGTCCAGCGCGCCGCGGGCCAGCTCCCGCACCAGGTCGTGCGAGCCGCCCTCCTCGATGAGCAGCTCGATCCCCGGGTGGAGGTCGTGGAAGGTGCGCAGCACGTCGGGGAGGAGGCCGGTGCAGAGGCTGGGGGTCGCGCCGAGCCGCACCCGGCCGCGCTTGAGCTGGGCCAGCTCCTGCACCTCGCGGCGGGCCGTCTCGGTGTCGGCGAGGATGCGGCGGGCGAGCGGCAGGAGGGCCTCGCCGGCGTCGGTGAGCGCGATGTTGCCCCGGGCCCGGCTGAACAGCTCCGCGCCCAGTTCCTGCTCCAGCGCCTTGATCTGCTGGGAGAGCGAGGGCTGCGAGACGTGGACGCGTTCGGCGGCCCGGGTGAAGTGGCGGGTCTCGGCGACGGCCACGAAATAGAGGAGCTGCTGGAACTGCATGACGCCCAGCCTAGGGCACGCGCATAGCTTCAGCCTATGGAGATCAGCCGGACCATGTCTTGGACCTCTCGGGTCCTTCGGCCCTAGCGTCGAGGACATGGCTCTGGCACCCAGCAAGGACACGGCGGCGCCCGCCCGCCCGCCGTCCCGCACCCCGTCCCGCGGCTTCTGGTCGTCGACCATCGGCAAGAAGACCGTGATGGCCGCGAGCGGCCTGATCATGCTCGCCTACCTGGTCGCCCACGTGGCGGGCAACCTCAAGGTCTTCTTCGGCCCGGAGGAGTTCAACGGCTACGCGCACTGGCTCCGCGTCATGGGCGCCCCGGTCCTGCACCACGAGTGGGGCCTGTGGATCGCCCGGGTGGTGCTCCTCGCCGCCGTGTTCGCGCACGCCGTCTCCGCGTACCAGCTCAGCCGCCGCGACATCAAGGCGCGCCCGACCCGGTACGCCCACAAGCGCAAGGGCTCCTCCTACGCCACCCGCACCATGCGCTGGGGCGGGATCATCCTCGGCCTCTTCATCGTCTGGCACGTCCTCGACCTCACCACCGGCACCGTCCACCCCGGCGGCTTCGAGGAGGGCAAGCCGTACCAGAACGTCATCGACACCTTCTCGACCTGGTACGGCAACACGATCTACATCGTCGCCATGCTCGCCGTCGGCCTGCACGTCCGGCACGGCTTCTGGAGCGCCGCCCAGACCCTCGGCGTCGGCAACGCCCGGCGCGAACGCGCCCTGCGCCTCGCCGCCGACACCCTCGCGCTCGTCCTGACCGCGGGCTTCATCGCCGTCCCCGTCGGCGTCATGACCGGAGTGGTGAACTGACCATGAGCTACCTCGACTTCCGCACCGGCGACCCGATCGCCGACACCAGGGCCCCGGCCGGCCCGATCGCCGAACGGTGGGACACCCGCCGCTTCGAGGCCAGGCTGGTCAACCCCGCCAACCGGCGCAAGCACCGCGTCATCGTCGTCGGGACCGGCCTCGCCGGCGGCTCCGCCGGTGCCACCCTCGCCGAACAGGGCTACCACGTCGTCCAGTTCTGCTTCCAGGACTCGCCGCGCCGCGCCCACTCCATCGCCGCCCAGGGCGGCATCAACGCCGCCAAGAACTACCGCAACGACGGCGACTCCATCCACCGCCTCTTCTACGACACCGTCAAGGGCGGCGACTTCCGCGCCCGCGAGTCCAACGTCCACCGGCTCGCCCAGATCTCCGTCGAGATCATCGACCAGTGCGTCGCCCAGGGCGTCCCCTTCGCCCGCGAGTACGGCGGCCTCCTCGACACCCGCTCCTTCGGCGGCGTCCAGGTCTCCCGCACCTTCTACGCCCGCGGCCAGACCGGCCAGCAGCTCCTCCTCGGCGCCTACCAGGCGCTGTCCCGGCAGATCGCCGCCGGCAACGTCGAGATGCACGCCCGTACGGAGATGCTCGACCTGCTCGTCGTCGACGGCCGGGCCCGGGGCATCGTCGCCCGCGACCTGATCACCGGCACGATCTCCACCCACTACGCGGACGCCGTCGTCCTCGCCAGCGGCGGCTACGGCAACGTCTTCTACCTCTCCACCAACGCGATGAACTCCAACGCCACCGCCGTCTGGCGGGCCCACCGGCGCGGCGCGTACTTCGCCAACCCCTGCTTCACCCAGATCCACCCCACCTGCATCCCGCGCACCGGCGACCACCAGTCCAAGCTGACGCTGATGAGCGAGTCGCTCCGCAACGACGGCCGCATCTGGGTCCCCAGGGCCAAGGGCGACACCCGCCCCGCCGCCGAGATCCCCGAGGACGAGCGCGACTACTACCTGGAGCGCATCTACCCCTCCTTCGGCAACCTGGTCCCCCGCGACATCGCCTCCCGCGCCGCGAAGAACGTCTGCGACGAAGGCAGGGGAGTGGGCCCGGGCGGCCAGGGCGTCTACCTCGACTTCGCCGACGCCATCGCCCGGATGGGCCGCGCCGCCGTCGAGGCCAAGTACGGCAACCTCTTCGACATGTACGCGCGGATCACCGCGGAGAACCCGTACGAGGTCCCCATGCGGATCTACCCCGCCGTCCACTACACGATGGGCGGACTCTGGGTCGACTACGACCTCCAGACCACCGTGCCCGGCCTCTTCGCCATCGGCGAGGCCAACTTCTCCGACCACGGCGCCAACCGGCTCGGCGCCTCCGCCCTCATGCAGGGCCTCGCCGACGGCTACTTCGTCCTGCCCGCCACCATCAACGACTACCTCGCCCGCCACCCGAAGCCGGAGCCCGTCACCGACGAACACCCCGCCGTCCGCGAGGTGCTGGCCGAGACCGAGGACCGGCTCCACCTCCTCCTGGCCGTCGACGGCGACCGCACGCCCGACTCCTTCCACCGCGAACTCGGCGAGGTCATGTGGGAGTTCTGCGGCATGGCCCGCAGCGACGAGGGACTGCGCACCGCGCTCCGCCGCATCCCCGAGATCCGCGAGGAGTTCTGGCGCCGCATCAAGGTCCCCGGCACCGGTGAGGAGTTCAACCAGTCGCTGGAGAAGGCCAACCGGATCGTCGACTACCTCGAACTCGCCGAGCTGATGTGCCTCGACGCCCTGCACCGCGAGGAGTCCTGCGGCGGCCACTTCCGCGAGGAGTCCCAGACCCCGGACGGCGAGGCCGCCCGCCGCGACGAGGACTTCTCCTACGCGGCCGCCTGGGAGTTCGGCGGCACCGGCGGCGCCCCCGTCCTCCACCAGGAAACCCTCGACTTCGAGTACGTCCACCCCACCCAGCGGAGCTACGCATGAAGCTCAACCTGCGCGTCTGGCGCCAGCCGAACACCGGCGCCGAAGGCGCCATGGCCACCTACGAGGTGGACGGCATCTCCCCCGACATGTCGTTCCTGGAGATGCTCGACACCCTCAACGAGGACCTCATCCTGCGCGGCGAGGACCCGGTCGCCTTCGACCACGACTGCCGCGAGGGCATCTGCGGCGCGTGCAGCCTCGTCATCAACGGCGACGCCCACGGCCCCGAGCGCACCACCACCTGCCAGCTCCACATGCGCTCCTTCCGCGACGGCGACACCATCGACGTCGAGCCCTGGCGCGCCTCCGCCTTCCCGGTCGTCAAGGACCTCGTCGTCGACCGCACGGCCTTCGACCGGATCATCCAGGCCGGCGGCTACGTCACCGCTCCCACCGGCGCCGCGCCGGAGGCCCACGCGACCCCGGTGCCGAAGGCGGACGCGGACTCCGCCTTCGAGCACGCCGAGTGCATCGGCTGCGGCGCCTGCGTCGCCGCCTGCCCGAACGGCTCGGCGATGCTCTTCACCTCCGCCAAGGTCAACCACCTCAACGTGCTGCCCCAGGGCGCCCCGGAGCGCGAGACCCGGGTCCTCGACATGGTCGCCCAGATGGACGCCGAGGGCTTCGGTGGCTGCACGCTCACCGGCGAGTGCGCCACCGCCTGCCCGAAGGGCATCCCGCTGCCGTCGATCGCGGCCATGAACAAGGAGTGGCTGCGGGCCCGGCGCAAAGTGAGGTGACGCATTCCGCGAAGGGCGGGAACCACGCGTCGGCCCGGGCCGTTCTCCCCGGGCCGACGCCGTCCCGACAGAGGAGAGTCTTGCCCGACGCACCGCGCACCACCCCGTCCGCCTCCGCCTTCACCAGCGCGTTCCCGCTGCCGTCGCTCGCCGACCAGGCCGAGCGGCTGATCGGCCTCGGGGTGCCCGCCCTCACCGGCATCGACGCCGGCGAGCTCCGGGCCTTCGCCGAGAAGGCCGCCGTCGACGCCCCGGCCGGCTCGCTGCTGGCCGTCCACCCGGACGCCGCGCCCGCCTCCGCCCTGGCCCCGTCGCTGAGGCTCGCGGACAAGCCCGGCTTCCTCGTGGTCGACATGGAGGACGTGGACGCCTTCACCCCGCAGGGCGTAGAGCTTCCCGACGGCCCCTTCTACCTGGTCCACGACCTGGACCGGGGCGACCACATGGGCAACTGGAGCCCCGAGGAGGCCCTGCCGGCCCTCACCGCCGTCGGGCGGACCCCGCTCGTCCTCACCGAGGGCATCCACTGGCTGCTCCAGCGGCCCGAGGTCCTGGAGCGCAACAAGTGCTTCATGACGATCGGTTCGCGCCTCCGCAAGGCCAACGGCTCCTTCGACGCCCGCACTCCGGCCATCTGGATCAGCAACGGCACCGGCCGCGACGGCAAGGAGCGCAAGGGCGCGCCCAAGGTCGGCTGGTGCTGGTGGAACAACCGCCACACCTGGCTCGGCTTCGGCTCGACCACCGGTCGCGCCGGCTAGTCCGCCCCCGCCGGATCCTGCCGGGCCGATCCGGAAGGAGACGCCTGGTCCGTCGCACCGGTGATCCCCAGGGCCCGGGCCAGATAGGGCGCGGTGCGGCTCTCCGCCGCCCGCGCCACCCGGTCCGGGGGGCCCTCGGCGACGATCCGGCCGCCGTCCGCGCCGCCGCCCGGGCCGAGGTCGACCACCCAGTCCGCGCCGGCCGCCACGTCCATGTCGTGCTCCACCACGACGACCGTGTGCCCGCCGTCGACCAGACCGCGCAACTGGCGCACCAGCACCTCGACATCGGCCGGATGCAGACCGGTGGTCGGCTCGTCGAGCACGTACAGGGTGTGCGCGCGGCGCGGTCGCTGGAGCTCGGAGGCGAGCTTGATCCGCTGGGCCTCGCCGCCCGACAGCTCGGTGGCCGGCTGGCCGAGCCGCAGATAGCCGAGCCCGACGTCGAGGAGGGTGGTGAGGCTGCGGGCCGCCGCCGGGACGTCCGCGAAGAACTCCGCCGCCGACTCGACGGTCAGGTCGAGGACTTCGGAGATCGTCAGGCCGCGCAGCCGCACCTGGAGGGTCTCCGGGTTGTAGCGGGCGCCGCGGCAGTCCGGGCAGGGCGCGTACGTGCTCGGCAGGAAGAGCAGCTCCACCGAGACGAACCCCTCGCCCTGGCAGGTCTCGCAGCGCCCGCCGGGCACGTTGAAGGAGAAGCGGCCCACCTTGTAGCCGCGGGCCCGGGCCTCCTCGGTCTCCGCGAAGAGCTTCCGCACCACGTCGAACAGGCCGGTGTACGTGGCCAGGTTGGACCGCGGGGTGCGGCCGATCGGCCGCTGGTCCACCGTCACCGTCCGTCCCGCGCCCTCCCCTTCGCCGGTGAGCGCCCCCACGAGCGTGGACTTCCCGGAGCCGGAGACGCCGGTGACGGCCGTGAGGGCGCCCCGGGGGAAGGCCGCGTCCACGCCGCGCAGGTTGTGCCGGGTGACGGGGCCGGTGCGCACCCACGCGCCGGGTTCGAGGGGCGGCCGCGCGGGCACGGGTTCCGGGTCGAAGAGGAAGCGGCGGGTGGCCGACTCCTCGACGTGCGCGAGGAGTCCGGGCGGACCGCTGTGGAGGACCCGGCCGCCGTGCTCGCCCGCGCGCGGGCCGACGTCGACGAGCCAGTCGGCGTGCCGGACGACATCGAGGTGGTGCTCGACGACGAAGACCGTGTTGCCCGCCGCCTTGAGCCGGTCGAGGACCACGAGCAGGGCCTCGGTGTCGGCCGGGTGCAGTCCGGCGGACGGCTCGTCGAGCACGTACACGACGCCGAAGAGACCGGCGCGGAGCTGGGTGGCGAGCCGCAACCGCTGGAGCTCGCCGTTGGACAGGGTGGGGGTGGTGCGGTCCAGGCCGAGGTAGCCGAGGCCGAGTTCGGTGACGGTCGCGATCCGGGCGAGCAGGTCCTCGGCGAGGACGCGCGCGGTCTCAGGGGCGCCGGGGGCGGCGGCCGGGGCCAGCACCTCCGCCAGCGCGGTCAGCGGCAGCGCCGCCAGTTCGGCGATGGTCCGGCCGGCGAAGGTGACGGCCAGTGCCTCCGGACGCAGCCGGCTTCCGCCGCACACCGGGCAGGGCGCGCTGGTGAGGAAGCGTTCCGCCTTCGCCCGCAGCGCGGGGCTCTTCGAGTCGGAGTAGGTGCGCAGGACGAGCCGCCGGGCCCCCGTGTACGTGCCCTGGTACGGGCGCTGGATCCGGCCGGCCTCCCGGACCGGGTGCACGGTGACGACCGGCTGCTCGTCGGTGAAGAGGATCCACTCCCGGTCCTTCGGGTCCAGCTCGCGCCACGGCCGGTCGACGTCGTGGCCGAGGGCGGCGAGGACGTGGCGGAGGTTCTTGCCCTGCCAGGCGCCCGGCCAGGAGGCGACGGCGCCCTCGCGGATCGACAGGCCGGGGTCGGGGACGAGGAGCTCCTCGCTGGTCTCGTGGATCAGGCCGAGGCCGTGGCAGGACGGGCAGGCGCCGGCCGCCGTGTTGGGGGAGAAGGCGTCGGAGTCGAGGCGGGGCGCCCCGGCCGGGTGGTCACCGGCGCGGGAGTAGAGCATGCGCAGCGAGTTCGACAGCGTGGTGACCGTGCCGACGGAGGAGCGGGCGTTCGGGGCGGCCCGCCGCTGTTCGAGGGAGACCGCGGGGGGCAGTCCGGTGATCTCCCCGACCTTCGGCGCGCCGACCTGGTGGATGAGCCGGCGGGCGTAGGGGGCGACGGACTCGAAGTAGCGGCGCTGGGCCTCCGCGTAGATCGTCCCGAAGGCGAGGGAGGACTTCCCGGAGCCCGAGACGCCGGTGAAGACGGTGAGGGTGTCGCGGGGGATGTCGACGTCCACGCTCCGGAGGTTGTGCTCGCGGGCGCCGCGGACACGGACGAAGGGGTCATGGCCGGAGAGGGGATCCTGCATCTGGAGATTTTATCCAATATCCGTTTCTCCGCCGGTCCGGGGGTGCTCCCGTCGGACGTTCCCGTCCCCCGGACCGGTGAGGGCGTCCCCGCCCCCGCGCGGCGCGAGCCCGGCGGCCCTGGCCAGCCCGCGGTACGAGGCGAGCAGCGCCTCCCGGTCGTAGGTGCTCGTCGTCACCAGGACCTCGTCCGCCCCGGTCTCCTTCACCGCGAGCGCCAGCCCCTCCGCCACCCGGTCCTCGGTGCCGTACAGGTGCCCGGTGAGGCCGTCCTCGTAGAGGCCGCGCTGGCGGTCCGTCATCACCAGCCCCTCGATCCGCTCCGGCGGCGCGAGGGGCGGGAAGTCGCCCCGGGTGCGGGCGTGCGCCGTCGCCCACGCCTCCGGCACGAGCAGCCGGCGGGCCTCCTCCCCGGTCGGGGCCACCGCGACCGTGCCCGCGACGACGACGTACGGCTCCCGGGCCCAGGCGGAGGGCCGGAAGGCGGAGCGGTACGCGTCCACGGCGGCGAGCAGCCGCTCGCGGCGGCGCAGATCGCCCACGACCAGCGGCAGCCCCGCCTCGGCCGCGATCCGGGCGCCCTCGCCCGTCGCGAGCACGAACGGCGGCACCCGCAGGCCCTCCGCCGGACGGGCGTGGACACCGGGGTGGCCCGTCCCGGTGCCGGTGAACCAGCCCAGCAGCTCCTGGATCCGCTCCGGGAAGGTCTCGGCCTCGTCCATGTCGTGCCCCAGGGCGCGGCGGACCCCGTCGGTGAAGCCCAGCGAGCGGCCGAGACCCATGTCGATCCGGCCCGGGAACAGCGACTCCAGGACGCCGAACTGCTCGGCCACCACCATGGGCCGGTGGTTCGGCAGCATCACCCCTCCGGTGCCCACCCGGATGGCCGAGGTGGCGCCAGCGATGGCCGCCGCGAGCACGGTCGGCGCCGAACCGGCGACGCCGGGCACGCCGTGGTGCTCCGAGACCCAGAAGCGGTGGTAGCCCAGCGCCTCCGCCTCCCGGGCGAGCCGGACGGTGTCGCGCAGGGCCTGGGAGGGTTCCTCACCCTCGCGCGTGCGGGAGCGGTCGAGGACCGAGAGGCGGAAACCCGGGGGCAGTGTGCTCATGCCAGGTCCAACGCGCGGAGGCCGCCCGCATTTCCCGGTGGCGCGAGCGGCGGGCCACGCGGGCGGGCTCGGCGGGAGGGCCGGGGACGGGTGGCCGGGAGACGGCGGGCGGGGGCGGACGGGCCGGGGACGGACGGCCCCCGGGGGACGGGCGGGCTCGGGCGCGACCGGCCCCGGACTGCGGCCCAGGCGCCGGGGGCGGGCGGCGTCCGGCGGGCGGGGGTGTCGGTGGCGGCTCCTACGCTGGACGCGTGACAGGTGACACCCGGCCGCTGGCCGTCTTCGACCTCGACAACACCCTCGCCGCCACGGCGCACCGGCAGCACTTCCTGGAGCGCAGGCCCCGGGACTGGGACGGTTTCTTCGCGGCGGCGCCCGACGACCCGCCGCTGGCGGAGGGCGTGGCGCTGTGCCGGTCGGCGGCCGAGGAGTGCGAGGTCGTCTACCTGACCGGGCGGCCGGAGCGCTGCCGGCGCGACACCCTGGCCTGGCTGGCCGCCCAGGGGCTTCCCGAGGGGCCGGTCCACATGCGGCGGCACCGTGACTTCCGGCCCGCGCGGGTGACCAAGGTGGAGATCCTGCGCCGGCTCGGCGCCGGCCGGGAGGTCCGGATGCTGGTGGACGACGACGCGCTCGTCTGCGACGCCGCCGAGGCCGCGGGCTTCCCGGTGGTCCGCGCCCGCTGGGCGACCCCGTCGGAGGCGCTGAGCGAGGCCCAGGAGCGCGAGGGCAGGACCTGATCCGCCGCCGCGCGGGTGCCCGCCGCCGCGCGGCGGCACGGCGGCCGGCGGGCGGCCAGGCGCCGGCGCCGTCGTCCAGGACGGGCGGTCAGGCTCCGTCGTCCAGCCGGAAGCCGACCTTCAGGCCGACCTGGTAGTGCTCGATCCTCCCGTCCACCAGGTGCCCGCGCACCTGGGTGACCTCGAACCAGTCGAGCCCGCGGAGTTTCTGCGAGGCGCGCTCGATGCCGTTGCGGATGGCCTGGTCGACGCCCTCGGTGGAGGTGCCGACGATCTCGGTGACGCGGTACGTGTGGTTCGACATGGGGGCCGAACTCCTCTCGGTGCCCTGGTGGGTTCCCTCCACCGTGCCCCAGGGCGGGGAACCTCGCGACACGGCGCGGGCGGTCCGGCCCCCTTCGCCCGTACCCGTGGGTAACCGTGCCGATTGTCCCGCCCGCTCCGGGAACGAGATGGTCAAGGACTTGACCACTCGGTTGGTCCAGACCAGAATCCAGGCCACATACCCGCGCGAACACCCCGTTCGGTCCCCCCACGTCGGGTCAGCTCCCCCTGCCGCACCGCCGTGTGCTGAACCGAAGGTGACCTCCGTGAAGAACCGCTTGCTCGCATGTCCGCTGGCTGCCGCCACCGCGCTCGCCCTCGCGGGCTGCGGGCTGTTGCCCGGGACCGGGGGCGAGACCCGCACGGTCGACCTATGGCTCATGCGGGACAGCGTCAGCGAGGAGTTCCTGAAGCGCTTCACCGCGGCGTACGAGGACGAGCACGACGACGTCGAGCTCAACGTCACCATCCAGGACTGGACCGGCATCGGCAAGAAGGTCACCGAGGCCATCAAGGGCGGCGGCGGACCGGACCTCATCGAGGTCGGCAACACCCAGGTCGCCCAGTACGCCGACACCGACCGGCTCTACGACCTCACCCTGGAGTCCGTCCGCGACCTCGGCGGCGAGGACTGGCTGCCCGGTCTCGCCGAGCCCGGCAGCGTCGGCGGCTCCCAGTACGGCATCCCCTGGTACGCCGCCAACCGCATCGTGATCTACAACAAGGACCTCTTCGCCCAGGCCGGCGTCGCCGAGCCGCCCGCCACGCGCGCGGAATGGCTCGACGTCACCGAGAAGCTCAACCGCCAGGGCTCCCAGGGCATCTACCTGGCCGGCCAGGACTGGTACACCCTCGCCGGCTTCATCTGGGACGAGGGCGGCGAGCTCGCCGTCGACGAGGGCGGCCAGTGGACCGGCACCCTCGACAGCCCCGAGGCGCTGCGCGGCATGGACTACTACAAGGAACTCCAGGCGCTCGGCTCCGGCCCCAAGAACGCCGACGAGCAGAACCCGCCGCAGGCCGAGGTCTTCGCCCGGGGCGACGTCGCCCAGATCGTCGCCGTGCCCAGCGCCGTCTCCGCCATCCTCAAGGCCAACCCCGCCCTCAAGGACAAGCTCGGCTACTTCCCCATACCGGGCAAGAAGGCCGGCACCCCGTGCGCGGTCTTCACCGGCGGCTCCGACCTGATCATCCCGGAGAACGCCCCCGACCGCGGCGCCGCCCTCGACGTCGTCAAGGCGCTGGCGGGCGAGAAGTGGCAGACGGACCTCGCCCGGTCCATGGGCTACGTGCCCAACAAGAAGAGCCTCGCCTCCGTCGTCTCCGGCGAGGAGGCGACCGCCGCCATGGCCGCGGGTGCCGCCAACGGCCGCGCCACCCCGAACTCCCCCCAGTGGGCCGACGTCGAGGGCGACAACCCCATCAAGCCGTTCATGACCGCCGTCCTGGAGGGCGAGAACGCCAGGAAGGCGGCCCGCACCGCCTCCGAGGCCATCTCCGACACCCTGGCCGAGTAGCCTGCCGCGGCGCCCCCGGGAAGGGGGCGCCGCGGAGCATTCAGCCTTCCCACACCCGCGATCCCCCGGCCGGTCATGTCGAATCCAGTCGGCGGCGGAAGAAACGAGGGGCCGGGCCGCACCGCTCGCGGACCGGCACCGACCTTCACCTTCCGTACGCCGGAGGAGACCGCCATGCCCGCACCCTCGCCCGCGCTCGCCGACACCACCGTCCCGGCCGTCCCCGTGCCGGCCGGCATCCAGCCCGTCGTGGCGCTCCCCGCACAGCCGGGCCCGGACGGCGGAGCGCAGCCCGCACCCCGCTACGTCGTGGGGCTCGCCCGCGACCAGGACGACGTCCGCGCCGCCCAGCGCCTGCGCCACCTGGTCTTCGCCGGCGAGATGGGCGCCCGCCTCGACGGACCCGAACCGGGTCTCGACACCGACGCCTTCGACGCCTACTGCGACCACCTCCTGGTCCGCGAGGAGACCACCGGCGAGGTCGTCGGCACCTACCGGATCCTCCCGCCGGAGCGGGCCGCGGTCGCCGGACGCCTCTACTCCGAGACCGAGTTCGACCTCGCCCGCCTCGCCCCCCTCCGCCACGACCTCGTCGAGGTCGGCCGCTCCTGCGTCCACCCGGCCCACCGCAACGGCGCCGTGATCGCCCTCATCTGGGCCGGACTCGCCCGCTACATGACCCGCACCGGCCACGAGTGGCTGGCCGGCTGCTGCTCCGTCCCGCTCGCCGACGGCGGCACGCTGGCCGCCGCCACCTGGGACACCGTCAAGGCGAAGCACCTCGCCCCGGAGGAGTACTGGGTCACCCCGCACAAGCTGTGGAACTCCGACGGCGTCCCCCGCCCCGAGGGCCGCACCGAACTGCCCGCCCTGCTCCGCGGCTACATCCGGCTCGGCGCCTGGGTCTGCGGCGCCCCCGCCCACGACCCCGACTTCGGCGTCGCCGACCTGTACGTGCTGCTCTCGCTGCGCCGGACCAACCCGCGCTACCTGCGCCACTTCCTCTCGCTCGCCCCGGCGTCGTGAACCGCGCGGTCCCGCTCCCCTCGCCGTGGCTCCCCACGGCGCCGTGCACCCCGGGCCGCCGCTGCGCGGCCCACCCGGACCCCGCACCGGCCCCCGGGACCGCCCGCGCCGCCTTCCGGCCCGCGCCCGCTCCGCTGGCCTGCGCCCGCCTGGCGGCCGGGCTCGCGACCGTCCTCCTCGGGGTGGTCCTCCTCCCGGCGGTGGGCCTGCTGCCCGCCGCCGGGAGGCTCGCCCTGGTACGGCTCTGGGCCCGGACGGTCGTCCGCGCCTTCGGCGTCCGGCTGGCCGTCACCGGGGCCCGGCCGCCCGCCGGCCGGGCCGCGCTCGTGGTCGCCAACCACGTCTCCTGGCTGGACATCCCCGTGGTCGCCGCCGTCCTGCCCGGCCGCATGGTCGCCAAGCGGGAGGTGCGCGGCTGGCCGGTGCTCGGCACGCTCGCCGCCCTCGGCGGCACCCTCTTCATCGACCGCGACGGCCTGCGCCGGCTGCCCGGCACCGTGCGCGAGGTCGCGGCGGCCCTGGCGGCGGGCGGCCGGGTGACCGCCTTCCCGGAGGGCTCCACCTGGTGCGGACGGCACGGCGGGTGGTTCCGGCCGGCGCTCTTCCAGGCCGCGCTGGACACCGGATCCGATGTCCAGCCGGTACGGATCGGCTACCGGCCGCACGGGGCGGCGGGGTACGTGGGGGAGGACCCGCTCGGCGCGTCGCTCTGGCGGGTGGTGCGGACCCCGGGACTGGCCGCCGAGATCCGGATACTGGAACCGATATCCGTGATCCGGTGTCCCGACCGCAGGAGCCTCGCCGCGGCGGCCCAGCGAGCCGTCCACCCCGCGGCCGCACCGCCCGTCCAGGCCCGACCGCCCTCCACTTCGGGCGGTCCCGCCCTGCCGGCGGCCGCCCCGCTCCCCGCCGTCCCCCGGCAGCCCGTCCCGGCCCCGGGCGTCCGGGAATCCGGCGTCCCGGCCTCCTACCGGGCCGTCGCCAGCGACAGCGCGAACCGGCCTCCGTCGTCCGTCCACCATCGCGCCAGCTCGAACCCGGCCTCGGCCAGCTCCGCCCGCACCCCCTCCTGACGGAACTTCGCCGACACCTCGGTCCGCAGCTCCTCGCCCGCCTCGAACGGCACCACCAGATCGAGGTCGGGGATCTTCACGGTCAGCGCGTGCCGGGCCCGCAGCCGCATCTCGATCCACTCCCGCTCCCGGTCCCACCGGGCCACGTGGTCGAAGTCGGCCGGATCCGCGTCCGCCCCCAGCTCCCGGTCGATCACGGCCAGCACGTTCTTGTTGAACTCCGCCGTCACCCCGGCCGCGTCGTCGTACGCGGCCACCAGGGTCGCCTCGTCCTTCACCAGGTCCGTGCCGAGCAGGAAGCCGTCACCGGGCGCCGTCATCGCCCGCACCGAGCGCAGGAAGGACCGCCGCTCCTCGGGGAGCAGATTGCCGATCGTCCCGCCCAGGAAGGCGACGAGGCGCGGTCCCGGCGTCTTCGGGAGGGCGATCCCCCGGGTGAAGTCGGCGATCAGCGCGTGCACCCGCAGCTGCGGCCGGTCGGCGAGCAGCGCCTCCGCCGCCCCCGTCAGCGCCGACTCGCTCACGTCCACCGGGACGTACGCGGCCAGCCCGGGCAGCAGCGCGTCGATGAGGAACCGGGTCTTCTCCGACGACCCCGACCCCAGCTCCACGAGGGTCCTGGCCCCCGTCGCCGCCGCGATCTCCGGGGCCCGCGCGATCAGGATCTCCCGCTCCGCCCGCGTCGGGTAGTACTCGGGCAGCCGGGTGATCTCGTCGAACAGCTCGCTGCCGCGCGCGTCGTAGAACCACTTCGGCGGCAGCTCCTTCGGCGAGCTGGTCAGCCCGCGCAGCACGTCGGCGCGCAGATCGGCGGCGGCCGCGTCCGGGGCGAGGGTGCGGGTCAGCTGGAAGGTGCTCACGCGGACGACTCCTTGAGCGGGGTGAGGACGACGTCCGCCCGCGAGGCGGTGACGAGCGTGTGCTCGGGCACCTCCCGCCAGTGCGGATCGTCGTCGTACGGTTCGGAGGCCACGACCACCCGGCCGGGACCCGGAAGGCACCAGAGACTGTTCCCCCACGCCGTCGCCGCGACCTGGTCGCCGTCGGTGAGCAGCAGATTGAGCCGCGCCTCCGGAGCGGCCTCGGCCGCCGCCAGGACCGTCCCGGCGAGCGCGTCCCCCGGACTCCGGCCCGCCCGCAGCCGGTGCAGCACCAGGGCCCACAGCAGCGCGGAGTCGGTCCGCGCCTCCAGGTCGAGGAGCTCGGCCGCCGGCAGGGCCGCGGCCAGCGGCGTCAGCGACCCCGGCCACCCCGGCACGGCGCCGTTGTGGCTGAAGAGCCACGGCCCCGAGCCGAACGGCGCGGCCGCCGCCTCCCCGTCCGCGCCCGGAAGCGTCGCCCCCCGCACCGCGCCGAGCAGCGCCCGGCTCCGTACCACCCGGGCCAGGTCGGCGAAGGAGAGGTCGCCCCAGATCGGGCCGGTGCGCCGGTACCGGGCCGGGACCGGGTCCCCGTCCGCGTACCAGCCGACACCGAATCCGTCCGCGTTCACCACCCCGCTGCTCTGCGTGCGCGGGGCCCACGCCTGGCGCAGCAGCGCGTGCGGCGGCCGGACGAGCAGTTCGCCGAGCGCCACCGGGTCGCCGAGATAGGCGACATGACGGCACATCAGTCGAGCTCCGCGGAGCGGGCGGTGCGGAAGCCGGCGAAGATCTGCCGCCGCACCGGATAGTCCCAGTTGCGGAAGGTGCCCCGGCAGGCGACCGCGTCCACCGCGAAGGAACCGCCGCGGAGCACCTTGTGCTCGGGGCCGAAGAAGACCTCCGAGTACTCCTTGTACGGGAAGGGCCGGAAGCCCGGGTAGGGCAGGAAGTCGCTCGCCGTCCACTCCCACACGTCACCGATCAGCTGCCGCACCCCGAGCGGCGAGGCGCCCGCCGGGTAGCTCCCCGCCCGGGCCGGCCGCAGGTGCCGCTGGCCCAGGTTGGCGTGGTCGGGGCCCGGATCGGCGTCGCCCCACGGATAGCGGCGCGAGCGGCCGGTCACCGGGTCGTGCCGCGCCGCCTTCTCCCACTCGGCCTCCGTCGGCAGGCGGCGGCCCGCCCAGCGCGCGTAGGCGTCGGCCTCGTACCAGCTCACGTGCACCACGGGCTCGTCCTCCGGCACCGGCTCGGTCACCCCGAACCGGCGGCGCAGCCACCGGCCGGCCTCCTGCCGCCAGAACAGCGGTGCCACGATGCCGTGTTCGCGGATCTGCGCCCAGCCGTCCGGATGCCACCACCGCCGGTCGGTGTAGCCGCCGTCCGCCATGAACGCCAGATAGGAGCCGTTGGTGACCGGAGCCGTGTCGATGTGGAAGGCGGCCACGGTACGGGTGTGCGCGGGGCGTTCGTTGTCGAGCGCCCACGGTTCGTCCGAGGTGCCCATCGTGAACGGTCCTCCGGGCACCAGGACGTCGTCCGGGAGCGGGCCGGAGGGGTGGAACGGCGGCGGGGGAGCGGACAGCGCGGCCGGCCCCTTCCGCAGCTGATGCGTGATCAGCATGGTCTCGTCGTGCTGCTGTTCGTGCTGCGCGATCATCCCGAAGGCGAAACCCGCGTCCAGCAGCGGACGCCCGTCCATCCGCGCCCCGGCCAGCACGTCCAGCACCCGGGTCCGTACCTCGGCGGCGTACGCCCGGGCCTCCCCGGGCGACAGCAGCGGCAGCGAGGGGCGCTCGGAGCGCGGGTGCGCGAAGGCGTCGTACAGCGGGTCGATCTCGGGCCGCAGCGCCTCCCGGCCCGCGACCTCCCGCCACAGCCACTGCTCCTCCTGGTTCCCGATGTGCGCCAGGTCCCAGACCAGCGGTGACATCAACGGCGAGTGCTGGGCCGTGAGTTCACCGTCCTCCACACAGTCCGTGAGGAGCGCGGTGCGGGCCCGGGCCGCGGTCAGCGCCTCCAGGGCGCGGGTCCGCAGCGCCTCCGCGTCCGCCGTCGTCCCGGTCACGGTCGATCCGCCCTCGGTCGTTCCGGTCATGACGTCATCACCTGGAGCTCGTCGGCCGGGCAGACCCCGGGATCCACGTACCGTTCCCGGAAGGCGCCCACGGCCCGCCGCACCCGCTCGCTCGCGCCGATCCGCCGCAGCGCGGGCCCGGCCGCCGCGAAGACGTCGCGGGCCGCCTGGTGCAGGGCCGGATCGGCGAGTCCGTCGCGGGCCGCCCGCAGCCACAGCGGGTTGCGGGGCGCCGGCTCGTCTCCGGCGAGCCCGGCCAGCGGCCGTACCGCCCGGTACACCGCCTCGGCCGCCTCCGCGTCCTCGAAGACCGCGGTCGTCACCGCCACCGGCACCATCCAGCCGTCCGCGCCCGGCTGCGCGTCGATCATCCGCAGCTCCAGGTGGCCGCGCGGCCGCACCGGCGGGAAGAGCGTCGTCATGTGGTACCGCAGGTCGTCGGCGTCGGCCGGCCGGGGCAGTCCCGTCCGCAGCCACTCCCGGAAGGTCAGCCCCTCCGGCACCAGCCACGGCCCGTCCTCCGCGCGCACGCAGAGCACCGGCGTGTCCAGGACGTGCGCGGTCCACTCGGCGCGCGGGTCCCCGTCCGCCGGCGGCGCCAGTGTCCGCCGCGGATCGAGGTCCGCCCACAGCGACTGCCGGGTGGAGCGCCAGCCGGTGCGACGCCCGCCGTGCTGCGGCGAGTTGGCGAAGACCGCCACCAGCACCGCGCCGAACAGGTGCGCCAGCTCCCAGCGGCGCCGATAGCCGAGCGGACCCGCCTCCTCGAAGCCGGCGTCCACGCAGACCTGCACCGAGGCAGACTCGCACATCATGGCCCGGCCCGCCGGACCCGTCCGGGCGAGCGCGGTCTCCATCGCGTCGTACCGCGGTTCGCGCAGCACCCGCTCGCGCGGCGCGTGCCAGGGATCGACCCCGTACCCGCTCAGCGTCAGGCCGAGCGGACCGAGCGCCGACCGCACCGCCGCCAGGTCGGAGGCGAGCGAGTCCAGGCATTCCATGAGGGAACCGGCCGGGCGCGAGCTGAGCTCCAGCTGCCCTCCGGGCTCGAAGGTGAGCGCCGACACCAGCGGCAGGGACCGTACGGCGTCGAGCGCGGCCGCCAGCCGGGGCGGACGCACCGGCTCGCGCGGGTCGCGCAGATCGTGGACGAGCCATTCCAGCTCCGCCCCCACGGTCCGGGGCGGGCCGGTCTTGAAACAGATACAGCGCAACAGGTCCTCCGCCGACTCCTCGGTGAGGGGCGGGCCGCCGTGCGGGGTGCCGCTGGGCGTCATCCGTGCACCTCCAGGTGCTGGTCGCGGAACCGTTCGGGAAGCCGCTGTCTTCCACCTAAAGGCACCGCCGGGCGGCGTGCAAGAGCGCCTCATCGCCCCCACGCGCGCCCCCCGTGCCCCCGGACGTCCGTAAACCACCGCTCGGGCCCGGACCGGCGGCGGGGAAGGAAAAACCGTTTGTCCCGGACACGCCGAAACGATCATCCTGCGGGTATGAGTGCACGACTGCGCGAGATCGCGCGGCAGACCGAGGCGATCGTCGCCTCGGGCTCCTACACCGCCCCCGACGGGCGAACCGTCTCCCTCCGCGAGGACCTCGAGGCCGCCTTGGCCGGAACCCGTCTGTACGGGCCCGAGCCCGTTCCCGTCACCCCCGGCACCGGCCGCGCCGGCCGGATCGAGGTGACCGGCGAGAGCAGCCTCGCCGCGGCCCGCCGGATGACCGGCGCCGACCCCGGCGCTCCGGTCGCCGTCCTGAACTTCGCCTCCGCCCGCAACCCCGGCGGCGGCTACCTCAACGGCGCGCAGGCACAGGAGGAGGCCCTGTGCCGCTCCTCGGCCCTGCACGCCACCCTGCTCCGCGCCCCCGCCTACTACGAGCACCACCGGGGCGAGCGCGACACCCTCTACACCGACCGGGTGATCCACTCGCCCCGGGTCCCGGTCTTCCGCGACGACCGGGGCGCCCTGCTCACCGCCCCCTTCACCGTCGGCTTCCTGACCTCGCCGGCACCCAACGCCGGCGTCGTCCGCCGCCGGGACCCCGGCCAGGCCCACCGCCTGCCGGCCGTCCTGGCCTCCCGTGCCGAGCGGGTCCTGGAGACCGCGGCCGCCGAGGGGTACCGCCGGATCGTCCTCGGCGCCTGGGGCTGCGGCGTCTTCCAGAACGACCCGGCCGAGGTGGCCGGCGCCTTCAAGGCGCTGCTGAGTGGCGGCGGCCGGTTCTCCGGCCACTTCGACGAGGTCGTCTTCGCCGTTCTGGACCGGTCCTCCGGGACCCCGACCCTCGCCGCCTTCCGCCGGGTCCTGGATCCCGTGGCCCGCCAGGGCGCCTGATCCCTCCCGTAATGCGTGCTTCGTACTCCCGTGCGAGCCTGAAGGGACATGGATTCCGGCACGGGAGGCATCATCGTGGGCAAGAAGCAGACCCGGGTGAACAAGGGCGCCCGCACCGGCGGCCACGAGCACCGCGAGGCGGTGTCGGCCAAGGAGAAGAGCGGGACCGCTGCCGTCAGCGAGTCGCCGCGGTCCGTCATCGAGACGGCGTCCCACCGCAAGGAACGGAAGTTCGGCCACAACTGAGCGGCCACGACCGGGCCACGGGGGCGAGGGCACGGGGACGCGGGGCACGGGAGACGGACCGGGGCCCGGCGCCGTCACGGCGCCGGGCCCCGGTCCGCGTGCCTCGCGGGCGGTCGGGTCACTCGTCGTCGCCGACGGTGATCTCCACCGTCGTCACCTCCTCCTCGCCGCCCCGCGCCGCCGGTACGGTGACGGCCGGCCGGTCGGTGCCGTTCGGGCCCATCGTGGACAGGAGCTGACGGGCGAGGCCGAGCCCCGTCCCTCCCATGGTCAGGGCCTTGGCGAACATCTCCGCCATGCCGTCGGCGCCGTTCAGGAGGACCATCTGGTCCACGTTGCCGAAGGCGGACGCGCCGGCCTCCACGATCTCCGGCCACCTCTCCGCCAGCTGCTGCGCGACCACGGCCTCCTGGTTCTCCGCGAGGGCCGCCGCCCGCGCCTTGATCGCCTCCGCCTCGGCCAGACCCTTGGCCCGGGTGGCCTCGGCCACCGCGAGACCCTTGGCGTGCGCCGCCGCGGCCTCGGCCTCACCGGTGACCCGGGTCGCCGTCGCCGTCGCCGCGCTCGCCAGCTCGGTCTCCCGGGCCTTGGCCTGGGCCGCCGAGATCCGGGCGTCGCGCTCGGCCTCGGCCAGCGTCCGGGTCTCGTACGCCATCGCGTCGGCCGGCTTGCGGACCTCCGCCTGGAGCTGCTGCTCCTTGCGGTGGCCCTCCAGCTCCGCGACCCGGGTCTCCTGGACGACGACCTCCTGGCGGGAGGCCGCCTCGGCGAGCGGACCGGCCTGCCGGGCCCGGGCGCTGGCCTGGTCCCGCTCGGCCTGGTAGCCGGCCTGGAGGATCTCGCTGTCGCGGGTCGCCTCCGACATCCGGGCCGCCGCCTGCTGCTCGGCCTCGGTCGCCCGCCGGTTGGCCTCCGCCTGCGCGATCCGGGCGTCGCGCTGGACCGCGGCCGCGTGCGGAGCGGCCAGGTTCTTGATGTAGCCGGTCGGGTCCTCGATCTCGTGGATCTGGAGCGAGTCGACGATCAGACCGAGCTTCTCCATCTCCGTGCCACAGGCCGAACGGGCCTGCCCGGTCAGCTTCTCCCGGTCACGGATCATGTCCTCGACGGTCAACCCGCCGACGATGGCGCGGAGATGACCCGCGAACACGATGTGGACCCGCTCGCTCATCAGCTTCTGCTGGTCGAGGAAGCGGCGGGCCGCGTTGGCGATCGACACGAAGTCGTCGCCCACCTTGAAGATCACCACGCCCCGGACCTTGAGCGGGATGCCCTGGTGGGTGACGCACTCGACCGACAGCTGCGTCTCGTTGAGGTCCAGCGAGAGCTTCCGCACCGCCTGCACGCCGGGCACCACGAGGGTGCCGCGTCCGGTCACGATGCGGAACCCCATGCCCTCGCCGAGGCCCTCGTTCTTGTGGTTGGAACCGGAGATGATGAGCGCCTCGTTGGGTTCCGCGACGCGCCACATCATCTTGAACAGGACGATCAGGACGACGAGCGAGCCGACGACGGCGCCCGCCAGAATGCCGATGCCCATGGGCAAGATCCCCCTTCACCGGAGCCGTGCGGACCCGGTGAAGGGAGTGTGCGCCCGGGACGGGCGCCGCTCAACGGTCGTGCCGGACGTCGTGTCAGACGTCGTACACGGCTGTGACATAGACGGTGCGCGGAGGCAGGTGTTCCATCACGGTGACGAGCGTGCCGACCTCGATCCGCTGCTTCGGGGAGGCGGCGTAGGCGAGGAAGTGCTCGGCCCCGCCGCGGATCCGTAGGATCACCTCGCCGACGAGCCCCGGTCCGATGGTCCCGGTCACCCGGCCGAGCAGTCCCACCATCGAGCTGTCCATCGACGCGTCCATGTCCGAACGGTACGTCAGAATCACTGCGTCCGGCGCGGGTCGCGCGCCCTCGTGATCAGCGGACCGAGCGGATCGGCCGGACCGCGACGGCGCCCAGGACGGAGAGGACGGCGGCGACGAGGAACAGGGGCGTGTAGCCGCCGCCGATCGAGACCACCGCGGAGGCGACGAACGGCGCCACGATCTGCGGTCCGGCGTTGGCGATGTTCAGGACGCCCATGTCGCGGGCCGCGTCCTCCGCCCTCGGCAGCACCATCGTCACGAGGGCGGTGTCGACCGCCATGTAGCAGCCGAATCCGAGTCCGTTGACGATCGAGAAGACGAGCATCGCCGTCCAGCTGCTGGAGACCGCCGGGACGAGCAGGGCGGCGGCGGCCAGCGCGGCCGAGGCGCCGACGAACAGCTTGCGGCGGTCGAAGCGGTCGGACAGCCAGCCGCCGAGGACCGTGGAGACCACCATGGCCACGGAGTTGACCGGCATGAGGAGGGCGACGGCCTCCTCCGCGGAGAGCCCGGCCGGCAGGTCGGTGTGGTCCTTGAGGATGTAGAGCTGGAAGCCGGAGACCGCGAAGTAGCCGAGGACGAGCAGCGCCCGGCCGATGAACGCCCAGCGGAAGTCGTGGTCCTTGAGCGCGCTGCCGAAGGCGGCGATCTGCGCCCTGACCGGCAGTGGCGCCCGGGCCGGCAGCCGTTCCTCGCGGGCGAGCGAGGTGAAGACGACCGAGGTCACCGCGATGATCGCGCCGAGGACCAGGTATCCCGTCCGGTAGTCCTCGGAGCAGGCCGCGCCGACCAGGGCGCCGATCGTGGAGCCGATCGGCAGCCCGAGGCCGACCGCAGCCGACGCCTTGCCGCGCGAGGCCGGCGGGACCCGGTCGGGCACCACGGAGGTGATCGCCGCCTGGTAGACGTTCATCACCGCCTGGCCCAGACACCAGGCGATGGTCACCAGCAGGATCGTGTGCACGCTGCCGAGCAGCAGCATCACCGGCACCGCGAGCAGGCCGCCGCCCAGGATCCACGGGTTGCGGCGCCCGGTGCGGTCGGAGAGCGCCCCCGCGACCGGGTTGAAGACGGTCGCGAAGATCGCCGATACGCCGGCGACGAGCCCGAAGTTGGCCACCTTCCCGGCCGGGTCGATCGCCTCGATCTGGAGGGCGAGCAGCATGCCCGCCACGCCGACGTAGAGCGCGTACATCGCGCTGTTGCCGAGCAGCAGCAGCGGCAGCAGTCCGCGGGTGGGCCGGGGAGGGGCGGGAGAGGCGGGAGAGACGGGGGAGCCGGGGCCGGCGGCGGAATCGGAGCCCGTACCGGCTCCGGTCCCGGGGGAGGAAAGGGCCACGTTGCCCTCCAGGGGAGAACGCCCGATGAGGGGGCGGAAAGCGAATGATTTCGGGGTAGTGACACGTGTCAGTGACGCGTGTCAGCATTGTGTAGCACCCACTTCCGGCCATCCGCCAGACCTGGCGCCGGATTGTTCTGGAAAGATGCCGAAGCGATGAGTCAGTCGATCGAACAGCCTGCCGACGGCACCCCGGGCCGCACCCCCGCCCGTGCCGTGCCGACCAGCGCCGACGTGGCGCGCCTCGCGGGCGTCTCCCGGGCCACCGTCAGCTACGTCCTGAACAACACCTCCGCCGTCCGCATCAGCGAGCCGACCCGCGAGCGGGTCCGCGAGGCGGCCCGCGAGCTGGGCTACGTCCCCCACGCGGCCGCCCGCACCCTGCGCGCCGGCCACAGCAGGACGGTGCTCCTGCCCACCGCCCACGTGCCGGTCGGGCCGCTCTACAGCCGGTTCTACAACGACCTCCAGTGGGCCCTGCGCCGCCTCGACTACACCGTCGTCCAGTACGGGAGCGTCGGCCTCGCCCCCGAGGACGCGGCCCGCGCGTGGGCCGAACTGCGGCCCGCCGCCGTCGTCTCCACCGGCGAGGTGGAGGTGACGCCCGCCGCCGTGGAGATCCTCAGGCGCTCCGGCGTCAAGGCCGTGATCACCGTCGGGACCCGGCCCTCCGACGACACCCACTCCCTCGTCCTGGACCAGCCCCGGGTCGGCGAGGCCGCCGTCGAGCACCTGATCGCGACCGGCCGGCGGCGGATCGGCGTGGTGGTGCCCGAGGAGCCCGGCCTCGGGATGTTCTCCGGACCGCGCCTGGAGGGCGCCCGCCGCGCCGCCGAGGCCGCCGGCGCCACCGTCGTCCCCCTGTCCCTCGCGTACACCGAGGAGTCCGCCGAGGAGCTGGCCGCGCGCTGGCCCCGCCTCGCGCTCGACGCCGTCTTCGCCTACAACGACGAGTACGCCATGCTCCTGATGCGCGCCCTCCAGGACGCCGGCACGGCCGTGCCCGGGGAGACCGCCGTCGTCGGCGCCGACGACCTCCTCCTCGGCCGCCTGCTCCGCCCCCGTCTGAGCACCGTCCGCATCGACCTGATCCCCGGCCGCGAGCTGGCCGAGATGGTCGACGCCGCCGTGAACGGCACCGCCCCCGGCGCGAGCACCCGCTCCCTCCTGGACTCGCGCGTGATCCGGCGCGAGTCCAGCTGACCGGCCCGCGCCCCGTCCCGGCCCGCCCCCCGTCCCAGCCCGCCCCCCGGCCCGCCCTCGGCCCGCGCCCCCGTGGCCCGGCCCGCCCGCCGGGTCCGGCGGGCCGCCCGGCGGGAGGCGGAGGGAGCGCTTAGCGTCGGGGCATGAGCACTCATCCGAAGCGTTACGAGATCCTGCTGGTGCCCGCGCACGTCGAGGACCGGGGCGGCGCCGCCGTCGCCGACAGCGCGGTCCGGTCGGCCGTCGTGGAGCGGACCGGACGGCACGGAGAGTCCGGGTATCCCATCTACGAGGGGCACGGCATCGTCGCCGACGTCGACCCCGCCACGCGCACGGTGGAGGCCCTGCTCGTGGACGGACGGGAGCTCGACTACGGCCTGGTCGCGCTGGTCCGGGACGCCCCCGAGAGCTGAGCCCCGCGACAGGGGCCCGTTGACAGGGCGGACCGGCGGGCCCAGACTCTGCGCGCGCAGCAGCGCGAAACTTCTTTCACCAGGCGAACAGAGTCGTTCCGCCGGTCATCCGGGAGAGATCCGATGAGCATCCGCGACGTGTACATCGTCGACGCCGTCCGCACCCCGATCGGGAAGTTCGGCGGCGGCCTCGCCTCCGTACGGCCGGACGACCTCGCCGCCCATGTCGTCGCGTCCCTCGTCGGCCGCACCCCCGACCTCGACCCCGCCCTCGTCGACGACGTCTACTTCGGCGACGCCAACGGCGCCGGCGAGGACAACCGCGACGTGGCCCGGATGGCCGTCCTGCTCGCCGGCCTGCCCGTCACCGTCCCCGGCGTCACCGTCAACCGGCTCTGCGGCTCCGGTCTGGAGGCCGTGATCCAGGCCGCCCGCGCGATCGCCCTCGGCGACGCGTCCGTGGCGATCGCCGGCGGCGTCGAGTCCATGTCCCGCGCCCCCTGGGTCCTGCAGAAGCCCGAGCGCGCCTTCCCCGCCGGCCACCAGCAGCTCCACTCGACCACCCTCGGCTGGCGCATGACCAACCCGCGCATGCCCGCCGAGTGGACCGTCGCCCTCGGCGAGGGCGCCGAACTCGTCGCCGACAAGCACGCCATCGGCCGCGACCGCCAGGACGCCTTCGCCCTCGACAGCCACCGCAAGGCGTCCGAGGCGTGGGCCAAGGGCCTGTACGACGGCGAGGTCGTGCCCTACCCGGGCGCGGAGCTCGTCCGCGACGAGTGCGTCCGCGACACCACCTCGCTGGAGGCGCTCGGCCGCCTCAAGCCGGCCTTCCGGCCCGACGGCGGTACCGTCACCGCCGGCAACGCCTCCCCGCTCAACGACGGCGCCGCCGCGCTCCTCCTCGTCGACGAGGACGGGCTCCGCGAGACCGGCCGCGAACCCCTCGCCCGGATCCGCGCCTCCGCCGTCACCGGCATCGAGCCGCAGCTCTTCGGCCTCGGCCCGGTCGCCGCCGTCCGCCGCGCCCTCGGCAAGGCCGACCGCTCCTTCGCCGACCTGACCACCTTCGAGCTCAACGAGGCGTTCGCCGCCCAGGCCCTCGGCTGCCTCGCCGAGTGGCCGGAACTCGACCCCGCGATCGTCAACCCGCGCGGCGGCGCCATCGCCCTCGGCCACCCGCTCGGCGCCTCCGGGGCCCGCCTCGCCGGCTCCGTCGCCCACCAGCTTGCCGCCGCCGGCTCCGGCACGGGCCTCGCGGCCCTCTGCATCGGCGTCGGACAGGGCCTGGCCCTGGTCCTGGAGCGCTGACCGCGGCGGTCGCGCGGGACGACGTACGGACACGGCGGAGCCCCCGCCGGAGCGGGGGCTCTCACCGTGCGCGGGACGTCCGGGTCACCCGGCCTGCTGCTGCGCCGCGACGGCCTTGCGGACCTCGTCCATGTCCAGGTTCCGCGCCTGGCCGATGACGTCCTCCAGCGCGGCCTCCGGCAGCGCGCCCGGCTGCGCGAACACCGCCACGTTGTCCCGGACGATCATCAGCGTCGGGATCGAACGGATCTCGAAGGCGGCGGCCAGCTCCTGCTGCGCCTCGGTGTCGACCTTGGCGAAGACCAGGTCCTGGTGGCGCTCGGAAGCCGCCTCGTAGACCGGGGCGAACTGACGGCAGGGTCCGCACCAGGAAGCCCAGAAGTCGATCAGGACGAACTCGTTCCCGCTCACGACCTCGTCGAAGTTGTCCTTGGTGAGCTCGATGGTGCTCATGCCTCCGCCTTTCCGTCTCCGGTGGTGTCCTCACGGTCCCCTGGGGACTCGCCCCGCACAACGGCCTATCGAGCCGCGCTATTCCGGCCCCCACCCACCAGACTGTTCCCCATGACGCGAACGGTGGAGAACGAGCACGAGTACGACGTGGTGGTCCTGGGGGCGGGGCCGGTCGGCGAGAACGTCGTCGACCGGGTGCGGGCGGCCGGTCTGACCGCCGCGATCGTCGAGGCCGAGCTGCTCGGCGGCGAATGCTCCTACTGGGCCTGCATGCCCAGCAAGGCCCTGCTCCGCCCCGTCCTGGCCCGCTCGGACGCGCGCAAGGTCCCCGGACTGCGCGAGGCGGTCTACGGTCCGCTGGACGCCCTGGACGTCTTCGCCCACCGGGACGAGACCGTCGGGCACTGGAAGGACGACGGGCAGGTCGACTGGCTCGACTCGATCGATGTACGCGTGTACCGGGGGCACGGGCGCGTGCGCGGGCCCCGCACGGTGGTCGTCGACGGCCCCGAGGGCGAACGCCACGTCCTCACCGCCCGGCACGCGGTGGCCGTCTGCACCGGCAGTCGCGCCGTCCTGCCCCCGCTGCCCGGGCTCTCCGGCGCCCGTCCGTGGACCAGCCGCGAGGCGACCAGCGCCGACCGGGTGCCGGGCCGCCTGATCGTCGTCGGCGGAGGCGTCGTCGGCGTCGAGATGGCCACCGCCTGGCACGCCCTCGGCTCCCACGTCACCCTGCTGGTCCGCGGTGGCGGACTGCTGCCGCGGATGGAGCCCTTCGTCGGCGAGCGCGTCGCCGAGGCCCTGCGGGCGCGCGGCGCCGACGTGCTCACCGGCGCCCCGGTCGAGGCGGTCGTCCGGGACGGCGGCAGCGGCCCCGTCACCGTGGTCCTGGAGGGCGGCGACACCGTCGAGGGCGACGAGGTCCTCTTCGCCACCGGCCGCGCCCCGCGCACCGAGGACATCGGCCTGGAGACCATCGGCCTGGAACCCGGCGCGTGGCTCGACGTCGACGACAGCCTCCGCGTCACCGGCAGCGACTGGCTCTACGCGGTCGGGGACGTCAACCACCGGGCGCTCCTGACCCACCAGGGCAAGTACCAGGCGCGGATCGCGGGCGCCGCCATCGCCGCCCGCGCGGCCGGCACCCCGCTCCGGGACGCGGCGCCCTGGGGGCCGCACGCGGCCACCGCCGACCACGCGGCCGTCCCCCAGGTGGTCTTCTGCGACCCGGAGGCCGCCGCCGTCGGCCTGAGCCTGGCCGAGGCCGAACGCGCCGGACACCGGGTCCGCGCGGTCGACGTCGAGATGAGCTCGGTCGCCGGGGCCGGGCTCTACGCCCACGGCTACCGCGGCCGGGCCCGGCTCGTCGTGGACCTCGACCGCGAGGTCCTCCTCGGCGCCACCTTCGTCGGCCCGGCCGTCGGCGAACTGCTGCACGCCGCCACCGTCGCCGTCACCGCCGAGGTGCCCGTCTCCCGCCTGTGGCACGCCGTCCCCTCGTACCCCACGATCAGCGAGGTCTGGCTCCGGCTCCTCGAGGCGTACCGGGACGGCGCCGACCCGGCGTGAGCCCCGAGGAGCGCGCCAACGCGTACGACGCCGTCTGCGCCCGCTGCGGCGGTCCGGTCCCGGCGGGCACCGGAGTGCTCCGGCACGGGGCCCGGGGATGGGACGTCCACCACCGCGAGCACGCTCCCGCCCCGGGCCCGCCACCGGCCGGCGACCATCCGGGCTGGCACCGGCGGCACCTGCTCTCCCTGGACATCGCGTCCACCGGGAACGACCCGGCGAGGGACCGGATCACGGCGGCGGCCGTGCGGGGGAGCGACGGGGCGGGGCGGGACTGGGTACTGGATCGCGGATCCGACGTCCCGGGGACGCACACGGGATCCGGTGTCGCCCCGCACCCCGCGCCCGCCCCACCCGCCCAGGCCCTGGAAGAGCTGGCCGCGCTCCTCGCCGGACACCTCGCGAGCCACGAACTCCTCGTCGTCTGGTACGCCCCGCACGTCCTGGCGACCCTGCACGCGGAGCTCCTCCGCCACGGCCTGGCCCCGCTCGCCGCCCGTCTCCCGGACGGCGTCGTCGCCCCGGTCTGCGACCCGCTGGTGCTCGACCGGCACGCCGACCGCTACCGTCCCGGCGGGCGTCCGCTGCCCGTCGTGGCCGAGTGGTACGGCGTCCCGCACGAGCGCCCCGGCGACCCGGCCTCGGACGCGCGGGCGGCGCTGGGGGTGGCGGAGGCCGTCGCCGCCTCGTACCCGGCCGTCGCGCGGCTCTCGCGGCCGGCCCTGCACACGGAGCAGATCCTCTGGTACGCGGAGCAGACGGCGCGTCACCCCGACGCGCCCGCCTGGCCGTTCGATCCGGTGGACCCCGTCGGCGCCTGAAACCGGTGTCAGGCGCGGGGGACCAGCAGCGCCGCCGCGGCGCGGGCGGCGTCCAGCGGCGGCCGGGGGTCGGGGGCGGAGTCCTGGCCGAGGACGACCCGGGTGCTCAACCCGTCCAGGAGGGCGAGGAGTTCGGAGGCGCGGGCGGTCGCGTCGAGCGGGGCGAAGCGGCCGCGTTCGGCGCCGGCGGCGAGCAGGGACTCCAGGTCGCGCTGCCAGTCCGCGTCCAGCTGCCGCTGGGCCTCGCGGAGCTCGGGGTTGCCGGGGGTCCTGGCCCAGAGCTCGATCCAGAGCGTCCAGCGCGGATCGCGCGGGCCGCGGGGGAGGTAGAGCCGCAGGAAGTCGTCGAGCTTCCGCTCGGCGGTGGTCCGGCGGGCGAGCAGGGCGCGGCGCTCGTCGGCGAGCGCGGCCTCGCTCCAGCGCAGCGCGGCGAGCAGCAGCCGGTCCTTGGACCCGAAGTAGTACAGGATGTGGCCGCCGCTGGTGCCGAGCCGTTCGGCCAGCGCCGACATCGTCAGGGAGGCGAGGCCGTCCTCGGCGATCGCCGCCATGGCCTCCTCCAGCATCCGCTCCTGCGTGACGTGTCCGTCGCGCCGCCGTGCCGCCCCTGCCACCGTCGTCCCGCCCCGTTCGTCCGGCCCGGTCCCGCCCTCGTGCGGCGCCGGCTTCGACTCCGACCTTAACCGGACTTCCCCGGGGTCTTGACGCGACCGGAACCCGTCACTCATCTTGAATGCCATTCAAGAACTTAGAACGCCATTCAAGATCCAGGCAGGGGTTCAGGCATGCGAGGAGAGGAGCGCGGGGTGCTCGATCACGAGACGACGGCCACGACCGTCACCAGGGACGAGGTCTTCCAGGTCGAGGAACACGGCATCGACCCCATCCCCGACGCGGAACGCCACGGCAGCGCCAAGGACGTCTTCTGGGTCTGGTTCGGCTCGAACCTCACCTTCACCTACGTCATCAACGGCGCCCTCGCCGTCGCCTTCGGCCTCTCCTTCTGGCAGGCCACCGCCGTCGTCGTGATCGGCGGCCTCTCCTTCCTCGCCATCGGCGCCGCCGGCCTCGGCGGCGTCCGCACCGGCACCGCCACCCTCGTGCTCTCCCGCGCCGCCTTCGGCCCCCGCGGCAACCGCCCCGCCGGCGCGCTCAACTGGATCGTCAGCATCGGCTACACGGTCGTCAACACCGTCGTCGGCACCCTCGCCCTGGAAGCCTTCCTCGCCTCCCTCGGCTGGTCCGGCGGGCCCCTGCCCCGCGCCCTGGCCCTCGCCGTCACCCTCGCCCTGACCTTCGCGATCTCCTTCTGGGGCCACGCCACCGTCCAGTTCGCCGAGCGCTGGATGGCGTACGTCCTCGCCGCCGGCTTCGGCGTCCTCGTGGTCCTCCTGGTTCCCGGCGCCGACACCTCCGCCCCCGCGACCGGTCCCGGCGCCGCCGGCTGGAGCCTGGCCTTCGTCGTGATGCTCGCCGGCCCGTTCTCGTACCTCCCGATGCCCGCCGACTACACCCGCTACCTGCCCCGCACCACGAGCCTGCGGGCCGTCACCGTCAGCGGCGCCCTCGGCGGCTTCCTCTCCTCGGTCGCCCTCGGCGTCGCGGGCGTCGCCGCCGCCACGCGGACGGACATGACCGACGCGGTGGCGGGCGCCGAGAGCCTGCTGCCCGGCTGGTTCCGGCCGGTCTTCCTCGCCCTCGTCCTCGGCGGCTCCGTCACCAACTCCGTCATCACCCTCTACTCCTCCGGCCTCAACCTCCAGGTCCTCGGCATCCCCTGGAACCGCACCCGCGCCCTCGCCATCAGCGCCGCCGTCACCGCCGCCGGCTCCCTCGGCGCCCTCTTCCTCACCGACTTCACGACCTCCCTCCTCTCCTTCCTCTCCCTCCTGATCATCGTCTTCGCCCCCTGGGGCGGCGTCTTCCTCGCCGACATGGTGCTGCGCCGCTGCCGGTACGACTCCGACGCCCTCCACCGCACCGACCCCGGCGGCGCCTACTGGTACCGCGCCGGCTGGCACCCGCCGGGCGCCGCCGCCCTCCTGGCCGGCGGACTCTTCTCCGCCCTCACCTGCGACTCCGCCCTCTGGACGGGCCCCCTCGTCGCCCCGCTCGGCGGCGCCGACCTCACCCTGCTCGGCGCGCCCGTCGCCGCGCTCGTCTACGTCCTCCTGGCCCGCCGCACCGCCACCCCGCACCCGGCCGCCTGACCCGCGACCGCCGCCGCCCCGCTCCCGGCCGCCTGACCCGCGACCGCCGCCGCCCCGCTCCCGGTCGCCTGACCCGCGACCGCCGCCACCCCGCTCCCGGTCGCCTGACCCGCGACCGCCGCCACCCCGCTCCCGGTCGCCTGACCCGCGACCGCCGCCACCCCTCCCGCACGACAAGGAACGCACCCCGCATGAACGGCACCACCCCCGCCCCCGCCGACCTGCTCCTCACCGGCGCCCGCATCCACACCGTCGACCCCGCGCTGCCGGAGGCGGAGGCGATGGCCGTACGGGACGGGCGGATCGTCTGGCTCGGCGCCGACGCCGACGCGGCCGCCTGGACCGGCCCCGGCACGCGCGTCCTCCCCGCCGGCGGCCGGCTCGTCCTGCCCGGCTTCGTCGACGCCCACAACCACGTCCGGCTCGGCTCCGACGACGCCTGCGTCCAGCTCGCCGGCGCCCGCACCCTCGACGAGATCCACGCGCGCGTGCGGGCCTGGCGCACCGCCCACCCCGACGCCCCCTGGATCGAGGCCGAGGCGTTCGACTACTCCGCGATCCCCGGCGGCCGCATGCCCACCGCCGCCGACCTCGACCCCGCCACCGGCGACACCCCCGCCCTCGTCCTCAGCTACGACGTCCACACCGCCTGGCTCAACACCGCCGCCCTCCGCGCCCTCGGCGTCGACCGCGACCACACCGACCTCCCCTTCGGCACCGCGGTCACCGATCCCGCCACCGGCGAACCCACCGGCTTCGTCAAGGACTTCGCCGTCAAGGGACTCTCCCGCGACGGCCACCGCGCCCTGCGCGCCCTCGGCGTGCCCTGGGCCTCGCCGGACCGCCAGTACGGCCGCCTCGCCAAGAGCCTCGACGACGCCATCCGCTTCGGCATCACCACCGTCGTCGAACCCCAGAACTCCCTCGACGACCTCGCCCTCTTCACGCGCGCGCGTGCCGAGGGCCGGCTCCGCTCCCGGATCGTCGCCGCCCTCTTCCACCCCCGCGGCACCACCGACGCCGACCTCGACGCCTTCGAGACGGCGGCCGGGGAGCACGCCGACGACCGCTTCCGGGTCGGCCCCCTGAAGCTGTACATCGACGACGTCGTCGAACCCCGCACCGCCGCCCTCCTGGAGCCCTACGCCGGCTGCGCCCACCACCGGGGGGACACCTTCTACCCGCCCGAGGAGTTCGCCGGCCTGCTCGCCCGCCTCGACGCGCGCGGATTCCAGTGCTTCGTGCACGCCACCGGCGACCGCGGCATCCGGACCGTCCTCGACGCCGTCGCCCACGCCCGCGCGGTCAACGGCCCGCGCGACGCCCGCCACCAGGTCGTCCACGTCGAGTGCCTCGACCCCGACGACACCCCGCGCTTCGCCGCCCTCGGCGTCGTCGCCTGCATGCAGCCCCGGCACGCGGCCCCCGACATCGCGGGACCCGGCCAGGACTGGGCCGAGAACATCGGCCCCGAGCGCTGGCACAAGGCATGGCCGCTCCGCGACCTGCGCGACGCCGGAGCCGTACTGGCCCTCTCCAGCGACTGGAACGTCGCCGAGATGGACCCCATGGTCGGCATCCACGCCGCCGTGACCCGCCGCCCGCTCGACGGCGGCGCGCCCTGGACGGAGGGGCAGACCCTCACCGCCGCCGAGGCCGTCGAGGGCTACACGATGGGCTCCGCGTACGCCAACTTCCTGGAGCACGAGCGGGGTTCGCTCACCGTCGGCAAGCTCGCCGACTTCGTGGTCCTCTCGCGGGACATCCTGCGGATCGCTCCGGAGGAGATCCCGGGCACGGTCGCGGAGACCGTCGTCGTCGGCGGCGAGATCGTCGCGCGGGCCGCCGCCGTGTGACCCCGGCGTCCGGCTCCGCGCTCAGTGCCCGCCGGAGCCGGACGCCACCTCCATGCGGCGCGCGAACGAGCGGCCCGCGTCCCGCGACTCGTACACCCCGTCCTGCGTGGCCACGAGCAGCCGGCGCGCGTCGACGGCGGTCAGCGCCTGCGGGCGGCCGCCCGGCGCGGTGCCGACGCGGCTCCAGGCGCCGCCGCCGTCCGCGGAACGGAAGAGGCCGCCGTCCGGCGCCACCCCGTACAGCGCGTCGGCCGCGCCCCAGGAGACGTACGCGAGCACCTGCCCCGCCCCGGGCGCGAAGGTCCTGCCGCCGTCGGTGCTGCGGGCGACGCCGGTGTCGGTGGTGGCGACCAGGGTGCCCGGGGCGGTCGGGGAGACGGCGATGTCGAGGGCGCGGAGCCGCGCCCGGTCCTCCCAGGCCACCTGGTCACGGGTGACGCGCAGCCGCCCGTGAGTGGAGTCGTATCCGTAGACGGTCCCGTCGGGCGCCGTGTCCAGGGAGTGGAAGTCGACCTCGCCGCCGAGCGACTTCTCGGTCCAGCTCCGGCCCGAGTTGGCGGAGGCGATCAGCCCCAGATCGGACGGGCCCCCGCTGCCCGGCGCCGGGTGCCCACTGGCCAGGAAGGTGCCGTCGCGGGCGACCGTGAAGCCCATGAAGTCGTCCCTCCGGTCGCCGACGAGCACGGGGGCGCCGTCGGCGCCGGGGGAGTGGATCCCCTCGTGCGTGGCGACATAGAGGTTCTCGTCGAGGATCCCGAGGCCATGGATGTGGGTGAGCGCGGAGGCCGCTTCCGCGCCGGTGCCGGCGGGCCGGGAGCAGGCGGCCAGCACGAGGGAGAGGGAGAGGGCGGCCGCGGCGGAGGCGGCCGTGGTCCGGGTGAGGCGGAGCTTGGTCATGGTTCTTTCGTTCGCCGAGAAGTGAGGGGAGGGGAGGAAGGGGCGGCGCGCGGAGATCGCACTGGGGATCCGGTATCCGGTATCCGGTATCCGGTATCTGGTATCCGGGATTCGTGATCCGAGATCTTGGATTCCGGATCCCGGGTCCCGTCGGCCCGCCCCGAAGGGTCGAGGCGGGCCGACCCGACCGAACCGGCCGGGGACGCGGGTCAGAGCCGGTCGAGGATCTTCCGCAGCTCGGCGATCTCGGCGGTCTGGGCCCGGACGACCTCACCGGCCAGGGCCTTCGCCTCGGCGTTGGCGCCGTCCTTCTGTTCGTCCTTCGCCATCTCCACCGCTCCCTCGTGATGGGCGATCATCAGCTCGGCGAAGGTGCGGTCGAAGCCCTTGCCCTTGGCGTCGGCGAGCTTCTTCATGTCCTGCTCGGTCATCATCCCGGCCATCGAGTGGCCCATCCCGGCGGACTCGGGCTCGCCCCAGCCCTTCAGCCAGGACTTCATCTTCTGGATCTCGGGGTCCTGGGCCTTCTCGACGGCGGCGACGATCGTCCTGATGCCGGCGTCCTCGGCCCGCCCGTCGGCGAGCTTCGCCATCTCCAGGGCCTGCTCGTGGTGGGGGATCATCATCTGCGCGAACATCACGTCCGCGTCGTTGAAGGCCCCCGAGGCCGACGGCGCGGCGGAGGACGCGGCCGGCGCGGTGGCCGAGGCGGCCGGGCCGTCGTGGTCCATCCCCTTCATGGCGCCGTCGTCGCCGCAGGCGGCGAGGAGCAGGGCGGCCGCGGCGACGGCGCCGCTCAGGCCGAGGGTGCGGGTGGTGCGTCGGCGGAACGTGCGCATGGTGACACCTCGTGTGCTGTACGTACGGTCATGGGCTCATACCGGGAGGCGCGCGGGCAGCCGGAAGCGGCCCGCGGCGAGGGGGTACGGCCTAGATCCGCAGGACGGACAGGCGGGCGAGGTCGGGTGGCCGGCGCGGCGGGGCGTGCGGCCCGAGCGCGGGCCTGAGCCGCGCGAGGAGGAGGACGAGCCAGCCGGGCCGGCGGCCGAGCGCGGCCCTGACGAGACCGGCGAGCAGCCAGCCGGCGAGGACGGCCACGCAGAGCGTGGTCATGTCCATCCCGGAGCCGGGCGCGTGGCCCTCGTCCGGCCGGTCGGACGCGTGGGAGCCGCCGGCTCCCCGCGCGTGCGCCGCCGCGGCGCCCATGTCGGCGGTCGCGGTCATGCCGGTCATGCCGGTCGTACCGGTCGTACCGGTCACGCCGGTCGTGCCCGAGGACGGGCCGTCCGGGTGACCCGTGGAGTGCATCATGAACACCCCGAGCGCGAGCACGACGACGAGCAGGAGGTGCGCGAGGGCACCTCCCGCTCGCTCGCCGTGGCGCGGCCGGGGTGTGGGCATGATCAGGACCTCCTGGGGCCCGACCATACCGTGCCGGGGTATCAGATCCGCGTCAGGACGGCAGTTCGCCGCTCATCGCGGCGGCCATCCGCAGGTGCGGGGCGGCCTCGTCGGCGCGGCCCTGGCGCTCCAGGGTGCGGCCGAGCATCAGCCGCGCGTAGTGCTCCACCGGGTCCCGCTCCAGGATGGTGCGCAGCTCCGTCTCGGCGAGCTTGAGCTGGGCGGAGTGGTAGTAGGCGCGGGCGAGCAGCAGCCGCTGGGCCGTCTGGTCCGGGTGCTCGGCGACGAGGCCGCGCAGGACGCGGACGGCGGTCTGGTACTCCTTCGCGTCGAAGAACAGCTGCGCGCGGCTCCAGCGGTCGGCGGCCGTTCCGAACTCGTAGTACGTGTCGCTCACTTGCTCTCCCTGTTCCGGGGTGCGGGATCTGTCACCCTGTGGGGTGGTCCGCCCTCGTCAACGCCACAGAGTAGTTGAACATTCCACGACTGGATTTCTCCCCGATCTCCCCCCACTGGAGAGGTGTCGATCCCCGATGAGCAATCTCGACCGCCAGGCCGAGCTCGCGGTGTGCGGTGGCCGCGGCTTCGTCGTCGCAGAGCCCGTACGCGAACTCCTCAGCCCCCGTCACGTCCAGCTCGGCGAGTCGACGGAGGTGCGGCGGCTGCTGCCGAACCTCGGCCGGCGGATGGTCGGCGCCTGGGCCTTCGTCGACCACTACGGCCCCGACGACATCGCCGACGAACCCGGCATGCAGGTCCCGCCCCACCCCCACATGGGCCTCCAGACCGTCAGCTGGCTCCACGAGGGCGAGGTCCTGCACCGCGACTCGACCGGCAGCCTCCAGACGATCCGCCCCCGGGAGCTGGGCCTCATGACCTCGGGCAAGGCGATCTCCCACTCCGAGGAGAGCCCCCGCCCGCACGCCCGCCTCCTGCACGGCGCCCAGCTCTGGGTGGCCCTGCCCGACGCCCACCGGCACGTCGATCCGCACTTCCAGCACCACACCGACCTGCCCCGGGTCACCGCGCCCGGCCTCACCGCCACGGTGATCCTCGGCTCGCTCGACGGTGCGACCTCGCCGGGGACGACGTACACCCCGATCGTCGGCGCCGACCTCGCGCTCACCGCCGGCACCGAGACCGAGCTCCCGCTCGACCCGGACTTCGAGTACGCCGTCCTCGCCATGTCCGGCGAGGCCCATGTCGACGGAGTCCCCGTCCTCCCCGGCTCCATGCTCTACCTCGGCTGCGGCCGCCTCACCCTCCCGCTCCGCGCCGTCTCCGACGCGGGTCTGATGCTCCTCGGCGGCGAACCCTTCGAGGAGGAGATCGTCATGTGGTGGAACTTCGTCGGCCGCACGGACGAGGAGATCCGCCAGGCCCGCGAGGAGTGGATGGCGGGCGACCGCTTCGGCGAGGTGAAGGGCTACGACGGCGACCCCCTGGCGGCCCCGGAGGTCCCCGCCAACCGCCTGAAGGCGCGCGGCCGGGTCCGCTGATCCCCGGGTTCCTCTCCCCTTGGCCGAACGCGAGGCCGATGTGGTGAGGGCTCGCGGGTGGGGGCCGGCGCGTGGGCGTGCGCGCCCCCTCTGATCCGGTGCCGTCCGGTCGCGCGCCGTGTGCGACCGAACGCCCCCACCCGTCGAGCGACCTGCCGGATCCCCGGCCGGATCGAGGTCGTCACCGACACGGAGGAGGGGCCGCCGCGGTGGACCTGGTGGTCCTGGGCCGCACCCGGAGGGGCCGGGAAGGAGGCGGGCGGGCGTGACCTCGGCGGCGGTGCCGGCGACGGCCGTCGCCGCCGGGGCGATCGGGTCCATGCGCGAGAGCCGTGCCGATGGCTCGCCCCGGCAGGGGCGCGTCCGCGGGACGGGCGCGCTCGCTCCCCCGTCCCGCGGACGCGCCTCCTACGCGCTCGCCGCGGTCGTGGAGGGTGCGTCCTGGCGGTAGAAGATGTCGATGTCCACCTCTTCGCCCCCGACGATCAGGGTGTCCCACGCGCCGCTCTCCCACAGGGTGCGCAGGGTCGAGGCGTCGAGGGACTCCAGGTGGCCGCGGAGCGTCGGGTCGTCGGGCATGCCGGGGAGGCGGGAGGCCAGCCGGTCGCGGATCGCGCGCAGACGGTCCATGAGGGCGTCGACGTCCGCGTCCTTGTCGAGGTCCTTCCCCTCGCACTCCGCGATGCTCTGCGCGATCAGTTCCTTGATCGGCCGGCTGACGCCGTTCTCGTCGGTGGTGATCATCGTGTTCCAGGCGCGGCTCTTGTGCCGGTACTGGAGCATGGACATCGCCGCCTCGTGGCGCGCGAAGTCGGCGTCGCGGAACGGCCGGCCCGTCCAGGCGCCGTTGAGGGACCGGGCCAGCGAGATCGCGGAGCCGAGGCCGCTGTTGAGCCCGCGCCCCGGCCAGAAGTGGATCGCGTTGGCGGCGTCGCCGAGGAGGAACCCGTACGTCCCCGGCGAGGTGGACGTGGCCGAGTGGAGGCGGGTGGTGAACCGGGGCCGCTGCACCATGTCGAGCCGGAACGCGGTGACGGCGCTCAGGTCCTTCTCGGCCACGCCGAACAGCGCCAGCCCCTCCAGCACCCGCTTCCACAGGGCCGAGCCCCGGACCATGGCGGGCAGGAAGAGCGTGCTGTGCGTCGAGCACTGGAAATCGCCGTGGTCGTCGCGTCCCATGACGCACGGGCGGGAGGCGATGCATTCCTCGAAGACGTGCCGCACCGGATCGATGCCGACCACTTCCGCGGCCTCGGCGTCGGTGAGCCGCATGTTCAGGAATCCCTCGCCGCGCAGCGCGTTGAGGAGAAAGCGGTTCTGGGCGACGGTCAGCAGGACCGTCATCGGATCCGTCAGGGTCGATCGGACGCGCAGGCCGAGGACGACATCCTGAATGTGCTGACCGTGCAGCGAGTAGATGGACTTGTCGGCGCTGCCGAATTTGTCGGCGAAATGCTCCCGCGTCCGCGAACGGCCGCCCTCGCAAATGGCGAGCACATGATTCCTGGTCCCGGATTCCTGGTGCGCGGCCGGGTCGAAGACCTCGGGGACCAGCCGGATGCGGTCCGGCTTCTCGTTGGCCATCTCGAGCAGCGTGTCCTCGATGTACGCGATCCGGAGGTTCCTCGGACCGCGGCCGCGGATGGAGTCGGGGCCGACGGGCCACATCTCGGAGAACGCGTCGCCGCGGAAGAGGCGTTCCTGCACCGCCTCGGGGAGGTTCAGGTACTGGCGGCTCTGCACCGTGACGACCTGCTGCCGGCGCACGTTGCCCTGGCTCTCGTCCTTCCAGACGACCTTCGTCCCGTCCTGGGTCCAGCGGCCGTCGTACACGGTGAGGGAGACGCGATGCCCCATGAGGTGTTCCAGGAGCAGGGCGAAGGCTAGGCCGACGGGACCGCCGCCCGAGACCGTGACGTGCAGGACCGGCCCCGCCGCCAGCGTCGCCTGGGCGGCCGGGCCGAGCGGGCGCAGGACGGACAGGTCGAGAATGGTCTCCATGGCGTCGGCCGCCTCGAAGCGGAACGTCTCGGTGCCGATCTCGACGAGATCGCCGGGCTGCAGCTCGTGGGAGGTCACCCGCACGCCGTTGACGTGCGTTCCGTTGCTGCTGCCGCTGTCGTACAGCACGAATCCGTGTTTCTCGCGGCGCACTTCCGCGTGAAAGCGCGAGACGTTCTCGCCGGATATCACGATGGTGTTGTCGCCGTTGCGACCCAGGGTCAGCGGTGTGGTGCCGATCGGGAACTGCTGTCCGTTCAGGGAGCCTTGATGGCCGACGAGCCGAGGAGGCATGGGTCACCCAATTCCATGAGTCACGGATCCGATGACGAATTGCGCGACCGGTGACCCGGCAGTATCACCCCGCGTCACCCACTGCGAGTCGTCCGGTACGCAGGGCAATCCTACGGGCGCCGCGACGCCGGTGAGAAGGCGTGCGGACCGAACGATCGCCACATGGTGGCCATTCCGTGAAGATGTCACGGGAACGGCCCGGGTGGGGTGGAGGGGACCCGTGTGAGAACTGCGCCGTGTGATGTCCGCTGGGCGCCGGACGAGGGGTTCGTCGCCCCTTCGCCCGACGCTTCGGCCCGGCGCCTCGGTCCTGCCCCTCCGTCCGGCGCCTTCCGCCCTACAGCGGAATCCCCTTGCTGCGCTCCAGCAGACGGTTCAGCCGGGGCTCGAACTCGTCCGCTATGCGCATGAACTCGTGGTTGTCCTTGCAGAACCGCCGGCCGGCCTCGACGACCGTGAGGATCCGGCGGAGGGTGTCCTCGACCTGTGCCACGGAGAGCGACACCTCGCACGCCTCCACCCACTCGGTGCCCCGTCGCGCGATCACCGAGAAGGAGTGCGGAGAGGCGCCGCCATGGCGCCGCGTGACGTCCTCCAGCACGCTGATGGCCTCGAACGCCCGGTCGCGCAGGCTGTTGTCGACCGGGCTCTCCGTCGACCGGCGCAGCCTGATCGCGCTCCACGCGGTGAGGACGAAGTGGTCGGTGGCGCCCCCCTCGCATCCCTGGGCGGTCTCCAGATGGTTCTCGGCGATCCCCAGGTCGCCCCGTTCGAGCTCGTACTCGCCGCGCTGGAGCCAGTAGTGGAAGTTGTCCCGCAGCAGCTCGTGCACCGTGCTGTAGATGTCCCGCACCTGCCCGGGCTTGAGCCGGAGCGACACCATGAGCGAGTGGCTGAGCAGCCGGATCAGGATCCTGCGGTACGGGTCGTCGTTGTCCCGGATGTCGGCCGCGTACTGCGCGTAGAACCGCAGCAGGTGCTCGACGACGCCGGCGAGGTGGTCCGCGTTCTTCTTGAGGACCGTCTCGACCACGGTGTCCGCGATCGTCCGCTGCCGGCAGCGGACGGTGCCGTCCGGGGCGATGTGGAGGAAGCGCCGGTCCACCAGCCGGTTGATCGCCCGGTTCAGCGACGGCTTGGGGGCGCCCCGCCCGGAGACGATCTGGAGCAGGTCCTCCTGCTCGATGCCGCGCTTCTTGAAGACGATGGCGGACTCGAAGAGGCACACGGTCGCGTAGACCGCCACCTGGTCGCGCTCCAGCTCGCGGTACTCGCTGGCGACCTTCTCCTCGAAGCGCTTGCCGGTGACCACCTGGATCATGGCCGCGAGCAGGCTGCGGTCGCACAGCTCCCGCAGCTTGTCGATCTTCTCGGGCCGGAGCTTCTGCCGCTTGAGGATCCCCGGCAGGCCGTGCGCGTGCAGGACGTCGACGATGTGCCCCAGGTCCTCGTCCCTCAGCGGCTCGTCCGCCGACACCCGCTGGGCCTGGAAGGTGACGTCCAGCTCGTCGGCCCGGGTCGTGCGGATCGCCGCGACGACCAGCGTCCGGCCGCCGTTGCTGAGCTCCCGCAGGAGCGAGGCGCCCAGGCTTCCGAAGATGTCGACGTCGTCCACGAAGATGGCGTCCGCCGACATGCCGCGGGCCTGCGCCTTCAGGTTCGGCAGCGGGTCGGTCGCCTCGCGGTCGATCCACGCCACGGTGCGGCCCGACTGGTGCAGCTCGTGGGCGTACTGCATGAGGGCCGTGGTCTTGCCGGACCCCGCCCGGCCCTCCACCAGGACGATCCGGTGCCGTCCGTCCTCCGCGGGCTGGGCGCCGGCCCGGATGCGGTCGGTGATGGACAGCTTCACGGCGAAGCCGCCCCTGACGTCGCCCCACGTCGGGTCCTGCCCCTTCAGGAACTCGACGCTCCCCGCCGGCGCGCTGTCGACGAGGGACGACACGAGCTTGATCCCGGAACCCCGCCTCGCGCTGCCCTGGATGTCGGCCAGTCGCCGCTTGCCCTGCTGGAGCGCCTCCAGGCCCGGCCGCAGCTGCCGCACCGCGAACGCGTGCGGGGAGATCTGGATGTGGGTCAGGCCGGCCCGCCGGATCCGGGCGCGGTCCGCCTCGGTCCCCGGCCCCGTGACGAGGAAGCGCGGGAAGCGTTCCTCCCCGGTCTGCGGCGGCATCAGCGCGAGCGCGTCCCACAGCGACCGGCTGCTGGGGGAGGCGGCCATGTAGACCGTGGGGTGGGTCAGCAGCTCCGCCTTGAGCTTGCGGAACCACAGGGCGCGCGGCGAGAGTTCGTCGTCCGCGGGCACGGTGAAGTCGAGGCTCTCGGGCCCGGTGGGGCTGCCGTGCATGGCGACCGCCTCGACCGTGGCGTTGCCGGCCGCGGGCTTGCGCACCAGGGCGTCGACGAACGAGTTGGTCTCCGCCGTCCGCGGGTCCGTCTCCAGGAGTGACGAGAAGACGTCGGTCGCCGTGAAGTCGTAGATGCGCCGCCAGGGGGCCTGGAGGATGCGACGGGCGGCCGCCGCGGACTCCTGGTCCGCGCCGCGCAGCCCGGCGACGTACTCGCCGACCGTCCGGGAGCCCAGTTCGGCGAGGGCGGTGCCCCAGATCTCGGCCGTGGTGGGCGCCGGGTCGGGCACCAGCCCGTACACCGCCTGCGTCAGGTCGCGGGTGAGCCCGTCGGTGTCGATGGAACCGGCCTCGCCGTGGACGCCGGAGACGGCCACCAGGATCATCCGGCCGGTGCCGATCTGCTGGTAGAACTCCTCCATCGAGGGCTGCTCGCCGTCCGCCTCCGGGGCCGGCCGGACGACCGCCCCGGTGCGGTTGCCGGAGCGCCGGGGGCTCGGCAGCGGCACCGGCTGTTCGGCCGCCGGTGCCGCGAGGTCACGGACCTTCGGCGCACCCGGGGCGGTGATCTCCACGCGCAGCAGCCGGTGCTGGCGGGTCGTGCCGCGCGAGGCGACCAGCCAGCGGGCGGCGGAGCCGGACCGGTCGGGCTCCCCGTCGGGGGCGAGCAGCACGGTCTTCGGCAGGACGGGGGCGATCTGCGGCGGGACGACGGCGGAGTGGCCCGCGACCACGAGGGTGAGGTCGTTCGCGTCGGCCCACGGGAGGTACTCCCCGCCGACCGCCCCGTCCAGCTGGCCCAGGGCGCAGGTCGCCAGGTCGGCGGTGCCGTCGGGCACGGCCATCCGGAAGACGGAGTTCACGACGACGATCCCCAGGGTGCCCGTGCCGCCCGCCCCGAGCCGGACCGACCCCTCGCCCGGCAGGACGCCCGGCCGCCACCGGGGGAAGGCCGTGTGCCCCTCGGACCACGCCACGAAGTCCGCGAACGGGGTGGCGCGCAGGGCGTCCACGATGTCCTGCTCGTCGCCCTGCCATAAGCCCCGCTCGGTGTCGCCCCAGTACCGGGTGAGCGCCCGGGTGAGCATGCCCTGGCCGGGGCCGATCCGGCTGATGTCGTGCCGTCCCGGCACGGCCGTCACCGGCGGCAGCCGGTTCGGTTCGGCCTCCAGGCATTCCAGGATCACCGTCTCCAGGAAGTCCTGGGTCTCGGACGGCGCGACGCGCCGTGGCTCGTCGGCGCCGGCGCCCAGCACGAGGATGCCGTCGATGCGATCACCCTTGGCGTGCACCGCTCGCACGGTGTCGAGCGCGGAGTCGTGTTGGACGAGTGGGGTGAAGCACAGGAGGTGGAAGACCGCGCCCATGTCGGTGATCATTTCCCTTCCATAGCGATGGCCTGGACGGCTGACTTGGGTATCACCAGCTTGATTTCCTTGCCGGCCGCGTTCCCGCACTCCTTTCCGGCGACCGTGATGCTCACGAAGGGCTTGGCGAGGGAGGACGTGTCGATGCTGCCGGTGAGCCGTTCGCCCTTCAGGGCGCACACCGTGCGGAGGGTCGTGGCGTACGCGGGCGAGACGACGATCGAGCCGGAGGCGTTCTCCTCCTTGGGGCCCAGGACGGCCGCGAGGCCGACGGTGAGGACGGTGACGGCCAGCGCCGCGACCACCACCCGGTTGGCGTGCTTCTGCCGCCGGTCCACCTGCGCGGCCTCGTCGTCGGCCCGCTTGAGCACGGCGTTGAGGAGGTCCAGGCGGTCGCGCGCGTGGCTCGGCCCGGCGAGGGCTCCCACCGGCTGCGCCACGGCGCGCAGATAGAGGACGGCGGCGAGCAGCCACAGGGCGACCGCGGCGACCCCCGCCCACTGGGTGATCACCGGCCGGTCGGCGAGCTGGGTGAAGGTCAGCGCCGCGACGATGCCGCCCGCGAACAGGGTGACGGTGGACTGGGCCGCCTGGGCCCTGGCGCGCGCCCCGCTGCCCGACCGGACGCGCTCGGCGTAGTACGCCTCGCTGGCCGGTCCGAGGACGGCGTCCAGCACCCGCTCACGCTCGTCCGCCAGGCTGCCGTCGGAAGGTGGTTGCGTCGTCATCGAGCCCCCGTCGTGCACGTCGGATGAGCATCGTAGATGCTCGACACCCCTTTGGTGAGGTGTGTGTTGAAGTCGGTGGGAGCGTCCTCCGCGCCGCGCGCCGGGTGGCGCGCCGCCGCTGCCGGGGTCACCCGGTGCGGGGCGGCGCGTTCCGGGTCGCGGCGAGCCGGGCGTGGAGCCGGGCGAGGGTGGCCTCGCCCCCGTCCCGGACCCCGCGCTCGAACGCGTCGGCGAATTCCGTCGTGCCCAGGGACGCCCGTACGGTGGCGGTGACGCGGTCGGCGTCGCCCCGTTCGGCGGCGGGCAACGGAGCCCCCGCGCCCCGGCGTTCGGCGTCCGCCGCGCCCAGCAGCGCGGCCGCCCCGGCGGGGGAGCCGGCGGCGAGCGCGCCCGCCAGGCCCTCCAGGCAGAGGGCGAGGGCGCGGGGCTCGCCGAGGGTACGGGCCACCGCGAGCGCGCGCAGATGGTGCCCGGCAGCCTCGCCGGGGCGGCCGCGCAGCTCCGCGAGGAAGCCGAGCTCGGCATGGCGCAGGTGCTCCCCGGCGGGCGAGGAGGCCCGGGCGAACCGGTCGCGCAGTCCCGCCAGATGCTCCTCGGCGGCCGTCAGGTCGCCGGACCTCCGCGCGCCGAGCGCCAGCCCCATCCGGGCGTGGATCTCGGCGTACGCGTACCCCTGCTCGGCGGCGATCGCGAGGGCCCGCCCGTGGAGGGTGCGAGCCCGCTCCCAGTCGCGGTCCAGCAGGGCGAGCCGGCCGAGGCCGGAGAGCCGGGCGGACACCTCGGCGGTGAGGCCGAGGTCGCGGGCGATCCGCAGCCCGTCCCGCTGCCGGCGGTCGGCCTCCGCGTAGGCGCCCTTGATCTCGGCGAGCGTCGCCAGTGGCGGCACCGTCTGCAGTTCGCCCCAGCGGTCGCCGAGTTCGCGGAAGAGCCGCGCGCTGTGCTCCCCGTCGCGCCCCAGCCCCGCGAGGTCGCCCCGGTCCAGGGCGAGCCGGGCGCGCAGGCTCAGGGCGGCGGCCGTGCCCCAGGTGTCCCCGAGAGCGCTGAACCGCTCCAGCGCCCGGGAGTTGACCGCCTCGGCCTCCTCCGGCGCGCCCGCGCTGAACAGCCCGTACGCGCACAGCCATCGGGCGCGGACCCGGCGGGCCGCGGTCTCGGCGGGGGTGCCGGCGCGGTCGTCGCCGAGGGGCGCGTCGAAGGGGTTGTCCAAGGCGCCTCCGAGGGACCCGGCGAGGGACTCGCCGGAGGGGTCGCCGAGGAGAGGGGCGGGGTGTTCGCCGGTGGTGGGGTCCTCGTCCGCTCCGGTGTCACGGCCCTCGGTCAGGAGGGCGAACGCGCGGTGCAGCAGGAGGAGTTCGGCGCGCTCGTCCGTCGCGGCGGGCCGCGCTTCGAGGACGGCGCGCACGGTCCGCCGGGCTTCGGAGAGGCGGCCGCGCAGCAGCCACCACCAGGCCAGGGACCGGCAGAGGCGGGCGGCGGACGCGTCGCCGGGGGGCAGGCGCAGGGCCGTGTCGAGGGCGGTCCGCAGGTTGCCCGCCTCGGTGTCGAGCCGGTCGAGCCGTTCGCGCTGGTCCGGGCCGCGCAGCGCGGGCTCGGCGCGCTCGGCGAGCTCCAGGTAGTGGGCGAGGTGCCGGGCCCGTACGGCGTCGGGGGCGCCCGCCTCGGCGAGCCGTTCCAGGGCGTACGCGGCCACCGACTCCAGCAGGCCGTAGCGCGGTCCGGAGGGGCCGGCCGTCACGGTCACCAGGGAGCGGTCGACGAGCCGGGTGACCAGCTCCCAGACGTCCGCCCCGGCCACGCCGTCGCCGGCCGCGACGACGGTGACCGCCGCCAGGTCGCAGCCGTCGCCGAAGACGGCGAGGCGGCTCAGCACGAGACGCTCGGGCGGGGTGAGCGGCTCCCAGCTCCAGTCGATCACCGCGCGCAGGGTCTGCTGGCGGGCGGGGGCGCCGCGCCGCCCTGCGGTGAGGAGCCGGAAGCGGTCGTGGAGCCGGGCGGCGAGCTCCCGTACCCCCAGGGCCCGTACGCGGGTGGCGGCCAGTTCCAGGGCGAGCGGGATGCCGTCCAGCCGACGGCAGATCTCCTCGACGGCGGCACGGTCGTCCGGCGCCATCGACGCCGGATCGGCGGGGAAGCCCGGCGCGGAGGAGGCGGCCCGCTCGGTGAAGAGCCGGACCGCGTCCCGGGGGCCGAGCGGCTCGACGAGGACGACCGTCTCGCCGTTCAGCCCCAGCGGTTCCTGGCTGGTGGCCAGCACCCGCAGGCCCGGGGCGGCCGCCAGCAGCCGCGCGGCGAGCTCGGCGGCGGCGTCCACCACGTGCTCGCAGTTGTCCAGCACCAGCAGGCCGCGCCGGTCGCGCAGCGCGGCGGCCAGGCGGCCGGCGGGGGAGAGCGCGGGGTCCGCGGTGCGGGCGTCGTCCCGCAGCCCGAGCGCGGTGGCGACGATCTGGGCCAGGTCGGCGACGGAGCCGGACCGTACGCCGGCGAACTCCACCAGCCACGCGTCGGGAGCCGACGCCCGGGCGGCCGCGACGGCCACCCGCGTCTTCCCGACCCCGCCGGGGCCGGTGAGCGTCACCTGCCGCGCGGTCCCGAGCACCTGCCGCACGCGGGCGAGGAGCGCGGCGCGGCCGACGAGCGGGGTGAGCGGCGCGGGCAGGCCGGCGTGGGGCGCGGGCAGGTCCGGGGCGGGGACGACCGGGTCCGGGCCGGCGGCGCGTGCGAGCGGGTCTCCGGGAGACCCGGGCGCGGCGGGTGCGGACAGCTCCGGGGCGTGGCGGAGGAGCGCGGTGTGCAGGGAGGCCAGTTCGGGGCCGGGGTCGACGCCGAGGTCCTCGGCGAGGCGGTGGCGCAGCGCCTCGTACGCGGCGAGCGCCTCGCCCTGGCGTCCGGCGGCGTACAGGGCGCGCAGGTGGAGGGCGTGCAGCCCTTCGCGGAGCGGGTGCGCGGCGACGAGTCCCGCCAGCTCGGCGACGAGGGTCGCGTCGCCGCCGGTGGCGAGGCGGGCCCGGGCCCGCTCCTCCAGCGCGGCCAGCCGTTCCTCGTCCAGGCGGGCGGCGGCGGGGCGGACGAGCCCGTGGTCCGCGGCGTCCGCGTACGCGGGGCCCCGCCACCCCTCCAGCGCCTCGGTGAGCATCGCGGCGCGGTCACGGGGGTCGGGCACGGCGGCGGCCCGGGCCACCAGCGCGCGGAACCGGGTGGCGTCGACCTCGTCCGGGCGCAGGTCCAGGCGGTAGCCAGGGGGGCGGCGCACCACCCGGTGCCTGCCCAGGACCCGGCGCAGCTGGGAGACCCGTGCCTGGAGGGCGCCGGCGGGGTTGCCCGGCAGGCGGGTGGTCCACAGGGCGTCGATGAGGCGGTCGGCCGGGACGGTCTCCCCGTCGTGGGCGAGCAGCAGGGCGAGCAGGGCGCGGACCTTGGCCTCGGGGACGGGGACCTCCTCGCCGTCGTCGTTCCAGACCACGACCGGCCCGAGCACCCCCCACCGCATGCCGGCCAGCCTATCCGCCCGGCTCCGGGCACGTCCGGCAGGTGCCCGGCCGTCCGCGCCGCGGGCCCCGCGTCCGCAGCGGATCCGAAGGATTCCCGAAGGGCCCTCCCGCAGAGTCGCCGCGGCGGCGCGGACGTACGGACGGGCACCCCGGCCGCGTCCCCTCACCGCCCCTCACCGTCCTCTCCCGTCACGGCACTTGGAGCACCCCATGAGCACCGCACCGGACACCGCACCGGACACCGGACCGGACACCGCACCGGACACCGGACCGGCAGCGCCCGTACCACCGGAGACCGCACCGGACTCCGCACCGGACTCCGCACCGGACTCCGCACCGGACACCGCGGCTCCCGCCGACGCGGCAGCGCCCGTACCACCGGACACCGGCGAGTCCGGCGAGTCCGGGGAGTCCGCGAAGCTGCCGCTCCTCGCGCTGCTGGCGCTGGCCACCGCCGTCTTCGTCACCAGCCTCACCGAGACCCTGCCCGCCGGTCTGCTGCCCGCGATGAGCGGCGACCTCGGGGTCGGCGCGCCGGCGGCCGGGCAGACGGTGACCGTGTACGCCCTCGGCACCGCGCTGACGGCGATCCCGCTCACTGCGGCGACGGCCGCGTGGCGGCGCAAGCGGCTGCTGCTGGTGTCGATGACCGGCTTCGCCGTGGCCAACACCGTCACGGCCGTCTCCTCGGTGTACGGCCTGACGATGGCCGCGCGGTTCGTGGCGGGCATGGCGGCCGGGCTCGCCTGGGCGCTCCTCGCGGGGTACGCGCGCCGGCTGGCCCCGGCGCGGCTGGAGGGCCGCGCCCTCGCCGTCGCGATGGCCGGCATCCCCGTCGCGCTCTCGCTGGGCGTGCCCGCGGGGACGTATCTGGGCGAGGTCACCGACTGGCGGGTCGCGTTCCTGGCGATGACCGGGCTGACCGTGCTGCTCCTGGGGTGGATCGCGGCCGCCGTCCCGGACCGGCCGGGGGCGGCGTCCGGTGAACGCCCCGGCATGCTCCGGGCCCTGAAGGTGCCCGGCGTGCCGGCCGTGCTCTTCGTGACGCTGGTCTTCGTGCTGGCCCACACCGTCCTGTACGCGTACGTGGCCGCGTTCCTCGACGACCTCGGCATGGGCGACAGCACCGACCTGGTGCTGCTGGAGTTCGGCGCGGCCTCGCTCGTGAGCATCTGGGTGGTCGGCGCCCGGATCCACCGGCAGCTGCGCGGGCTGACCGTGGCCGGCGCGCTGCTGGTGGCGCTCGCGGCGGCGCTGCTCGGCGTCCTCGCCGACCACACGCTCTTCGTCCACCTCGCCGCGATCGTGTGGGGGCTGGGCTGGGGCGGTGTGCCGACGCTGCTCCAGACGGCCGCGGGGGAGGCGGGCGGCGCCGAGGCGGACGGCGCGCAGGCCATGCTGGTGACGCTCTGGAACGTGGCCATGGCGGCGGGCGGCGTGATCGGGGGCGTCCTGCTGGACACGGCCGGCAGCGGCGCCTTCCCCTGGACCCTGGTGGTGCTGCTCGTCCCCGTACTGGCGGTCGTGCTCCGGGCGCGGTCGCACGGCTTCCCCGCCCGCCGATCCGGGCGCTGAGCGTCCGGCGGCTTCCCGAGGGGGCCCGCGGAGCCCCGGGTTCCGGTGAATGATGGCGGGATGGAGTCGATCATCTCCCGTCTGCCGGCGGACTTCTGGACCGTCCGCTACGACGGATCCCGTTTCCCGGGCGCCGCCGCGGTGGCCGCCTCGCCGGGCCTCGGGCCCGGCGCCAACTGTCAGCTGTACGCCTACGAAGTGCTCCGGCACTTCGGTCTGACCCCGCCGGAGCTGCGCTCGTCGGACCTCTGGGAGGACACGGGGTCCACCGTCCGCGTCCCGGTCGCCCGCCCCCTCGACCTGCTCCTGTACAACGCCACCGACCGTGCCTACGGCGCCCACGTCGCCGTCTGCGCGGGGGACGGCGCACTCCTCCACCTCTGCGCCGAGGTCGGGCGTCCGGCGGTCTGGCGGCCGGAGGACTTCGCGGCGCGCGCCCGCTACCGCGTCCTGCTCGGCGCCAAGCGGATCCTGCCGCCCCGGTCGGGCTGACGGGCGCGCCGCCGGGGCCCGGCTCGCGCTCCCGCGCTCAGCCGGCGGGGGCGGCGGTGACGCTGATGAAGCCCTCGGGGTCGGTGAGCGGGATGAGGCCGGCGGCCAGGAAGACGCTGGTCAGAGCGGTGTCCAGGGCGGTGCGGATGCCGTTGATCTCGGCGGCGGCATGGATGTCGGGGTCCGAGGCGTGGGCCGCGATGGTGGGGCGGATGAGCCGGTCCGGATGCCAGGCGACGATCACCGCGACGCCCTCGCTCCGGGCGGTCAGACCACTGCCGGGGCCGAAACCGGCGTCGGCGAGCACGGTCTGGACCTTGCGGACGAGTTCGCGGCTCATGGAGTGCTCCGGTCGGGGTGGGCCGTCACAGGGACGCCTACTGCGAGTGTCCGCTTTATAATGAAACGCGTCAATATTTGCATGAAATGCGTTTCGCATGATCCTGAGGAATCCGGGGGAAGGGACCTGTATGGGAGTGAACGGAAACGGTCAGCCGGGGTGGACCTTCCTCACCAACCACGCCCGCGTCCTGCTCGCCATCACCCGGGATCCCGAGGTACGGCTGCGCGACGTGGCCGCGCGCTGCGGCGTGACGGAGCGGACCGTCCAGACGATCGTCGCCGACCTCGAAGAGGGGGGTTACGTCGCCCGGGCCCGGGCCGCCGACGGGCGTCGCAACCGCTACCGCGTCAATCCGGACGCCCCCTTCCGGCACCCCGCCGAGGCCGGACACGAGATCGCCGGACTGCTGGAACTCCTCGCCCGCGAGTCCGACCGGGAATCCGGCCACGAGGACGGCCGCCCCTCCGCCCGCCCCTCCGCCCGCCCCTCCGGCCGTCCTTCCGGCCGTCCTTCCGTCGGCGCGGAATCCTAGGCAGCGGAATCCTGGGCAGCGGAATCCTGGGCAGCGGCCGAGCGCCGTCGCCGCGGTCAGCGCCGGCCGCGGCGGAGGGCGAGGAAGAGGCCGAGGACGATGCCGACGAGGAGCGTGACGGTGAGGACGGTCCAGAGCGGGAGCGTGACCGTCGGGATCCAGAGCCGGATGGTCACGGAGCCGGTGTTGGCGGCGATGAACCAGATGGCGAGTGCGGCGACCAGGACGAATCCGAGGGTCTTCAGCCGCATGTCCCGCCCCTTGACCGTCACGGTCGCCGGCTGGTGCGGCGTCTTCGCGGTGTTCCGGGGCATGAGCCGGTTCCTCTCTCGGGGAGGAGGCGTTCCCTCCCCAGTATCGAGGCCGACGGGACCCGTGTCCCGCTGGACCGGAGCCCCGCGCGGGGCACCGGCCTGTGGAGAACCCGCCGGACGGAGACGGGAGGCGCGCGTCGTCCACAGGCTCCGGCGGTCGGCCCGGCGGGGGTGTCCGGGCGGCTAGGCTTTTCGGGTGGCCCTCATCGACGCTTCCTCCGACGCCTCCTCCGCTCCGAGCCCCGACGGATCCTCCGACTCCCTGGAGGTCCTCCACCGGGTCTTCGGCTACAGCGCCTTCCGGGGCGAGCAGCAGGAGATCATCGAGCACGTCGTGGCCGGCGGCGACGCCCTCGTGCTCATGCCGACCGGTGGCGGCAAGTCGCTGTGCTACCAGATCCCGGCGCTGGTGCGGCCCGGCACGGGCGTGGTGATCTCCCCGCTGATCGCGCTCATGCAGGACCAGGTGGACGCGCTCAACGCCCTCGGGGTCCGGGCCGGCTTCCTGAACTCGACCCAGGACCCGTACGAGCGGCAGACCGTCGAGCAGGCGTTCCTCGCGGGCGAGCTGGACCTGCTCTACCTGGCCCCCGAGCGGCTGCGCACCGAGGGCGCCCAGCGGCTGCTCGACCGGGGGACGGTCTCCGTCTTCGCGATCGACGAGGCGCACTGCGTCTCCCAGTGGGGCCACGACTTCCGCCCCGACTACCTCGCGCTCTCCCTCCTCCACGAGCGCTGGCCCAAGGTCCCCCGGATCGCGCTGACCGCGACCGCCACCGAGGCCACCCACGGAGAGATCGCCACCCGGCTCGGCCTGGAGGAGGCCCGCCACTTCGTCGCCAGCTTCGACCGGCCCAACATCCAGTACCGGATCGTCGCCAAGAACAGCCCCACCCGGCAGCTCCTCGACCTCATCCGCACCGAGCACGCCGGGGACGCCGGAGTCGTCTACTGCCTGTCGCGCTCCTCCGTGGAGAAGACCGCCGCCTTCCTCGCCGAGAACGGGGTCGACGCCATCCCGTACCACGCGGGCATGGACGCCGCCACGCGCGCCGCGAACCAGGCGCGGTTCCTCCGCGAGGACGGCGTCGTGGTCGTCGCGACCATCGCCTTCGGCATGGGCATCGACAAGCCCGACGTCCGCTTCGTCGCCCACCTCGACCTGCCCAAGTCCGTCGAGGGCTACTACCAGGAGACCGGCCGCGCCGGGCGTGACGGCGAGCCCGCCACCGCCTGGCTCGCGTACGGCCTCCAGGACGTCGTCCAGCAGCGCAAGATGATCGACGGCTCCGAGGGCGACGAGAACCACCGGCGCTCCCTCGCCGCCCACCTCGACGCGATGCTCGCCCTCTGCGAGACCGTCGAGTGCCGGCGCGTCCGTCTGCTCGCCTACTTCGGCCAGAAGTCCGGGCCGTGCGGGAACTGCGACGCCTGCCTGACCCCCGCCGAGTCGTGGGACGGCACGGTCGCCGCCCAGAAGCTGCTCTCCACCGTGTGGCGGCTGGCCCGCGAGCGGCGCCAGAAGTTCGGCGCCGGCCAGATCATCGACATCCTCCAGGGCAAGAAGACCGCCAAGGTCGTCCAGTTCGACCACGACACCCTCTCCGTCTTCGGCATCGGCGCCGACCTCGGCACGGCCGAGTGGCGGGGCGTCGTCCGCCAGCTCCTCGCCCTGGGGCTGCTCGCCGTCGAGGGCGACTACGGCACCCTCGTCCTCACCGAGGCCAGCGGCGAGGTCCTCGGCGGGCGGCGCGAGGTCGCCCTGCGCAAGGAGACCGCCAAGGCCGCGGCGCCCCGCAAGGAGAGCGGCGGACGCTCCGGGAAGTCCCGCGTCCCGGTCGACCTGCCCGCCGGCGCCGTGCCCGTCTTCGAGGCCCTGCGCGCCTGGCGCGCGGCGACCGCGCGCGAGCAGGGCGTGCCCGCGTACGTCGTCTTCCACGACGCGACGCTCCGAGAGATCGCGACGACGCTCCCCACGAGCGTGGCCGAGCTGGGCACGGTCGGCGGCGTCGGCGAGGCCAAGCTCGCCAAGTACGGGGAGGGTCTCCTGGAGGCCCTCGCCGAGTTCGCCGGCGAGGGCGGCGCGGCCCCGGCGCCCGCCGGGGCCCCGGAAGGACCCCCGGCCCGCGCGGCCACCGAGGCGG
>NZ_JBHVRX010000037.1:0-74916 GCF_042885515.1 Streptomyces sp. NPDC058052 | reverse complement strand
GCCCGGACGGGGTTCGGGTTTTGAGCGTGCATCAGCGCCCGCATTGATCCCACCACTTAGGCGAGGAATCACGAATTGGGAAGTGTCCGGCATCGGCCACAGAACGGTACCTCGGATATCGGAAAGCCGGAATTCCGGCGTGCGGAGGTACCGGAGCCGAGCGGCCCCCCAGGGCCGGGCGGCGGAACCGTCCTCCGGGACCAGCCACGCTTCCGGGCTTTTGATCGTCTCGGCTGGTACCACCCGAGACTCAGAGCCGCTGCTGCTGTCCCCAACCCGCACCCGAGTACGGCGCCGCACGCGAAGCGAGCTCAGCCACGGAGGCCGGCTACCCCGATCCGGTGGGTGTCGACGAAGACACGCCCGCTGTGACCAGCGCTTTTTGCCGCGCGGTGCGCGGCGTGGCAGCGGGGGCTGGGGTGGTGGCTGGTGTCTAAAGACACCTAAGAGGGATCCACGCCGAAAACGGCTCTGACCTGCGGCGATGCGAAACCGTTTGTTCTAGGTTTCCAGAACAAACGGCTCCCGAGTGTTCTGGAAACCTAGAACAAAGTCACCCCGAACCTGACGGGTCGTTAGGTGACTGTGAGGCACCGTTTGTTCTGCCCCTCCAGAACAAGCCGGTTTACCTAGTGCTACCGTGCTCACCGAACCGTTGATCATCCCTGGAGGACTGTGCCGATGGAACAGCTGCCGATCGTCCGCCCCGGCGAGCGCGTGGTCGCGCGGTCGGACGGCAAGGGCGGCTTGATCCTGGGCGTGGAGAAGATCCAGGGCCGCGAGTTCGCCGCGAGCGCCGAGGTCAGTGGCTACGTCCTGGACGCCCGGCTGCTCCTGGACGTGCTCGGCAGCCTGAAGGCGCCCGGCAGCTGGTTCCAGGTCTGGTGCAAGCTCATGGCGCTCCAGAACGCGAACCGGTCCGACGACAAGGACCGCGCGGTCCCCCGCGGCTTCGTGAAGACCAACCAGCGTGATCTTCAGACCCGGTGCAACCTGTCGGCAGCCTCCGTGAACGAGGCCAGCCAGTTCTTCACGCACATCGGCTGGATGCGCACTGCCAGGCGCGGCACCCTCCAGCTGAACCCGTGGCTGACGGTGGCCGGCACCTCCGGCGAGCAGGAGAAGTGGCAGAAGCTCTGGAACGCCGCCGAGGGCCCGGTCTGCATCATCCCGCACCCCGACTACCCCACCGAGTGGCGCCAGGAGCGGGAGGCCGAGAAGAAGGCCACCGAGGCCGCCCGCCGCAAGGAGAAGGTCGTCACGCTCCGCCAGCGGAAGCCCGTGCGCAAGGCGAGCGCGTGATCCCGCGCGGCATATCCTCGTTGTTGCAGCGTCGTCCTGATCGGAAGTGGTGAGCGTGAGCAGCTCTTACGTCCCCAGCCCTCCCACAGAGGCGCCCGTCGAGATCCCCCGCGCCGTGCTCCGCCTCCTTGCCCTGGTCGACATCACCACCGCCGGCCGCCGCGTCCTGGACGAGCTGATGTACCTGAGCGACCCGGACAGCGGCACCGCCACGATCAGCCAGAACGAGATGGCGCGCGAACTGGGGGCCAGCAAGCCCACGGTGAACCGCGGCTTCAAGGAGCTGCGCGAGTGCGGACTCGCCTGGAGCCTCGAAGACGGCCTCTACCAGCTCCACCCACTGCTGACCGGCGGCAAGGTCGCCTACCCCATGCCGATTCCGGAGATCAAGGCCGCCGAGCCCGAGCGCTTCACCGAGCAGCGACGGGCCCGGTACGCCGCCCAGGTCGCCAACCTCGCCGCCACAGGCTGACGGCCCCGGCCCCGCGAAGCCACGAGGCGCTGCACCCCCCGGGTGTAGCGCCTTCTTCGTGCCCGCGATCAAGCCGGTACCACTAGCTAAACCGGGTTGTTCTGGAGGAGCAGAACAACCAGCGGGCGCAGGCCCGAACACGGGATCGCCTCCGGTAGCACCAGCTGAACCGGTTTGTTCTGCTCCTCCAGAACAAACTCGTCCGTCGCCCAGGTAGCGGCTGCGCGAGCCCCGGCCGAGCAGCACGTCGGGAGCAGCAGCCGCGAGCCGGTAGCCGGCCCCGGTGCAGCACCCGCCCGCTGCACCGGTGAGGTTGGCCTTGCTACACGAGCAGCAGCCGTGTCCCGCCCGGGTCGTGCGAATGCTGCGCTGCACCCCGGAGCCGAGCTGCTGCACCCAGCCGGTCAGCAGCAGCGCGAGCAGCAGCAGCGCCTTGCACCCTTCACCGCGAGGAGCAGCAGGAGCAGCAGGGACAGCAGCGAGCAGCACGACCGTGCTGCACCGGACTGCGGCCGAGGCCCCAGGACGGGGCTGGGGCGCGGGGCCGTCTTGCACCCCAATGTAGGTAGGTACTTGTAGTACCTATGTGCGGGTTGTATCTCCTTCCCCCTGAGAGCAGAGCTCGGACCGGGAGCAGCGAGAGGCAGCGACCGAGAGGAGGCGCCGGCGCCCGTCGCGGAGCCGTCGCCGAGGAGCAGGGCGCTTCACCCGCCGCCCGAAGCGCTGTACGCCGCTGTGGGCGCCTTTCAGGGCCTTGATCGTCGCTCGGGAGCCCGGAGGGCGTCAGAACGCCGCAGACGGCCGTACAGAGCCGGGAAGGATCATGTGCGCCGGACGCCGGGGTCGGCCTCTGCTGAGGCGAGGGCGGGTGATGTGTGCCCGCGCAGCGCGCTTCGCTCTCAGGGGGAGAGATCTACAACCCGCACATAGGTACTACCTGTAGTACCTACCAATGGGGTGCAAGGCGCGCTCCGGCCGGTCCGGGCCGGGGCCTGCAACGCGGAGCGCAACACGCGCCCGATCGGCGCGGCGCGGGGTGTTGCCGCAGGTCATGGCCGCAACGCGGACTCTGTTGCACTCGTGCGTTGCACAGGCGTGTTGCAGGGCGCGCCGTCGGCCTGGAGCTCTGGGCCGACGGCGGCGCGGTGATGGGTGCAAGGCGGGTGGCGAGCCCGTCGGAGGCGATGACTGCCCGGCTGTACTTCCGGTACTTCGCCTACGGCGGGTGGGAAGAGTGCGCTCGTCCCTTGGTCAGTCAGTCTTAGGTCTTCCTTGTACGCGAGCGATCCCTCACCAACCCGCGGACCCGATCCCTCACCAACCAACGAACATGTGGAGGGGCCGGCCGTGCCAGCAGCACGCGGTCGGCCTGGTCCAGGACGTCGCGGGTCAGACCTCGAGGTAGGCGACCACGACCACGGTCCGCAAAGCCGTCACCCAGTACAACAAGCGCACTCGCTCGACCTCGTCGGCGTACTCGCGCAGCTGGGGGCCGGCGGTGTCGCCGGGGATCGGCTCGCCGACCTCGGGGTCGACGGAGACGACGACCAGGGCGCGGTCCAGGGCGTGGATCTCCGCCTCGCTGGCCAGGTTCTCCAGTTGCTTGGCGGCGGAGTCGGAGAACGCGATCCGGGCGCGGCGGGGGCCGTGCTGCGGGGGCATCAGGCGACGGCCGGGCGCTGGGAGGCGAGGCGGGCGAGGTGGGCCTCGCGCAGCTCCTCCCACGGGGTGCACTGCTCGGGGTCGGGCAGGCCGTTGGTGGCGATGTCCTCCAGGACGGCGGCGAACCGGTCGGCGTCGGCGCGGGTCTTGGCCGCGTACGCGCGGACCGCGTCGGCGGCCGCAGGCTCCAGTCGCCGGGCGGCGGTGTCGGCGGGGGCCGGCTGTTCGCTCATCGAGGGCTCCAGAGGGCAGAACTGGCGTTGCTCACCACGGTATCGCCGGGCCATGGGGCCCGGGACCACTCCGGCCGAACCCGGGCTCACGATCACGTTCCGTACGGATCAACCGGCGTCCGGGGTTTCAACTTTTATGTGTCACGCCCGCCTGCGGATCCCGGCCTGGACGGCCCGGAGCGTTGCTGAAACGGACATTCGCGGACGTATTGAAGGTGGCGTGACGCTTTCCGGGGTGTGCGTGACAGCCGGTGTCACGCACACGCCCTGTGAGCGTGACACCGGAGGGGCCCGGTCAGGGGACCTCGGGGCGGGCGCGGGTGAGGAGCGCGGCGAGCGCGCCGACGGCCTCGGGCTCGGTGGCGGCGAGCCGGGCCGCGAACGCCAGCTCGTCGGCGGCGGCGCCGGGGACCAGGCGCAGGAGTTCGCCGAGCAGGGCGGCGTGCGCGAGGACGGGCGGGGGCAGCAGGCCGGCGGCGGCGTCGCGGGCGGCCGGGTCGCGGTAGTGGCCGCGGTGCGCGGCCAGGGCGTGCGCGAGCCAGGCGTCGACGTCGGCCTGGACGTAGCCGCCCGCGCGGCGGGTGAGCTCGTCGCGTACGGCCTCGTCGCCTTCGGCCGGCTCGGCCTGGTCCAGGGTGCCGAGGTCGCGCAGCACCTGGAGGTGGTTGGCGCGGGCCGCGATCCGGACGGCTTCGCGCAGCTCGGCCTCCCGGGCGGCGGCGGCCGCGGCGTCGGCGGCGAGCTCGGCCTGGACGACGTCGTCGGCGTCCGGGTCGTACCGCGTGCCCGCCGGCGCCCCGGAGAGCAGCGCGGCGATGCGCTCCCACTCTGCGAGCTCCGCCGGGCCACGGAGGTCGTCGGCCAGGTCCTCGTACCGGGACGCCTGCCGCGCTTCGAACCGCGCCTCCTCGAGGGCCGCCGCGACGAGGCCCGCGTCCATGCCCTTCGCCTCGCGCCGTACGACGCGGCGGCCGATGCGGGCGGGGTCGACCGGCTCGCGGGGCGCGGCGATGCGCGGAGGGAGCGGACGGTGGGCGGTGTGCCGGGGCGGCCAGGGCGTGGTCATCGTCGGCCTCGCAATCGTGGTCCGGAATCAGGGAGCGGGCCGCCGCCAGAGCGTTGTCGACGACCCGCCGAATACGGTTTATAGCAGCTTCGGAATTCGTCCGGGTCAGAACCGGAAAGCTATCGCCACAACGTTTGTGAAATCTGCGCGCAGGCCCTTGGCTCGGGTGCCCCATTCGGTGAAATAGGACTCGGTGATGGCCTCGGCGACGAGCGGATGTAGGTCCTCATCCGTCGCTCCGGATGCCTGGAGCTCCAGGATCTGCTTGGCGTAGGTGGGTGAGATGTCCGTGGTGATGGAGCGCTCGCGGCCGTCGTCCGAGCTGCCCTTGCCGACGAATCCGAAGTACGCCGTGACGTCCACCATCATGCCGCTGGTGGTGGAAGCCTGTTCGCGGACCTGGGCCCTGACCTGCGGTTGCCACTCGGATTCGGTCTCCTCCACCAGGGCGGCCTGGAGCCGCTTCTGCGGGGTCGTCAGGGTCCCGGCGCGGTAGCGCTCCACCGTCCGGCGGGAGACGCCCAGGCGCTCGGCCAGGGCCTTGGTCGAACCCTTCGCGCGCGTGAGGAGGAATTTCATCTGGGCCTTTGCGGATTTCGGCGCGGGCCGGGTGAAGACCTTCCGCTCTGCCTGCGCGAGGGCTTCCAGGACCTTGCCGCGGCCCGGGGCCGGCTGCTGTGCATCGTCGTTCGTCATACCGGCATGCTCTGGGCCCCGACCTGTGGACAGAGTCCGCGTTCGCGCAGGTCAGTGCGGGTGCTGTCGGGGTTGGCGCCTACGGTGGAGGCATGACGTCGTCCTCCGCCCCCTCCGAGCCGGTGCCGGTCCCCATCCGGGTGCTGCTGCCCGGGGACCAGGACGTCGTCGGACGCCTGTGGTCCAAGCGCCAGGTCCGCGACGGCTGGCTGTACGAGGTGGGGATCCCCGCGTACCGCAACGGCCCCGGGGACACGGTGGAGCCAGCCGAGTACCGGGTCTGGGTGCGCGCGCCGCAGCACGTACGGCCCCTGGACGGTGTCTCGTACGACGACGTGCCCGTGGAGTACCTGGAGCCGCCCTCGCTCGTGGAGCGGGAACTGGGGCCGCGCCGCCCGTCCGGCTGGGTGCTGGCGAAGGCCGGCGGCCGCGGGCCCGGCCGGGGCACCGTCCACGCCGTCGACTGCGCGGAGGCCCCTGCCGGGGCGCCGGTGCTCACCCTGGACCGGGCCCTGGACGCGGCGCAGCACCCGGGCACCCGGCTGTGCTCCCTGTGCGGGGCCGCGGCCGAGCTGGACCCGGTCCTCCGAGGCTTCGACCGTGGCTTCGGCGGCGACGACTAGCCGTCGGCCTCCCTCGGGGCCGACGGTGAACGCGCGCGGAAAACCGGTCCCTCGCGGCCGAGCTGCCGGTGCACAATGCCCGGCATGACCTATGTGAGCCCGTTCGGCGACATGGACTCGGACCACGAGTGGCCCGACGCGCTGTGCCTGTCCCGCGAGCACTGCGCGAACCCGTCCGACGAGACGATCGGCGAGTTCTACGCGGGCGCCGTCACGTTGATCGACGCCGGGATCCCGCAGCCGGCCTTCTTCCTCGCCCGGCAGCTGGCTGAGCTCTCGTTGAAGGCGCTCGTCGGACCTGGGCAGAGCTTCAACCACGACCTCGGCAAGCTGCTGAAGCATCTGCAGGAGAGCGGCGACGACCTCTTCGCCGGGGGCGAGGAGCAGCACCTGGTCGTCGAGTTCGTGCGGGACCTGTACGCCCGTGACCCGAAGGGCGACCAGGGACGCTACGCGACCACCAAGGGCGGGGCTCCCTCGCTGGCCAAGGTCTGCTGCGCGAACCCCCCGCTCTTCCGCCGGTACGTCGACCTCCTCTTCGGCTACACGCAGGAGCGGCTCATCCGTGTAGCCCAGGCCGTCTGAGACGCGGAGCAGCACGATGGCCGGCCCTTGAACGGGCCCGCGTACGGACGCCCGTGAGCCCCGGACCGATGCGGTCCCGGGCTCACGGGCTGTTCGGGGTGATGCCTGGCTCAGAGGTCGAACTCGAGGTCCAGGACGTCGTTGATCTGGACCTCTTCGAGGGAGCCGGCGCGGCGGCCGCTGTCCTGGAAGTAGACCTCCTTGAGGGCTTCGGCGGTGAGCTGACGCAGGGTGTTCTCGTTGGCTCCCTGCTGCTGAGCGTCGAAGAGCCGGGCAGCGTGCTGCGGGGGCAGAGCGACGGTGAGGTGCCGGATGCGGGCCTCGTCCGTGCTGTCCATCGGCGCCCCGGTATAGCCGAGGCGGGCGTGGACGTCGATGACGATGCCGCCGGTGGTCGCCGCCTTCTCCCGGGCCTTGGCCCTGATCTGCGGCTGCCAGCGCTTCTTCACCTCGCGCTCCAGGCGCGCGGCGAGGTCGGCGCGCGGCTTCTTGGCCTGGCCCGCGACGTACCGCTCCACCTGCCGCTGCGAGATCCCGAGCACCTCGGCGACCGCCTTGGTGGCCTTGAGCTGCTTGACCAGGTACCGCATCTGCGTGCCCGCGCCCTTGGGTGCGGGGCGGGTGAACGCCTTCTGCACCGCCTGGTCCAGGCCGTCCCCGAACTCCTTGGCCATCGCCTGTCCGCTCCCCTACTCGCCGTTGTCGTCGTCGGTGACGTTGCCGTCCTTGATGTACCGGGCGAGGTTGAGCTCCGGCGCGTTGTGACGCTCGCGGACCTCCTCGCCCCACAGCACGCTCTGGGTGCCCTCCCACTTGACCAGGCCCGGGTTGATGCCGAGCTTGAAGCCGCCCGGGAGCGGCTTGCCCTCCCGGTAGGGCAGGAAGTCCAGCGGGCTCGGTCCGTTCGCGGCGTAGACGACGCAGTCGGACAGGATCGCGATCGGGTACTGCCCGGTGAACGCCGCGTGCTTGACGATCTTGCGGTGCAGGTTGATCCGGGTGCGGGAGATGACCGCCGCGCGGATGTCCGGCCGCCACGTCGGCCGGGACAGCGCGCGCCACGGCTCGCCCGGTCGCCAGCCCTCGCCGCGGGGCCGCTCGCGGAGCTTGCCCAGGCCGCCCTTGACGGTCGCCTTGATGGCCGAGGCGACGATCGCCATCTGCGGGTCGCGCTGCTTGTAGCCGTCCATCGCCGTCAGGAAGTCCTGCGGCGACAGGTCGGCGTCGACGCCGAGGTCGGCCATCGTGGCGAGGTAGGCGTCCCGCAGGCGGCTGTACCAGCCGTCCAGGTAGCGGCCGTTGTCGTACCGGACGTACGCCTCGGTCGGCGCGACGTCGTAGCCGAGCTCCACCGCGTACGCCACCGTCGGCGTCGCGTACCAGGCCGGCCCCTCGGGGCGGTCGCCCTTCGGCGTGAACGGGGAGGGCAGCAGACTGCCGTCCAGCTGCACCCACTCCTTGCCGACCTTCACCTTCGACAGGTCGACGTGGCTCAGGTCCACCAGCCACGAGCCGGGCAGCTTCGGGTCGAAGACCGGGTTTTTCACGTGCGTGGGCGCGCCCAGGCCGACGATCAGGCCGTTGGCGCCCGCGGCGAACGCCATGTTCACGTCCAGGCCGACGAGGTGGCGCAGGGTGCACTCGTCGTCGGTCATGGGCCGGGCCCAGTCGTACGCCTCCTCGAAGAGCCGCTCGCCGGGGCCGCGGACGTGGAAGCGGCCCAGGTCCTTGAGTAGCGGGTGCCCGTCCGGGGCTTCGCACGGGGCGCAGTCCACCGGGTCCTTGCCCAGGGAGCCGGGGGTCTTCTCGTCGGCCTGGCGCAGGGCGCCGGTCTCCTCGTCCCGCACGGCGTAGGTCGGCGGGTGCAGGGCGGTCATCAGCTCCAGGCCGGTGACGGCGGTGGAGCCGCGCGGCGTCATCACCCGGGACGCGTACACGCCCAGGAGCCGGGCGAGTTCCGCCGGCGCCAGCTGTTCGGCCGTGCCCCAGTGGCGGGTGTCCAGCGCGTTCCACGAGGGGATGCAGAGCTGGACGCACTGCCGGTCGGAGCCCTTGGCGGGCCGGTAGATCCGGGCCCAGGGGCCGAGGCCGCGCTTGGTGAGCTGCCAGTCGGCGCGGGTCAGCTGCTTGATGACCTTGTGGCCCTCCGGGATGCGTCCGGCGGACCGCTCCTCCTCCGTGAGGGTGGCCGGGAGGCCGTAGCGCTCCAGCGCGGCTTCGGTGAGGACGATCAGCGGGTCGGCGTCCTTGCCGGGGCCGACGAACTTGGGCTGCCCGAGCCGGGCCTCCTTGAGGGTCCAGTCGACCAGGGACGGCAGGGACTTGGCGGGCACGTCCAGGACCAGGCCGCCGGTGCAGTACGCCAGCACCTTGCCGTCCTCGACGTCCAGGACCGCGAGCGGGCCGTTCTCGAACCGCGGGTCGGTGCCGCCCGCCGGGGTGTTCGCTGGGGCGGCCTTCTTCGCCGCCGGGCGGCGCGACGTCGACGACGTCCTGGGGGCGGGCGCCGGGCGGGCCTCGGCCGGGGCGGCAGCGGCGGCGGGAGCAGGGGCGGGGGTCTGGGTGTTCTCGGTTGAAGTCATGGCCGCAGCCTCGGGGGCCGGGCCTGTGGACAGAGTCGGCGCTTCGGCAGGGGCGGGCGCGCCGCTGAACGTCGCGGGCACCGGGGCAGCCGGCTCCTCGGGCGCGGGGTAGAGCTCGGCGAGCTGCTTGAGCAGCCGGGCGTACGCGTCGCGCTCCGGCGGGCGGGGCTCGGTCTTGCCGGACTCCCAGCCGGACACCGTGGCGCGGCGGACCTGCAGCGCGGTGGCCACCTCGTCGATCGTCAGGCCGTGCGCGGCGCGCAGCCGCTTGCGTTCGGCCGGCGGCGGGAGCGTGGCGCGGGACGCGATCAGGGCGTCGACCGCGTCGAACAACTCGGACATGGAACACCTCCTATCCACTACCCTACCCCACAGAGCGAACATTTCGCGTACGTTCTGCGTACGAATCGCGTACACATCGCGGGCATGGGGTTAGAGTGACAACTGAGTGGGGCAGCGCGGCGTTCCTCCCGCGCAGTCCGGAACGGCCCGCCAGATCGGGCACGTTCTCGGAATCACGGCCAGGAGACGTCAGTGGAGGTACGGCAAGTTGTCCGCCGAAGTGATCGTGGCGAAGTTGACGGCGGGCGCAGTAGCGCAGGAACACCCGGTGGTGGTGTTCGTGGCCGGGCAGGCCGGCAGCGGCAAGACGCTGGTGATGGACCTGGTGCACGCTGCTCTTGAGCAGCGGGGCGGGGCGGTGCGGGTGGAACGGGATGCGTACAAGGCCATCCACCCCGACTACCAGCACTTCCTGGCGGAGGATGTCCGCACAGCCGGGGTGCGAGTACGTGATGAGACCTACCAGTGGCAGGCCGAGGTCGAAGCCCGGGCCCGAGCCGCCCGATACGACGTGGTGGCCGAGGAGGCCATCGCGGACCCGGCCGGGTGGCTGGCTTCGGCGGCCGCCTACCGCGCGGCCGGCTACAGGGTTGAGGTCGTCGCCCTGGCGGTGCCGGAAGCCGTGTCCCAGCTCGGCGTCCTGGACCGCTACCTGCGCCTGGCCGACGAGGGCCGAGCCCGGTACGTCGGCTGGAACAACCACGACGCCTGTGCCGCAGCTTTACCCTCGGCCCTCGCGGATATCGAGGCCGGGCACCTGGCCGACCGCGTCCTGGTGGTCCGGCGCGACGGACAGGTCCTGTACTCCAACGAACACGGGCCCGATGGGCGATGGCTGCGGCCGGCCGGTGCACGCGAAGCGCTGCTCGCCGAACGGGCACGTCCGTGGGGTGCCGCGGAGACAGGGGTGTTCCGCCGACAGCTCGCCGACGCGGACCGCCGGGCATACGACCCGCGGCTACCCGCCGACTGGGCGCTGGCGGTGCAGCGGAATGCCGAACGGGCCGCCGCGCTCGCCGAACCGGTACGCCGGACCGCGCAGGCCCGCCGCCAGCCACCCGGCACGGACTACCACCGCCTGTCCGCCGCCGAGCACCGGTGGACGTTCGACGTGCTGATCGCCCCCGTGCTCCTGGAGGGGGTCACGTCGCAGGAGCGTCCCGTGGCCGTGTACGTGATGGGGCAGCCAGGCTCCGGCAAGACCCGCCTGGCGCCGATGGTCCGCAGGGCGCTGCGCGGGCGGCCCGTCCACATCAGCGGCGACGACTTCAAGACCATGCACCCCGACTACCTCCAGCTGCTGAAGGAGGAGCCTCGTACGGCGGGCGAGCGGATCCGTGCCGACTACCGGGCCTGGCAGGCGATGGCCGAGGCACGGGTGCGGGAGCGGCGCGGGGACGTGGTCATCGAGATCGCCCCGGGCAGCGCGAACGGGTTCGTGGAGAGCGCCAGGCTCTACCGGGAGGCCGGCTACCGGGTGGAGCTAGTGGTGCTGGGCGTGCGGGCGGCGGATTCTCGGCAGGGCACCGCCGCCCGCTGCGCCCGGGCCCGCGAGCGCGGCGAGCAGGGCCGCTTCACCACCGCCTACGGGCACGACAAGCACTTCACCGCGCTCGGCGAGGCGGTGGAGGCCGCCGAGGAGGCACGGATCGCGGACTCGGTCATGGTGTGGCGGCGCGACGGCACCGTGCTCTACCGCAACACCCTCACCCCCGACGGTGGCTGGGCGCGGCCGGCGGGCGCGGCAGAGGTGCTGCGAGCCGAGCAGATGCGGCCCTACACCCTCCAGGAGGCCGCCCAGTTCTGGTCGGTGCAGCGGTGGCTGCGGACCGCCGTGCCGCAATACCGCCGCGATGTGGAGGAGATCGCGTTCCTGGCCCGGGCGCTGATGCCCGCACAGCTACGGCCCCGCACGCTCCCCGCTGCCACGGTCACCGCCCTACCCGTGGCCCACACGAGCGGGCACGGCTACGAGCCCGTGGCCTCCAGCTCCTTCAGCCGGGCAGCGTAGAACGCGCCGAGCCGCTCCGCCTCCTCCCCGCTGGCCTCCCGGAGCCGCTCCCGGTCCCGGACACACGCGGTGTACTCCTCGATCAGCTGGTCCAGCCGGCCCGGGGAAGCGGCCGGCGACCGGCGTACGGCGTGGATCTCCTGCTGGTACCAGGCGATCACCTTCCCCACGGTCTCCAGGGTGTCCTCGTGTCCACCGGGAGCCGGGTCTTGCGGATCGTGCACAGGTGCCGCCTTCGTAGAGAAAAGGATCATTGTCGGCCTGTAGTCCGGTTCTCGTCCAGCACCGACAACTCCGGGCCCTTGCCTGCCGGGGTACCTCCACCAGGGTCATCGCGCGGCATAGATTGAGCAGTTGAGACGATCACTTGTGGGGGGACCATGGCCGACCTGCGTGCGCTGTTCAGCTCCAACGACCCGTCGTCGTTCGACGTCGCGGAGGCGTTCACCGACCGGCACAGCCAGTGGGTTCTGGTGGCCGCCACGCTGGAGGAACACCTGCGCCGCATCGCTGGCCCTTCCTTCGACGTGGAGGACCTCGAAGCCCCCCGCAGCAACGTCCTCGTCTTCCACGGCGTGGGCGGCGTCGGGAAGTCGACCCTGCTCCGCAAGATCGAGGCCGCGCTCACCGCCGCCGAACACCGCCCCGAGCAGTGGGGCGCCCCTACCTGGACGGACCGAGTCCTGCCCATCCGGATCGACCTGTCCAGGGCCGCGTCGACCGGCTCGGACTTCGAGCGCGTCATCCTGACGATCCGCCTCGCGCTCGCCGGGGCCCTGGGCCGGCCGATGCCCTCCTTCGACGTGGCGCTGCGCAACTACTGGGAGCACGTCCACCCTGGCGAGCCGCTGGACGAGTACATCCGGCGGTCCGGCCTGGCCGGGAAGTTCGCGGAACTGCTGCCCCAGCAGCTGCAGGCCGGGGCCGGGGAGGTCGCCGCCGCCCTCGCCTTGCCCGGCATCGTCGGCTCGGCCGCCGGACAGCTCACCTCGGCGCTGATCAACGCGCTGCGCGAGCGCCACGAACGCGCCCAGGCCCTGGCCGGGGCCACGCGGACGGCAGCCCTGCTGGAGGCCACCCCTGACCTGGAGGCGCTGTCCTACTACCCGCATCTGCTGGCCTGGGACCTGAGCCGGCTGCCCGCGAAGAAGCGCATCGTCCCGGTGGTTCTGCTGGACACCTTCGAGGACACCGCCGACCGCCACAGGGACTTCGAGCGGCTGCTGCAGCGGCTGGTCTGGCTCATGCCCGGCACCTTCTTCGTCATCGGCGGCCGCAGCCGGCTGCCGTGGGCCGACCCCGCGCTGCACGGCCAGCTCGACTGGACCGGCCCCGCCGCCTGGCCCGGCCTGGCCGCCTCCTCTACCTCCATGACGGTGCCGCAGCCGCGGGCAGCCGGCTCCGGTGCCCGCCAGTATCTGATCGGCGATCTTTCCCCCGAGGACTGCGAGACGCACCTCGCCCGCCGCCTGGTCCAAGACGGCCAGCCCCTCATCGGCGCCGACATCCGGGCTGCGATCACCGCGCGCTCCCACGGCCTGCCCCTCCACCTCGACCTTGCCGTCTCCCGCTTCCTGGAGATCCGCCGCACCAGCCGCACCCCCACCCCGGCCGACTTCGACTGCACCTTCCCCGCCCTCCTGGCCCGCACCCTGTCCGACCTCACCCCCGAAGAACGCCACCTGCTGCGCAGCGTCGCCCTGCTGGACGCCTTCGACCTCGACCTGGCCACCCGTACCGCCGGCCTCGCCCAGCAGGCGCCGGCCCGCCGCCTGGTCGACCGGCCCCTGGTCAACGAGAACCCGTACGCCCTGTGGCCCTACCACCTGCACCGCGCGATCCGCAGCGCCGTCCGCGACGACGACCACAGCGACGACCGCTGGACCCCCGCCGACTGGAACCAGGCCGCCACCCGTGCCCTGGCCGCCCTCGGCGACCAGTGGACCAACGCCACCGCGCTCGGCCCCAGCCGCATGCTCCTGGTCGCCTGCCTGCGCCAGGGCCTTCGCCTGGCCCGCGAACACCGCCTGAGCGACCTGGGCTGGCTCACCAGCGCCGCCCACGCCTACACCGACGACTCCGTGTGGGAACCCCTCTCCCTCCCCACCGACACCAGCGCCGACCCGGCGCCGGACACCCCCGCCGACGCCCTGGCCGAGCTCCTCACCGCGATCGCCCGCCGCCAGCACGAACACCGACAGCGCACCGCCGACCGGCTCACCGCCGTCCTCGACAGCGGACTGCTACCCGCCGAGCTCGCCGAGATGGGCCTGTACTACCGGGCCAAGGCGTACAAGGACCTCAGCCAGAACCAGGCCGCCCGCGCAGGAATGCAGCAGGTTGTCGGCTCGGGCGGCCGGTACGCTCCCCGGGCCCGCCGGGGACTGGCCAACCTCGCCCGCCTCGCCGGCGACTTCCCCACCGCGCTGGCCGCCGTCCCCACCCTGGGCTGGAAAGGCCGCCACCACCGCGTCCTCGGCGACATCCGCTGGTCCCAGGGAGAGACCAGCCAGGCCGTCGCAGCCTTCGAAGCCGGCCGCGCCGAAGCCGAACAGCATGGCGCCGCCGGCGAACGCGCCATGATGCAGGTCCGCCTCGCCCTGGCCGTCTCCTTCGCCGACCCCGCCCGGGCCGAAGACGAACTCGCCCTCGCCCACCAGCTCCTCGACGGCCTCGACCAGCGCTCCAACACCCTCCTCGCGCACACCGTGGCCCTGATCAAGGACGCAGGGCAGCACGGCGTTCCCGACCGCGCGCGGCGCTTGCACGGCGACATCGAGGCGGCCGGACTTCCCTTCCTCCACCGGTTCGTGGAACTTGCGACCGCCTTCCACCACGCCGTCCGCAGTGAGCAGCAGGACCTGGCCGCCACCATCGGCCGCCTGCGTGAGCTCACGGTCAGCGGGGACTTCGCGTACTTCGTCGACGTCGCCCACTTCATGGCTGGCCTGCCCCTGCCGGGCCCCTCAGCCATCCGCTGGACCGAGAGCGAAGAACACGTCCGCTCCGCATGGCGCCGCCTGGTCCACGCCCGGCAGGAACACCTGCTCACCGAAGGCTGACCCCCGCAAGCACGACGGTCCCGGGCCCAGCTCCCCGTCCGGGGCCGTCGCGTGGCTCACCAGAGCGAGGGCCCGGCAAAGCAAATGGTCCGCACGTCGAACGGCGTGCGGACCAAAAAAGAGGGGCAGTGGCCAGCGATGGCGAGTGCCCCTTCAAGTGCATCGACCCTAGCAGGGCGTCTCCGGACCCCGCCGGGACTGTCCTGAGTCAGTGATCAGGATGGACGGCCTGGACGCCGGTGCCGTCGTACAGCTCGGGTTCCAGGGTGAGCAGGTAGCGGCCGGCGGGGAAGTCTGCCGAGGGGCGGGCCGCGTGGATGGCGTGGACGACCGCCCAAGGGTGCCCGGCGTGCAGGAGCTCGGTGGCGGACAGGGCGGCGGCCGTGTCGAAGGGCTCGATCTGGATGAATCGCAGCCCGTTGATGTAGGCGAGCAGGCCGGGCCTTCCGGTGTCGCCAGCGGTCAGGGAGAGCACGGGCGCATAGAGCGTGCCCAGACCGCCGGAGGCTTGCACGTAGAAGGCGGCGACGGCCTCGTTGTACGGGTCCTTCGGGTCATGGAGGGCGGTGGTGGTCGTGTGGTCCAGGACGACGGCGATCGGCCCCACTACGCGGCCGCCGAGTCCTGCCGGGCGCCCAGGCGCTCCAGGAGCCCGCGGGCCTTCGACTCGGCCTCCTCACTCGGCACGGTGCCCAGGACGGAGGCGAGCTCGGCACGGGCCTGCTCTGCACGCTCCGCGTACTCGGCCTGAGTCGGCCGGCCCTCGGCGAGCTCCTCGACCAGCTGCCGGATCGTCGTGCCCTGCTCGACCGCCAGCGCCGCGAGCCGGTCGCGGGTCGCCGCGCTCACCTTGATACTCGTCTCGTCTGCCATACACCGACTCTACTGCCAGTAGAGGACAAGCGTGCAGCTTACGCTGACCCCACCGCGTCGACCCGTCCCGCTGGACACGGGGCGTCGCCATCCGTCCAGCGACGGTCTTGCCTGAGCTCCTCGCCGTGCTTCACCATCTGTAACCAGGCAGATACCGCAGAGCCGGGGGTGGGCATGTCGTCTGGTACGGGCGGGAGCTACTGGGCGGACAAGGCGCTGCCCAGCGTGTTCAAGCACGAGCTGCTCAAGCGCTATCTGCCGCAGTTCGGTGGCATGACGGGCTCGCGATCGCACGACAAGCGCGTCGTTTACCTGGACGGGTACGCGGGCGAGGGCCGGTACGAGAACGGCGAGCCGGCCTCCGGGGAGCTCGCGCTGCAGATCGCTGCGGACCTGCGTTCCCGGGCCGGGTTGACGCTGGAGTGCTTTTTCTCGGAATCCCAGCCGAAGTCGTTCGACCGCTTGCAGGAGGTCGTCCAGCAGTACCGCGCCGGCGGTGTGCTGGCCCACGCCCACCGCGGTGAAGTTGATGGCGTCTTGGACCAGGTCCTTGAGCGGGCCGAGGGGGAGCCGCTGTTCCTTTTCCTTGACCCGTGCGGGCTGGTCCTTCCGCAGGACCGGCTGGTGGACGTGCTGGCCCGCAAACGGCCGCAGGACTGGCCGCCGACCGAGTTGCTGATGAACTTCAGCATGATGGCCGTTTGGCGCCTGGGTGGGCACGTGCGCTCCCCGCAGGGCAACGAGAAGTCGCTGCAGCGCTTCGACGACGTGTGCGGCGGCACCTGGTGGCGCGAGTACTTCGCCGACGCGACGGCCTCCCGCGAGAAGGAAGGGGCGGCCGAGGACGCGATCGAGGCGGTCGCCGCCGAGTACTGCCGTCGCCTGGCCGAGCGCACGGGCATGCTCGTGCAGTCGGTGCCGGTGTCGCACTCACCGCGCAAGCGAGCGGTGTACCAGCTGGTGTTCGCCACCCGCAGCCCCTACGGGCTGTGGGTGTTCGGTGACACCGTCGCCCGGGCCCGGGACGAGTGGTGGAAGACGCTCGAGCTCCGCGAGGAGAAGGACGACGGGCTGTTCTCGGTGACCTCGGTAACGCGGCCAGACCCCAAAGAGGTCGAGACCAAGGCGGTGCCGCAGATCGCGGACAACCTGGAACAGCTTCTGCTGCGGACAGGACGGCCGATCAAACTGGTCGACCACCCTCTGGAGATCTTCGGATCCTTCTACGGGCAGGTCACCGAGCCGGCCGTACGCAAGGCCGTGCAGCTCCTGCACGGGCAGGGCAAGACGCCCAGCAACGGCGTAGGCGTACGCAAGACTCGGGAGATCACCCTCCACCCCGCTCACCGCGCGGCCTGACCGACGCGACCACGCGTAGAGCCGGCGGCAGTGGACGGTCCCGGTCAGGCCGGGACCGTCAGCGGCATCTGGTCCCAGGTCACACCCTCAAGCGTGCGGCCACCGGCCTTTGGGGTGTGGCCACCCCACTGCTTGAAGAAGAACGCCACGTTCTCCTGAACGCACTGGTCCCGGATCTGCGATACCCAAGCGGGATCCATCGGGCGGTGCTTCGGTCCGGACTCGCCGCCCGCGATCACCCAGTGGATGCCGTCCAGGCGCAGGCCGTCGAGCGGGCCGAGCAGCGGTTCGCAGGACAGGAACCGTACGGCGGCCGGCACCTGCCGCAGGTCGTCCACGCGCGGCAGCTCCTTCGCTGTCTCCACCGATACGCCCATCCATACGTTGGCCGGCCAGTCGAGCCGGTCGGCGACCTGCCGCAGGCGGCGGGCGCGCTTGGTCAGGATCTGGTAGGTGTGCTGGGGGGTGTCGGCCATGACCTCGAAGACGCGGCGAACGAAGTCGAGCGGGACGCGGGCGTGGAAGAGGTCCGACATGGAGTTCACGAACACGGTCCGCGGGCTCTTCCATCCGTACGGGATGTCCAGGGCGTCGGGGTGGACCGTGAGGTCGAAGCCCGGCCCGGACGTTCTCGGATCCCCGTCGTTCTGGTACTTGGCCGCGCCCATCGCCTTGAGCCTCTTCGCCAGCGTCAGGGCGTAGCAGTTGTCGCACCCCGACGAGACGCGATCACATCCGGTCGTTGGATTCCAGGTCGCCTCAGTCCACTCAATGGAACTCCGGTCAGCCACTGGTTCGCCTCCATCTCGCCGCGCCTGTTCCAGCACCCCTGGCCCATCAGCGGCACAGCTATCGGAACGGGCATCGCCATACAACCATCCCTCAGCCACCTCTTTCCCCGGAACGGCTGGGGCAGTTGGCCAGGCGCCAGCCCCGGCCTGCGGCAAGAACGTGCTCCCTCACCCGATGGGGGCACCCCTCGCCGTGGCGCCTTGATCCGGTGGCGCACCACGGATTTCATCTGCGCGGGCTCGTGAACGCCCGGCCGCGCGATGGAAGACGCCCCCGCACCCTTTCGCCGAGGACCGGCCAGAAGCATCACCACCCGTACGACACCTGCTGACCCACCTCACCAAAGCGCTCACCGCCGGGGGCCGGTATGGCGCGGAACAGTGACCACGATGCCCCAGGCCGCCCTGGCCCTCACCGAAGACCGCCGCCGCTGCACCGGCGAGTCCCACCAAGCCCTCCATGCATTCCTCCCGGACACCGACCAGCCGCTCACCATCCCCGCGGCTCGGCACCCGGAGCAGGCACAGCTGGAGGCCGCGGTCTTCCTCGCCTGCTGCAAGATCGGCAGCCTCTCCGAGCACCCCCTGGGCATCGTCCAGGTGCGCCCAGACGAAGATGGGCTCACCCTTCGGCTCCTCGACGAGCCGTACGTCGTCCACCATTGGGCCGAGTTCCTTCTCCCCCGCCTGTCCGGTGACGAGGGTGAGCACCCTCTGGACCGCGTCTCGGGGGTTCCCGGTCTCCGCTACCGCCGCGAAAGCAGCGGTATCAGCCTCCACCGCCCCGGGACACCGGCCCGCATCCTGCTCACCGGCTTCAACCCGCGCTGGTGGGAGCGGATCGCCGACCGGCTCACCGCCGACTATGGCCTGCTCCAGTCCGAACCGGACTGGACGCCCACGGAACGGGCCGCGTATGCCGCGGCCGTGAGCTCCCCGTTCGAACCACCGTCGCTCTTTTCTCCCCTGCTGCGCCGCATCCGGGCGACAGCCGGCACCGGCCCGTTCAACGGCACCGATGCCTGGCACGCGGTCGGCGGCTCCTTCCGGATGGAGACCACCGACGGACCGCCGTGCCCCGACTTCATCCGGCTTCTCGGCGACGGCCCCACCGGGTTGGGCTGGAGGGTCGATCACAAGAGCTGCACCTGCCTGTGCGACCACACCCACTCCGGCATGGGCTGCACCATCGACTTCCTCGAACCCACCACGGGCCAGTTCGTGTACTACTCCAACCTCAAGTGGAACCACACCAGCAGCGACCGCCGCAGCCAGTCCATCACCGACCTGAATCGACTCGCCTTCGCCTGATCCCGCCAGGCCGACGCTCGGCGATCAGGGGCAGCCCGACTTCGTGTCAGGGCAGGCCCCACTCACCGGCCGCCGTTTCCAATGGAAACGGCGGCCAGTCCTTCGGGCACGACGGCACTCCCTCTCCAGGGCCCGGAGCCGGGCCGTCCGGGCTGCTCAGCGGCCCTGGGTGACGAGGGCGTCGGCGGCTGCGAAGAGAAGATCACCTTCGGATACCTCCTCGACTCCTTGGAGGCCGCGCATGTCGGCACGCAGAAGTCCTGACGGGCTCCTTGTGAGTGGCGGTCGATCGGCAGCCACGGCGACCAGATGGAGCGGCTCGCAGCGTGACCTCCGGTCGTTGCGCTACGGTGCCTTCGGCTGGACGCGCACCGCCACCCGCCGCAGGCCGACGCCCACGCCGTCGTCCCGCGATCGGCCAAGGTCCTTCGGGGCCCGCGTCGCCCCGACGTCGTTCCTCTTCGTCGACGGGCAGCGTGGGCATGCCCGTCGAGTCCGGAGAAGACCGATGCCGCGTCACCAGAACACCGTTGCCCAGCGCGCCCGGCAGGCCCAGCGCGAGACTGGGGGCAAGTACACCGCCGAGCTCCGCAAGGCCACCCAGGCCGAAGGCCGGCCCGTGCCGTTCACCCTGGGGGAGCTGCTCACCGCGTGCGGGACCTCGCCCGACTGGACCGGCGAGCACCCAGTCGTCGACCCAGATTGGGCACCGGAGATGTTCGACTTCGCCCCGCTGGGCGGGCCGGTGCCGTACTCGACAGTCCTGCTGCTCCTCGGCTTGCTGGCGCCCGCCAGCAGGTCCACCGAGCTGGAACTGGAGTCCCGTAACGGCTTCCACTCCCTGATCGTGGCGTGCGGCGTCCGCCGCTTTGAGATGGTCCTCTCCCAGGACGACTACGTCACCGAGCGGTGCCGCGTCCCGGGCTGCGAGTTCGGGCCGGTCTCCGCGTACACGATCCCCTACTGCGCCCACCGGCACCTCGCCGAGCGTCCCGAGGACGAGCTCGTCGAAATGGCCCAGGCGTGGGGAAACGCCCAGCGCGAGGAGTTCAGTGCCGGTGACCCCGCTGCCGTGCCGCTGGGCAAGGAGGGCGACCAGCTGATCGAGGCCGCCGTCGCCCAGTGCGCCTTCTTCCCGGTCAAGACCGCTCTGATCGAAGCGGCCTACGAGGAGCCCGAGATGGTCGACGTCGTGTACTTCGGCGAGCAGGCCGTGCAGGTGCAGTACGCGATGGACACGGAGCACTTCCGGCTGGAGCGGGTGGCCCAGGCCGCCCACCGCCGCATCCAGAAGCTCGCCGGCGGGCGCTGTGCCTGCGGTGCGGCGCTCCAGATCGGCGCGGGCCTGAAGGTGCCGCCGCAGTTCTGCTCGGCCGTGTGCGCGGCCGCCGCAGGACGGCAGTAGCTGCACGTTGGCCCCGGCCGGACCCGTTCAGAGGCGGGGCACTTGCTGCTCGGTGAGCTTCCTGGCCTCTTTGGAGCGCGCGGAGTGAGGTTCGCCAGGCGTGAGACACCAGGCTCCGGCCTCCTGGCCGCAGTGGGGGCAGGGCACGTCGTACGCCCGCCACACGGTCCGGACCGCCTCGTGCTCCTTCTGCTGCCCTTGGAGTTCGTTGATGGTGGTCCGCAGCCGGTCGGCGTGCGGTACTTGCCGTACGCCGCCGGCACGTGGCCCGTCGTTGACCACGCACTTCTGGCCACGATCCGCCCCGCACCGGGAGCACGGCCTCGTGGTCCAGTACGCCCGGCCGACCTGCCGCTGCAGCGCCGCACCTTCTTGCTGACTGAGCGGGGTGGCCGACCGGGGCGGGAAAGGCAGGTACCGCAGGCGTGTACTCCACAGTTTGAGCTGAGCCTCCCGGCGCTCCCCGAGCTTGCCGGCCTCGGCGGCCACCTGGAACAACTGCTCGACCTTGGACTTCAGGCGCCACGGGTCCCCGTTCGCCGGGAAGCGGCTGATGTCCTCGAGGAGGGTGTCCAGGCGCTCGAGCTTGGCCGCCTCGACGGCGGCCACATAGGCGGCGGCCTCGCGGAGCGAGTGTTCCTCCTCCTCGGTCCGGCCTCCCCGGGTGGCCGCCTTGATCTCCGTCAGGAGCGTCTTGACGCTCCTGGTCCTCTGATCGGCCACGGCCTGGTTCAGGCGGGCGAACAGCTCCCGACGGGCCTCTGTCTCCTTCTTGACCCAGGCCAGGGCGGCGCGGCGGGCGGCGTCCAGCTGGCGCTTGAGCTGCGGGCTCACCCCGGACAGCTCGGCGACCTCGCGGCACACTTCTTCCGCCAGGTCGGTGGACTCGGTCCGGCGGGCGTAAAGCAGCCGGCGCATCAGCTCCTGCGCCTGCGCGTCCTGCGGCAGTTCCTGCTGCTTCTTGCCCGGGGTCCACACGGTGGAATGGGGCGCGCTCCGGGCATGCACGATCCGCTGGACCGCCGGGGTGGAAAGGCCTCGTTCGGTGATCTCGCATTCGTCCAGGGCGAACCACTCGGTTGGCCTGGTGAACGCCTCGGTGCCGATCTGTACCCGACGGGCGGTGCCTTCGCTGTCCAGCCGGATCCGGTGCACGTACCAGCGGCGGATCAGGGTGTCCCGGTCGACCGGCACCGACACGCCCAGCACCGGCTCGATGCCGTCGTCGTCCCATACCGGCTCCACCGCCTGGTCCAGGTGCACGCGCAGCCGGCGGTGCCGGGAGGTGATGTCCACCAGCGAGCCGACCGGTGCCCCGTCCGGCTGGGCGAATGCGATGTCGGCCTCCTCGCCCCTGTTGCGGAACCAGGCGACGGCCGCGGACTTCACGTACAGGTGGTCGGCGCTGGAGATGCCTCGGGCGCGGCGGCCGCAGATGTGGGGCTGGCCGTCGGGGCCGGGGTGGTGGGCGAAGTGACAGACCCGGTCGGTGTAGAGCTTCGTGGTCAGCTGGGCTCCGCATCCGCCGAGGAGCAGACCGCACCAGAACGTGTCGAGCTGATGCCGGCGGCGGAAGGCGTTCAGCTCGATTGCCTCCAGTGGCAGCAACAGCGGCTCCTCCGAGTCCGCGCTGCCCAGCACCGCCGTCTGGATCTGCCGCCGGTCACCCCGCATACCCCCACCCTTCGTCCCAACTCATGCTCCCACCAGAGGCATTGGGTCCACAGCCGATCTCCGTGTTCACGCCGTCGTACGCAACGGCGGTGACTGCCGCACGACGGCCTGCGTCCCGGCCAGCCCGCGTTCGGCTCGGGCCCGGCGCAGCGCGGCGGCCTCGGTCACTGCGGCCTGGCGGCGCCGCTGCGCGCGGGCCTGCTCGATCGGGGCCGGCGCGTCGTCCGCAGCGACGTCGGTCTCGGGGAACGCCCTGCGGGACAGCTCCCGCATCGCAGTGGTCTGCCGCTCCACCGCCTCCGCGATGGCCGGGTCCGCCCGACGCGGCGCGACGGCCTCCTGGTGCGCGGCGAGCGCGCGCCGGTAGCCCTCGGACGCGGACTCCCTGGTCTTCGCCGGACCTGTGGGCACACCCGGGGCCAGGTCTGCCAGGGCGACGTCGGCCGGGGCGGAGACGGGCGCGGGCGGCAGGATCCGCAGGGAGTTCACGACGGTGCGGCCCGCCGCCGTGTTGGCGGCCGCGATGACGCGGGCCTGCTCCAGGCGGGCCTTCGTCGCCCAGGCCGACGACTCCGGGCACACCGTGAGCCGGCCGGAGTCCGCGTCGAAGGCCACAGCGGCGACGTGCCCGGCGAGCTCGGGGGCGATGGCCGCCCACCGCTCCCGCAACGTCGCGCCGGCGGCCGGGAGCTCCCAGGCCCGTTCGGTGACCAGCGCGCCGATCGCCGCTCCGAGGCCCATCGGCTCGCGCCCGTCTCGCCGCACCGTGGTGACGGCCCGCGGCTTCCGCTTCGCCTTCTGACCGCTGCCGTTCTTGCGGGCCGCCTCCATCGCGGCCCGCAGCGCAACCCGGGCCAGGTCGACACCGGACGTCTCGTCGCCGCTCATGCCTGCCCCCAGGTGGTGTAGCCGAGGTCCAAGTGCCCGAGGCGGGAGAGGTGCTGCGCCTGGTCGACTACCTGGTTGCTGAACAGACGCCTGGCCGACGGCTCGCCGTAGCGGTCGATGTGGTCGAAGACGACCTGGTGGTCCTTCATCGCTCGCACCCGCCAGTCGCGGACCTGCTCGCGGGTGAGGTCCTCGAGGACGAGCTCCTGGACGTCGTCGACGTTGGCGGGATCCGGCTTCGGAACGGGGACGACGGCAGCCGGGCGCGGTGAGGGCAGCACGACCGGAGCCGTCGGCGCAGCCGGGACCTCGAAGGTCGGCTGCGCGGCCGCGGCCGCAGCTTCGGCGCGGTGGGCCTTGGCGGCGGCCTGCTGCTCGCGGACCTGTGCCCACCGGTGCTCGCGGATCCACGCCTGAGCGGTCACGTCCTGGTGCAGCTGCTGCTCGGTCGCCGCCCGGCGCTCCGCCTCGGAGGCACCGGGCATCGCGGCGTCGGCGGCGGCCGCGACCGTACGGCGCTGGTCGCGGCGGTCGTCCTGCTTCTCCGCGCAGCGCGGGCAGTCCCGTCCGGAGTCCAGCAGCACCCGGTCGTCGCACCGCACGTCGCCGCACTGCTGACGCTGGGGCAGGGCCAGGCCGATCAGCCAGCCCACGGGGTCCTTGATCGGCCCGGCCAGACGCATCTGGTCCTCCAGGCGCCGGGCGATCCGGTCGGCGAGGACCTGCGGAGCGTCCGTACGGCCGGCGAACCCGACCACCCGCTCCAGCTCGCTGCGGGCGGCGGCCTCCACCAGCTTCCGGGCGCCCCGACGCTCCAGGCGCCCCCAGACCAGGTCGACCGGAGCCAGGACGGCCCGCAGGTCCTCCGGCGGCAGAGGCACCCTCCCCCGCTGCTGCCTGCTCTGACCCGGACCGTCCACGACCCGCACCGAGCCGTCGGCCATCGGCCCGCAGCCGCCGTTCATGCCTTCAACGACCGGGGAATCCTTCGGCTGTTCCCCGCGGAGCGGGCCGCCGTCCTCGCGCACGCACGCGCGGTCCGGCAGGCCGTGGTTCCCACCACGGCCTTCGCCGGAAAAGCCACCAGAGAGCGCGAGAGACCCACTGGGAGTAACCACAGAAGCGTGGAGAGCGTGGTGCTGTGCAGTTGCGGCGAGGTCTGCCGATCCGGCCATCTCGCCCTGCCCGGCACCCTCGATCCCAGTCACCACAAGGGTCTCGGCCGTCTCGCTGGTCTCAAGATCTCCGGATGCAGTACCAGCGAGGTCTGAAAGCACGGACTTCGCGACCCGGCGGGCCTCCCGCACGGCCACACCGTGGGCCTTGGCGACCGGCACCAGGCGCACCCGCGACTGCGCGTTCAGGCCCGAGCCGGTCTGCTTGCGCACCACCTCCGCGACGCCGTGCTCCTGGAGGCGCCCCAGGACCTTCGCTCCGGCCGCCGCCGTGCAGCCCAGCAGCCGCGCGACCGTTGCCGCCGGACGACCCCGGGAGGTGTCTACCGAGCCGGGGCACAGCTGCAGCCAGCCCGCCGAGCCCGTCGTCAGCACCATCAGCAGCAGCCCGAGCCGGTCCGTCGCAGCTCCCCGGCCCGTACGCCCGGCGAGCAGCCCGGCCGGGACCACCGGCTTGTCCTTCGGCGCCCACCCCGGACCGAACAGCACCTCGATGAGGCTCAGCAGCACCGCCAGCTCGGAGCGGGACAGCGCCAGCGCGTGCCGCCGGTCGCCGGCCTGCTGCGCCCGGTACATCGGGATCACCCAGCACTCCAGGCCCGTCGCCCACCCGATGGCGTTCGTCGCGACGTTCGAGCCCAGGAGTCCGGCAGCGCGCAGCTCGGGCAGCACCGTGTGCGCGACCGTCGACTGCGACACCCCCAGCCACCGCCCGAGCTCCGCCGCCCAGATCGACGTCTCGAAGTCCTTGCGCGCATCCGCCTTCGCGGTCAGCACGACCGACGCCAGCCGCGTGCCGTCCGACGCACCGGCCAGCGCCGGAGACGTCACCAGCGCGCGCACCGCGGCGAGCAGCCGGGCCCGCATCGTCTTCGACAGCTGGAGGGGGTTGCCCAGCTCCAGCGGCACGACCGGACCGGCCTGCGCCGGAACCGACCGCAGCCGACGGCGCGAAGCCCCGCCGGCGAACTCCGTACGAGGGCGCGGAAACGCGGCGGCTGGGGCCGCTGCGGCGCTCATCGGCCCACCGCCGAGACACGGGCGGCGGGTACCGCGAGGGCCGAGGTCATCTTCGTCATCGGGCCGGTGTACACGCCAAAGCGGACACCTCCCCGAGCAGGCAGAACGCGCGATTCGTCATCCACCCGCCGACCCTGCACGAGGAAGCCTGTGGACAACGGCCGCTCAGCCCGGATCACTCCCCGCGCTCCCGCACGGCGGGCAGAAACCTTCGAACCCGTCCCGCCACACGGGATGACGCTCTCGCGGACACCGCCGCCGAGGAGCGGCCGGACAGACCCAGTCGAAACGATCAGCTCGTGGCTTCCTACAGGAAGAGCCACTTCCTGACCAAAAGCCGCGAAGTATCGGATCAGGGACGCTTGTTCCGTCACATGAAAATCACCAAAGGTGCGAACCATTCCGAAACGGGCAGGGCTCGACTTTTCAGGGGACACCAGATCGGGCACTATGGCGAAGCCACCAACTTTCATAAGCGAGCCGGACCACCCCGCAACGCGGGACGGCCGACGAGCGAACTGGGAGACACCAAGCCCCCTCCGTGAGGAGCGGGCACAGGCCGGACGAAGAACCAGAGGCGAGACCTCTCTCCTTGACGTGATTCGAACGGACGTTCCAAAGCCCTTGCAGGGGCTGACGGAACAGCTGAGCGGTGCAGCAACCCCCTTGCAGAGGGGCCGCTGCGGCACTGCGGCGGAACGGTGAAGCGGTACTTCGGTACTTCGGTGGTGCTGTGCAGAGGCCCTCTTGCAGAAGGGCTGCTGCGGTTACTACTTGGTCCTCGCGGACCGGGTGGTGCATTGGATTGCAAGACCCAGCTCGATGAGCTGGAGCCCAGAGCCGGGTGCGAACCGGGGGCTGGGTAGCCGACCTGATGGTCGGCGTGAAGGGCCGCGCGAGGTCGAAGTGGATTGCAGTCCACTCATTTGGCACGCGCGGCCGGTGGCGGCTACGTCACCCCGACCCCCTCGAAACCGAAGGCGGAGTCGGCGTACCCGAAACTGGGACCGAGGTCAGTCCTCACGCGGACCTCCCTGGGCAACGGCCGGGTGCTCCTTGGCCAGGCCGCGGAGAAACTCCGCATACTTCAGGCGGTTGCTGCGGTGGGGCTGCGTGCGGCCGGCTTCCCATCCAACGATGGCGAGGCGCCTGACGCCGAGGGCCTCGGCGACTTCCTCCTGGGTAAGGTTCGCGGCGATGCGCAGCTGCCGACGAATGTGCGGCGGAGGCAGCGTGTCAGCATCCACTAGGGCATCGTCTCGACGCAGCGGATCCGACATGGCAGCCTCCATCCCATCTGATGTTCTCTGAAAACATACACCAGATGATCTCGTGTCGGGAAGCAGCCGCAGCACGAACACAACTCCGCCGCAAGGCGGGTAGGGTCCATGCCCGTGGCCCGCCTCGCCTTCTTCGACCTGGACAACACGCTGGTCGACCGACAATCGGCGCTCAGCGACGCCCTGACCGCCCTGTGTCGCTCCCGCGCGCTCGCGCCAGACGCAGACCAATGGCTGCGCACCGAGCTGGCCGACCGCGCGACTGTCAACGACTTCGCCCGGCTGCGGGACACCTTCGGACTGGACGCGTCGGCCACGGACCTGTGGCAGGAGTACGTCGACCTCATGGCGGCCACCGTCACCTGCCGCCCCGATGTCCTCGAGGGCCTGGCCCGCCTGCGTGCGGCCGGATGGACGATCGGCATCGTTACCAACGGGGCCGGTGACATCCAGCGCGCCAAACTGGCCGCGACCGGCCTCGCCGACCTGGTCGACGGCGCCGCTGTCTCGGGAGACCTGGAGATCCGCAAGCCAGACCTGCGCCTCTTCGAACTCGCGGCCTCCCGCTGCGGAGTGAGTCTCGGGGACGGAGGCTGGATGGTCGGCGACAACGCGGCCGGGGACATCGGCGGCGGCCACCAGGCTGGCCTGCGCACCATTTGGCTGCGCGGCCGCCCCTGGCCCGACGGCCTCCCTGACGCTCACCACGTCGTGGACGACGTCACCGAAGCGATTGCCATCTTGCTCAACGAGACGGAGTAGCACCGTGGACCAGCCGACCGTCGGCATCCTCCACCCCGGCAGCATGGGCGCCGCCGTCGCCGCCTGCGCCGCGAGCAACGCGGCCGCGGTCCTGTGGTGCGAGACCGGGCGCAGCGCCGTGTCCCAAGAGCGCGCCTCCCAGTTCGGCCTGACGCCCGTGGCGACGCTGTCTGACCTGCTGGGCCGCAGCGACGTCGTCATCAGCCTCTGCCCGCCGGCCGCAGCAGAGGGCCTGGCCCGCGATGTCGCGGCGCACCGCTTCGCTGGGGTGTACGTGGAGGCGAACGCCATCAACCCCGAGCGGGCCCAGCGGATCGCTGCGCTGCTCGAACCGGACGCGACCGTCGTGGACGGCGGTGTCGTCGGTTCTCCGCCGATCGGTGGCAAGACGCCGACCCTGTACTTGTCCGGCCCGACCTTGGCGACCGAGCGCATCGAGGCGCTGTTCACAGGCACCGCCGTCCAGACGGTGGTGTTGGGCACGGAGGTCGGGAAGGCGTCCGCGCTGAAGCTGGCATATGCGTCGTTCCAGAAGACCAGCCGGGTGCTGGTGGCGCTCGCGGTCGGCATGGCGCGCGAGCACGGCGTCGACCAGGAGCTCATCGAGGTTGCCTCCCGACGCACCGACTCGTACCTCTCCGAGCCGCAGTACGTCGCCAAGACCGCCGCGCGCGCCTGGCGCTGGGGCCCGGAGCTGGAGGAAGCCGCGGACGCGCTTACGGCTGCCGGCCTCCCGCCGGAGATGCTGCGCGCGGCCGCGACGACGCTGGCACGGTGGAACGACGTCAAGGACGACGGCGAGCTCACGCTCACCGACGCCTTGAACCGACTCGCCCAGCCGTAGCCCGCGCTCATGCCGTTGCCGCTCCCGCCTGTTGCGCCAGCATCTGGTCGATGAGCCGCGCCGCGTCCTGCGGCGAGGCGGCAGTGGTGTCCACGGTCAGGTCCCAGGCCAGGTCCGGGTGCGCGTCCAGGTCCTCGCGGGTCGCATCCCACGCTGCCAGCCGCGCGGCCGTGTCGCCGTCGCCCCGTCCGGCGGACCGCTGAGCGGTCACCTCACGCGGGCACCACAGCAGCACTACCAACCACTGGGCCGGGTAACCGCTGACCAGAGACTGGATGCCGTCGACCTGCCCGAGGTGCACCACTGGCACACCGGCCGTGAACGCGGCATCTACGCCGGGCCGGTCGATCGCATACGTGTTGCCGTACCGCGAGTTCGCGTACACGACGTCGCCTGCGGCCTCCAGCTCGCGCAGCTGCTCCGCCGTGCCCATCCGGTAGCCGGCGGACTTGCCGGTCCCGACCTTGAGCCGCGCGAACTGCACGTACTGCGAGTGCAGCTCGGCGAGCGCGGCGGTAACGGTGTCCTTGCCCGACGCCGGCGGACCGTACAGGACCACCCCTTGACGCCCGGTCACGAGTACATCGCCCCGATTGCCTGACGGGCCTGATCCGCGAGCGAGATCGCCGTGCCCAACCGGTTGTCGACCACAAGGTGCGGCACCGCCGGGCGCAGGTCCAGATCGACCGTCGCCATGTACTCGTCCCACCGCTGAAGCTTCCACGCATCGCGTGCCGCCGAGCGGAACGTGATGTACTCCCGCATCGACTCCTCGTCGCAGCGCACCCACACCGGGAACACATCGACGCCCAGCGAGCCCGCACGGTTGACCAGACGCTGCATCCAGTCCGCGTCCGTCATCTCCGCGATGAACGGCGCCGAGAGCACGCTGGAGATCCCGCACCGCATGTTCGCGAGCGCTGACTGCATCAGGCAGTCGTACTCCACCGGCCGCACCTGCTCCCGGTAGAGCTCACTGTGCCGGTCGTGCGGATCGCCGCCGAGCGCGACGAGCAGGCGCTCCACCAACGGACGGGTCAGGGGATCCTTGTCAAGGAGCGGCCAGCCCGTGAGCTGGACGAAGAAGCGGGCCAGCTCCGTCTTCCCGGACCCAGCGAATCCGCCGACCAAGATGAGCGATGGCCGGTGCGGATCGCCGCCGGTGTGACGGCGCTTCCACGCGTCGATGATCCGCTGCTGCAGGCCGAGGTGGTCAGCCTCTTCCGAACCGGGCGTGATCCGGTGGATCGCACGCTCGACCGCCAGAACGTGGGACCCGTTGATGCGGTCATCCGCCGGCGTGAGCCTGAAGGACGACGTCTCCTCCCCCGGCAGCGCGGCACGAAACCCCAGGTCGGGCTCGGTTGCGCGGTACAGGAGGCAGTAGGCACGCCGATAGTGCGGACCCGGATATACCTCCCCCTGCTCGTGCTGCCACAGCGTCTGCGGATTCGCCGCCGGGACACCCTTCAACTTCGCCTGCTCCGCGACCTCGCGAAGCCGCTCGCCCGCCTTCTCCAAGGTCAAGCCGTGGGCCTCACGCTGCTCGCGCAGCCTGTCCGGCCTCCACCCCGCCCGCTGCTTCCCCACAGATGTCCCCTCCGTCGTCATGCCGCGAGCCTAGGGCCGCCACTCCAGAACCCGTGTGTACGTAGAAGTTGAAAACGTGTGAATGAGCTTGGGTAGCCAGCTGTGATGTCCCTCTCGACGCGCCAGGAGTTCCATAGCTCCGTAGCCAGTGAGACGGGAAACGATCAAGGGGTGCCCAAGTGGGAGGCTCGGCGGAGGCGTTACTCCAGCGGGAGGTTGTCGTAGACCAGCTCTATGCGGTCGGCTGGCGCGGTGGACTGGAGCAGCTCCATCACACGGCCCGCGGAGTTCATGGTCGTGCGGGTCACGGCTACGACGGGCACCTTTCCGCTGATCTTCAGCTGGTCGGCTTCGTCCTGGGTGGGCATGCGGGATTCGACTCGCTCGCTCACGGCCGCGGGGCGATGTCCGGCAGCAACCAGGGCACCGAAGACACCGCCTTTGATCTTGCTAGTTCCTGCGAGCTGCACTTGATCTGCAAGGTCAGCGGGGTACCAGACGAGCTGAAGCTGTACGACGTCGTCCGGGCCCAGAGTGGCGCGCCGCTGACGATGTACAAGCTCCGCTCCGACAGGAACCCCCAACTGCTCGGCGAGTCGATCATCAGCTTGGACTCTGGCGACACGGACGACGTGCATCTGTCCGTCGAGGCCCTGCTCGGCGCAGGCGGTCTCCCAGGGTCCTCGCGCTCCGTTCGGCCCAAGCACCTTCGAGTACCGATTCAAGGGGATCTTCACGCGGGTCCGGTTGCGAACCACCGTTCCCCCTTTGCCCATGGTTACGACCAGTCCCTCATCTGCGAGTTCCTTGATCGCCTCGCGGACTGTCTGGCGCGACAAGCCGTAGTCGTCCATCAGATCCACGATGCGGCGCAGCTTCTCCCCGGGGGAGAGTTCGCCGCTGATGATCTGCTCCCGCAGCCTCGCGGCGAGCTCGCGGTATCCCCTCACGTTGACCTCCTTTCCTAGCCGATTCCGTCTTAAGGCTAGCTCCTATTGACATCGGATAGGAGCTAGCCCCATCATCAATAGGGGCTAGCCCTTACGGGGAGTAGTTGAACATCTCCGTTTCTAGCCCGCGTACCACCGCAGTTTCTGCAGCTCGTCTCCTCGGAGTCGGGCAGGTGGCCGGAGGCGGTAGCCAAGACCAAACCCCCCGGCCTGGCAGGACTGCTTGCACGACCTCAGCGCTGATGCGCTGTCTATCCGCCGGGACGCGGGCCGTTGGCTCGTGGACCTGGTGGGTGGAGAGAGCATCCGCCCCCGCGAACCCCCTCCCTCTTCCTGCCGAGGAGTCGCCATGCCCGAGCTCGCCATGCCCAAGGCCGCCAAGCGCCGGGGCCGCACCCGTACCTCCCGCGTCAGCCCCCTCGACGCGATCGTCCTCTCGACCCTGTCGCCCGGTCACATCGACATGAGGCGGGTCGAGTCCACCGAGAAGCGCCGCATCTCGCTGGTCTGCCCGGTCTGCAAGACCTGGGTGGCCGTGACCCCGCACCGCGGCACCTACTTGCTCAAGCTCGTCCCGCACCACACCGGCCGGGCCGGCGTCGATGCCGCGATCCGCTGCAGCTCCAGCAACCGCCTCGTCGACGTCGACGTCAGCGCGGACACCTGGAGCCGCCAGTACGACGAGTGGGCGCGCGAGGAGCGCCTCGCCGTCGACCTGACCCGTCACCGCCGCGCCACCGTCCAGACCCTCAAGGTCGCCCGGCCGCAGGAGCGCCCCGCCGACCGGCGAGCCCAGTGGGAGCGTGCGATGCCCGCCGCCCGCCGGGCCGACGCCGCCCGTACGGTTCCCGCCGACGCGATCCCCACCACGCGCGGTCGGGCCGTCGACGGACCCGCCGGCGCCCTGCCGGCCATGATCGGGCAGGACGCCGGGGACGACCGCTCCGTCCGTGCCCTGGCCGTCGGCACCCTCCGCGTCCTGGCCGACGCCGCCCCGGACCGTTCCGCGAGCGACGTCCTCGAGGAGCACCTCGCCCGCGTCGCCTACACGCACCTGGCCACGTTCTTGCGCCGCCCCCTGACCCCGGCCGACCAGTCCAAGCACACGAAGCTGGTGGACGAGGTCCGGGCCGAGCTGCCCGCCCCGGTCCCGGGCGAGACCGCCGCCGCGTACACCGCCCGCTGCCGCAAGCCCGCCTTCGGCGCCCGCCGCCGCAAGCCCGCTCTCGCGGCCTGACCCGCACAACCGCCCCGGCCTCGGCTCCCGCACCGCGCGGGGGCCGAGGCCGGGGCCTTCTGCTCCCGTCTCGCCTGACGCACCACAACCTGGAGGTCCTGATGCCCGCCACCTCGACCCTGACGTCCCACCGGCCCAGCACCGGCGAGGTGTTCGACGCCGAGACGCTCGCGCTCCTGGACGAGCTCGACGTCCCGCTCTCCGCCGACTTCGACGTCGACCTCGACATCGCCTTCGGCACGCCGCTGGAGATGCACGAGCCCGCGGGCACCGCCCGGGAGATGCGCCGGTACGCGGCCGCGGTCCTGACCGTCCCGCCCGACCGCCGCCAGGAGCTCGCCCTCGCGCACGGTGCCGAGATCACCGCCCGCGTCGACGCGTCCCGCGACATCCTCGCCGCCGACCCGGCAATCACCGCCCGCGTCCGCGAGCGCTTGGTCGACGTCCTGCTCCCCTACGCCGCCCGCCTGCGCAGGACGGTCCGCTCCGGATGCCGCCCCGAGTACGCCGCCGCCTGACCATCCGGCCCCGGACGGACGCCCGCGATCACCGGCCAACCCCTACTGCACCAAGGGGATGGCCGCTGGTCGCGGCTGGTCGTACGACCCGCCAACACGACGACAGCCCCGGCGACTTGGAACCCCCCGGGGCTGTCCAGGACCTACGTGGAGGACCTGATGCAGGACAGCATCGCACGGAACAACGGCGACTCCGACACGGACATGGACGAGGCCCTGCGCCGCGTCCGGCAGGGGAAGTGACCGCGATGGACTGGCGCCACAACGCGGTCTGCCGCGAGGAAGACCCGGACCTGTTCTTCCCGGTCGGCAACACGGGCCCCGCCCTGCTGCAGATCGAGGAAGCCAAGGCCGTCTGCCGCCGCTGCCCGGTCATGGAGGCGTGCCTGCAGTGGGCGCTGGAGTCCGGGCAGGACTCCGGCGTCTGGGGCGGGCTCAGCGAGGACGAGCGGCGGGCGATGAAGCGTCGCGCCGCCCGGAACCGCGCCCGGGGCGCGAGGAACGGGGCGGTGGCATGACGGACGCCGACCACAAGCGCCTGGAGGACAACCTCCGCCGCACCAACGAGCGCCACGACTTCGGCCGGCGCTCGCGCGGTGAGAGTCCCGCCCTGTAGGACGCGAACCCAACTTCAATCCCGCACCACGCCGTTCCACCAGGTCGGCCGCCCGCCTCGCGGGCGGTCGGCCTTTCGCATCCCCCGGATCCGGGCATCGGCCCGGCTCGACGTCCATCCCCAGGAGGCGCCATGCGCACCATCCGCCGCGACGGCTGGACCGCCGCCGACTACGACTCCGAGCAGATCCTCCGCGAGCTCGGGCACCGCGACGCCGCCGCCCGGGTGAACCAGGCCCGCCGCCGGCGCCCGATTCGCCGGGCCTGGCGCACGCTGCGCGCCCGGCTCCACCGCCGCGCCACCAACGCGACGCCGACGGCGGGCATCGACTGGGTCGCGGCCCGGGCGGCGGCCGACGCCGTCAACCGCGGCGACACCGGTGAAGCCGACCGCATCGTGCAGGCCACCGCCGACCCGCGCGGCACCGCCTTCGCGGCGTTCCGCTTCATCGGCGTCGAATGACCCACCTCCCGCCTGTCGGTTGCCTCCCCCGCCCGTCCCGGCCTGTGCGCCGGTACGGACGGGGCGAGGGGAGCCGGACAGTCCGGACACAACACGCTGAGGAGGCGTCTGTGCGTACCAGCACCGAGAAGACCAGCCCCGCCACCGTCTTCAGGACGGGTGACTTCGTCCTGTACCGCGACCCGGCGCTGTTCTGGGCGGGCAAGCCGGACCACACCTTCGTCTGCAAGATCACGTACACCTGGATGACCGGCGGCTATGACCTGTTCGCCCTGGTCTCCGGCCGCGTGATCAGCCAGGTGCGGTCGGACTACATGCGGCTGCTGCCGCCGGCCGACGCGATGCGCGACATCGACACCGCCCCGCTGCACGCCGACGCCGCGGCCGCCGACATGACGGCGGCCGCGATGGCGTGGCTCACCCGGCAGCACGCGATCGCCAACACGACGCCGGAGCTGCCCGCCCCGCGCGGCTGACCCACCCACCCCGTACAACCGCCGCCCCGGGCCTCCCGGGGCGGCACCCGACCTGGAAGGAGGCGGCGTGGCCGCCACACGAACCCGTAAGAGGGCCAACGCCCGCACCAAGACGACGGCCACGACGGCTGCGCAGCCCGCCACCTCCACCCTGCCCGCCCAGGCCCCGGCCCCGACCCCCGAGACGGAGACCGTCGCGGACACGGCGGCGCTGGAGACGGACTGGGCGGCGCTGGCCAGGGTCGCGGACGCCCGCGACCGGGCCGCCGACATCATCGACACCGCCCGCGACCAGGCCCTCGCCCTCCAGGCGCAGGCCGAGGAGCAGGCGGCGCGTACCGTCGCCGACACCCACGAGCAGACCACCGCGCTCCTGGCCGACGCGCGCACCCGCGCCGAGGCCGTCACGGCCGGCGCCCAGGAGGAGGCCGCCGCCCAGCGGGCGGCGGCCACCACCCAGGCCGAGACGGTGCGCCAGGAGGCGCAGCAGCTGCGCGGCGACGCCGACCGGCTCCTGGCCGACGCCCGTTCCCGCGCCGACCAGCTCCTCTCCCAGGCGCGGGCGCAGGTCACGGAGCTGACCGAGCTGGCCGCCGCCGACCACCAGGCCACCGCGACGGCGATTGCCGAGCTGCGGCGCCTGGCCGAGGCCGACCTCACCGAGATCGGCGCCCTGGTCGAGGCCCGTCGCAACGAGGCCGGGCAGATCCTCGCCCGCGCCCGCCAGGAGGCCGACACCCTGCTCGCCGCCGCGCAGAAGGAGGTCGACCAGGCTCGCGAGCGCCACACCCAGCTGGCCAGGGCCGCCGCCGAGCAGTACGACGCTCGGCGCGCGGAGGCGGAGACGCTGTACGCGGACGCGGTGGAGGCCGCCGCCGAGCGGCGCCGGGAGGCCGATGCCCACGTCGCCGCCGTGAACACCGAGGCGGAGTCGGCCCGCGCCGAGCTGCGTGCCGAGCTGCGCGAGCTCGGCGAGAAGTTCGACACCGAGGCCGCGGCGAAGCGCCAGGCCCTGGCCGAGGAGCTCGCCGGGCTGAAGTCGGCGTGCGACCAGCAGCGGGAGAAGCTGCGGACCGAGGCGACGACGGTTGCTCAGGAGCTGCGTGCGGCCGCGCAGAAGGAGGCCGAGCGCATCACCGGCGAGGCGGAGCGCAAGGCCAAGGGCATCACCGAGCGGGCGCAGGCCGACGAGGCCCGCGCCCGCCGGCTGCTGACCGAGGCCCGCGAGGCGAAGAAGTCCGCCTCGAAGTGGCGCGGCTGGCGTCAGAACCTCGGCGGCAAGCTGTGGAAGATGGCGCCGTGGGTCGCGCTGGCCGCCGGCGTCGGGCTCGCCGCCTCCGGTGAGTACGAGCTCGCCCGGATGGTCGGCATCAACGAGTGGGTCGCCCCGCTCCTGCCGGTGTCGATCGACGTCTACTGCGTCACCGCGTTCCGCACCAAGCGGGACATCGCGGCGGCGCTGCTGCTGATGGCGTCGGCCAACGTGGTCTTCCACCTCTCCGAGCAGGCGCACCTCGTTCCCGAGGGCGGGTCGGCTCCGTGGTGGCTCACCACCTTCGTCGTCCTGATCTTCGTGGCCGTCATCTGGCGCGTACACACCCTCATGCACGACGACGGTACGGACGGCCACGGCAGTACGGCCGCCCCGTCCGGTACGGCCGCCGGTACGCCGGTCCGTACCGGCATGGACGGCGGAAACGGAACGCCCGCCCGTACCGGTACACACCGCCGGACGGACGGTACGGACAGCATCGCATCCGGCCGTACGCAGCCCGCCCACAGCGACCTGTACGCCGCGAACAACGGCGGACGAGCGGACGGTACGGGCACCGGACACGACGGTACGGACCCTGCACACGCCCTCACGCACCCCTCGCACCACGACGGGGGCGAAGGGGCGCTGACCAGGCCGTACAGCGACCGTACATACGGCGTACACACCACCCCTGACTTGGCGGCGCGTACAGGTACGGCGCCCCGAGGGCGTACCGGTACGGCTCACCCGGCCGTACAGGAGCGCACCGGCACGGTCAGCGTCCGTACCCAGCCCGGCCCCGACGCCGTACAGGGTGGCCGTACCGGTACGGCCACCGCCTCCTCCCGCGCAACCGGAACCGGCGGTACGGTCCGTACAGCCGGTACGGACCGACCCGGTACGCCCGCCCGTACGGACGCCGAACTCCTCCCGCTCGTACAGGCGCTCCCGCGCGACGAGGACGGCTACGTCACCCTCTACCGGGCCCGTACCGACCTCTCGGTCAACCTGCCCCGCGCGGTCCGGCTGCTGAAGGAGGCCGGCCTGCTGCGGCCCGAGGACGCCGACAAGCACCTCACCTGACCCACCCGTCCGGCACACACCAAGGAGGGCCAGCCCGCGCTAATCGGGCTGGCCCTCCTCGCGACTGCCGGAAGCAGCCACCGCCAGTACAGCACGTTTCCCCTGATCAGACCCCGCTTCCGGCACGCCTGGACGGGCTCGAACCCACATCGCAAAGGAGCAGCCGCCCATGTCCGGCATCGACTGGGACAAGGAGTTCACCCTCATGAACCCCCAGACCCCCGCGACCCCCGCAAACCCCCCGACGCCCGAGACTCCGGAGAAGCCGAACAAGCCCGCGACCTCGCGTTTCTCCGCCGCCGTCGACGGGATGCGCCGCAACACCGCGGCCCTCGCCGTGTGCGGCACGATCGCCGTCGTCGCCGTGTGCGGAACGGTCGTCGCCGTTACCAACATGCAGGCCGACCAGGCCGCCCAGGAGCGTGCGCGCGCCAAGGAGGACGCCGCGAACGCCCTGGTCGCGGCGGAGGCCGACAAGCAGCGGGCCGAGACCGAAGAGGCCACCGCCAAGGCCGCGTACGAGCGGGAGATGACCGTCTACCGCGAGTGCATGAAGGGCCGCGCCGCGGCGGTCGCCAAGGCGTCCAGCTACGACGTCTCCAGGATCCCCGAGTGCAACGCCCCGGTCTTCAGCACCGCCTCCACCAAGGCCCAGCAGCCCGCCGGCTCCAGCTCCGACAGCGGCATCACCTCCAGCCCCTGGCTGTGGGTGGCGCTCATCGGAGGCGGCGGATTCATCGCCTACAAGAAGCTCTCCGTGCCCTCCGGTTCGGGCGCGGTAACCCCCATGAACGACAAGGGATTCACCTTCGAGAAGGGTGCGTGACATGACGCTTCAGTTCTTCGCCCTCGCCCTGTTCTGCTGGGCCCTCTTCTTCACCTTCAAGAAGACCAAGGGAAAGCAGATGGCGATCTGCATCATGCTGATCGTCTCCGGGATCTTCCTGCCGTACACGCCGTTCAGCGAGGAGATCCGCAGCACGCTGGAGTCCGTGTTCAACACGGCCAACACGACCGTGAACAACATCGGCTCGTCGTCGCGCTGAGTGACCGAGCGCGGTTACCGGTTACCGGTTACAGCCCCCGAACACCCCCGGAACCGCCCCGCGGACGACCCGAACCGGGGTCTCAGGGGCCTGTAACCGGTAACCGGTAACCGCCGGAGACCACACAGCGTCACAGAAGGGAGGCTCATGGAACTCCTCTTACTCCTCGCCATCAGCTACGTGTTCGGCGTGGAGAAAACGCACGGCAAATACGAACAGGCGGGAATTAAGAAACCCCCCGCAAAAACAAAAGACAAATGGAATCCGACCCGGGCGCCGGACACATTCCGAAACACGCCGTACAACATCGCGGCGAAAACGCATTACGGGCTCCTGGCCGGTGCCCATATGGCCGGTGGCCTGCGCGACGGATGGCGCTCGGGCTACCTCAAAAAGCCGACCGGGAAGCCTTCCGTTTCCACCTCCGGAGGACCTTCTGCAGCCACCCCGCCGACAGGGACCTCGTCCACGACGACGCCGCCGTCGGGGACCTCGTCCACGACGACGCCGCCGTCGGGGACCTCGTCCACGACCACCCCGCCGTCGGGGACCTCCTCGACGACGACGCCGCCGTCGGGGACCTCCTCGACGACGACGCCGCCGTCGGGGACCTCCTCGACGACGACGCCGCCGTCGGGAACCTCGTCCACGACGACCCCGCCGACGACGGTGCCGCCGGGCTCCGCGGTCCCCCCGGCCGGCACCATCCCGCGGCCCCGCACCGTCAAGCTGCCCGACCACATCCGGAAGGACCCCGCGATGCAGCCCAACCCGCCCGTCCCGCACGCCGCGACCGTCGACGACAAGGGCGTCCACGTCACGACCGCCGCGGGCAAGACCCGCACCTACAGCGGCGGCGAGGTCATGACCCTCACCCAGGTCATCGACCTCGCCGACGGCTCGGCCACCCTGTGCCAGGCCAGCACCGACACCGCCCTGGAACTCATGGACGAGGCCACGGAGCTGGCCACCGACTGCGACACGCTCATCGCCGACATCACCGCGAAGGGCGTCGGCGCGGGCCTGATCGGCAAGTGCGAGTACCTCAAGGAGCAGCTCGACCTCCAGGCCGCCGCCGCCAAGGACGTCCACGACAAGATCCAGGGCGGCGAGGAGGCGTGCCGCACCGCCTCGGCGAACGCCGAGGCCCGGCACGGCGGCATCTTCCGGGCCGTCGCCGACTCCCCCCTGACCAAGCCCGCCGAGCGCGACTTCTACAACGCCCGATAGAAGAGGAGCAGCCCCGCATGAGCGCCACCGAGACCCTGAAGGACGCCGCGAACTACGCGGCCCTGCGCACCAAGCTGGCCTGGCTCACCCACAAGGTCCACGCGCACGCCCAGACCGTCACCAAGCTCGCCGCCGACGTCGACGACGCCGCCGAACAGATGCTGGACGCCTCCGAGACGATGAAGGCGCTGGCCGTCGACGACGCCACGACCTCCGAGTTCGCCGACGCCGCGCTGACCATGACCGGCGTCAAGGACGCGGCCGGCGCCTACACCTCCGCCGCCGACAGCGCCTCCGCGGCCGCCGACGACGCGAAGACCACCACCGAGAACGACCACGGCGGCATCGCCGACGCGGTGGACTCCTCCCCCGTCGACATGGCCGAAGCCGCCTTCTACACCCAGCCGTAAGGAGAACAAGACCGTGGGGCCGACCCGAGCTCAGTTCATCCAGTACGCGCCTGCCGCTCTTGCGGTGGTGCCACTCGTGGCCGGCCCCTGGTCCGCCCTCGCCGCCGCGGCGGCCGGAGCCGGGGCGTGGGCCGTCAACGCCTCCGCCCCGGTTCTGCGTTCTCTGATCGGGTGCGGGTTCACGGCCACCGGCTGCGGCATCGCCGCGCATGAGGTCCTCGCCAGCGGCATGAACCCGCTGATCGCCCTCGGGCTCGCGGTCCCGGCCGGGGCGGCCGCCCTGGCCCACCACCGCAACCTCGCCGGCCACACCCCCGTGCCCGCGCTCACGCCCGCGACCATCACCAAGAGCGCGGGCACGGGGGCGGGGCTGACGTCGCAGGAGCAGGTGATCGCCGCCTTCTGGGCGGAGTTCATCTCCGGGCCCACCCAGACCGAGGGCCGCAAGCTCATCCAGCCGGGCGCCGCCCTGGAACACCTCGTCCTCCAGGTCGACGGCGGCCACGTGGTGTTCACCGGGATCATCACCCTGCCCCCCGGGCAGCAGGTGCGGGTCCGGGAAGGCGACATCGCCTCCGTCTACCGGGTCCCCATCTCCCAGATCGAGCTGGGAGACCCCAAGCACTACGCGCCGAACGCGCTGCCGGTCACCGTGCAGCTGACGGCGCCGGCGGAGCAGCCGCAGATCGCGGCCGGTGCCCCCACGACGCCTGAGGAGCTGTGGGCCGCGTACGTCGGCGTGCCGGAAGGCGCGATGCCCGGCACCTCCCTGACCGTGACCCGCTACGACGGGCCGCTGGACTGGGAGGGCATTGCGACCCGCGACCGCCGGGCGATCGGGACCGTCAACCTCCAGGACCTCGCGGGCAACCTCGACCTGGAGACGATCCAGATCGCCCTGGCCCCCGGCGACAAGCCGTCGCAGATGGGGATCCGGGTGATGCGGGAGCACGCGCTGATGCACGGCACGATGCTCTCCTCGGTTCTGGACGAGCTGGCGATGGACTCGCGCGGCTACGTCCGCGCCGGGACCTACGTGGATGGCCGGGCCGCGCTGCTGCCGCTGGCGCAGCCCGGCTCCGGTGCCCGCCACCTCTACCTGGTGGGCGGATCGCGGTCGGGCAAGTCGGGGCTGCTGGAGCAGATCCTGCTCTCCGCCCACCGCTCCGGCATCGCGGTGGTCCTCGCCTCCCCGCAGGCCGGGACCATCGCCGGCGCCTCGCTGTCCGCGTACCTCGGGGACGGCCTGGACGAGGCGATGGGCGCGCTGCGCCTGGCCTACGCGATGATGCTCGACCGCGAGGCCCGCTACCGCTCCCCCGCGTTCCCCTTCACCGACCCGCTGATCCTGGTCGTCATCGACGAGGCGCACATGCTGCTGTCGGCCTCCTCCCCGTACCACCTGGAGGCGAAGGCGATCGTGGAGCAGCTCACCCGCCGGTCCCTCAAGCGGGGCATCGGCGTGGTCCTGGCCACCCAGACTCCGCTCGCCGAAGACCTCGGCAACAGCACGGTCATCCGCTCGCAGCTGCTGATCGGCGGTGGCGCGGTGTTCCTGCGCTGCGCCAAGGGCCAGGGCTCGCTGGTCGGGGCGAACGCGGTGGAGGGCGCGGAGGGCATCGACCTGTCGATGATCCCCTCGCAGTGGCCGGGCCAGTACGCCAAGGTCGCCGACCGCGACATGTCCGGCCTGGCCACCGAGGCCGCCGCCGCTCCCGAGGACGGCACCTTCGGCCTGGGCTACCTCCTCACCCCCGGCAGCCAGGCCGTCCAGTTCCGCTCCCTGCACCTGGACGTGCCGCCCGTCTCCCTCGCCGGAGGCGAGCGGCCGGTCGGGATCGAGCACTGCGACGCCTGGCGCGAGCGCGACGCGATCGCGAGGACGCCGATGGTCGACAAGCGCGGCAAGAACCTGATCGGCAGCCTCGCCGACCTCCTTGCCGCGGCCGAGGGCGCCCCCTCCTCGCAGGAGTCGGCGGCCCACCACAACCCCGCCCATCTCCACGCCGTCCCCGGGCCCGCCCGGCCGGGCGGGGCACCGGCGGCGTCCGACGGACAGGAGCTGATCAAGCCGCGCATCCTCGAGCTCCTCCAGGAGCACGCCATCCCCATGACCGCCGAAACCATCGCCCGCAAGCTCGAGATCCCCGCCACTCGCGTCAAGCCGCGGTTGTCCGAGCTGAAGAAGCGGGGCGAGGTCACCAACGAGAACGGACTGTGGCAGGCAGCATGAACACCTACACCCAGAAGACCGACTTCACCCCCGTCGACCAGGACCTGTACGCGGCGGCGTTCCGGCTCCTCGACCCCGACCCCACCCCGGCACCCGCGCGCCCTGCGGCTGTTGCGGTTCCCGCGCAGGTTCCCCTCACCGCCGCCGCTCCGGTGCGCCTGACCGGGCCGGTGGAGAAGACCCTCACCGACGCGCTCACCTTTCTCGACACCCACGGCTGGGCCAGGTACAGCCTCATCAACTCCGAGGGCGCCCGCTGCTCCATCGGCGCCCTGCGCGCCGCGGCCGGCTCCCGCAGTGCTGCCTACCGCGACGCCGGGAACCTCTTGTTGGACGAGGCCCGGCGCCAGCACGGCAAGAAGTGGGAGGCGATCCCCGCCTGGAACGACTCCCACAGCGGAGCGCAGGTGCGTAGCGTGTGGGAGGCCGCCATCCGGCGGGCCCACCACATGAACATCTGACGCTGGAGGAGCTGTCCGTGTCGTTCTCGTTCACCAACCCCGAGCCGGACGACGGCCGGTCGTTCTCGTTCACCGGTCCTCAGCCGGGCAGCGACGACGGCCGGTCGTTCTCGTTCACCGGCTCGGACCCGGCCGACATCGACAGGCAGCTCCAGGCGATCACCGACATGGCCACCGAGCTCATCCGCCGTGTCGAAGACGTCCGCAGGCAGATCAACACCTGACCGTCTCCTCCGCCCTGACGCGGAGACACCCGCACACAGCTCGGCTCACGCCCCGCCCGGATCCCTTCCGGGCGGGGCGTCGCCGTTCCCTGCCCGAAACCATCACCCTCTCGGGAGACCGAACACCGTGCGCCGATACCGCTACCGCTGCACCATCTGCCGCACCACCAGCCCCGTCGTCCTCCACCCCGACGACCTGGCCGCCGAAGGCGACGCCCACCGCCAGGCCGTCCACGGCGGCCACTTCCCCGACGGCGAACTCGGCGGCGAAATAGACCGCCAGGGCCGCTGGTACACCGCCCTGTCCCCGCTGGCCGTGCTCCACGCCCGCATCGCCGACGGCCTCAGCGACCTGCGCGACGAGAAGACGTTGGGCCACTACTGGTGGGCCAGCACCGGCTCCGCCCTCCTGATCGGCGGCTCGGCCGCCCTCATCGCCCTCGTCGTCACCGCCGCCCTCTGACACAGGCTCCGACCGCCCCGCCTGGCCACCGGCACCGGTTCGCCCCGCACCTCGGGAGCGGCCGGTCCCCGGTGACCGGACAGGCCGACCGGCCACCCGCCCTCACCCCGTGCTCTGTCGACGGAGCCCAGCACTGCCCGCCACCCATCCCGTTGGAGGACGCCCGTGCTCATCCCCCGCCCGCGCCGCCGGATCGGACGGCCCCGTCCGCAGCGCCCCGGCCCCCGCTACCCGCGGCACCCCGCCCGGCTCCCCGGCGCCTGGAGCCGGTGACGTCCGGTCCGGCTTCACGCAGAAGCGCGCCGCACGGATGATCCGTGCGGCGCGCTTCCAGCTCGAGGCCGGTCGGTGTGCTGCTACTGCTTCGGGGCGGATCTGGGAGGCCGGCCGCCGACGTTCGTACGGTCCCAGCCCTTCTCCCACTCCTCGACGGCCGCCCGCTCCCACACCCGGCCCGCCTTCGTCCGCGCAAGGAACGGCGGGAAGTCCGGCCTGGCCACAAGGGCGTTCGCCCGCTGGCGGCTGACGCCCAGCATCTCCCCGATCTCCGTGACGCCGACGTGCGCGGAGGTCTCCGAATTCGTCATGCCTACGAGGATCAAGCCATCCCACCAGCCTGTCAACGTCTTTCGTCTGGTAACCCATTGACACAGTAAACCCCTTTACAGCATGGTGGTGGTGCACCGAGCGAGACCACCCACTCACTCCGGGGGAGGCACCCGTGCACGCCCACGACACCGACGAGGACCTGGTTGACGTCGACCCGCACGACCCCGGCGACGGCTCGCTGCCGGTCTTCCGGTGGCGCCAGGCCGGCCCCGGGCTCGCGACCCGCCGCCAGCTGCGGGAGATGGGCCTGCGCCCCGGCGGCCAGGAGCCCGTCGCCCGCATCGAGTGCCGCGGCGGCCGGCGGTTCGCGTGGCTGTACCGGATCGACCTGGCCAGGCCCAAGTTCCCGATGACCCTCGCCAAGGAAGCCGCGCTCGACGCCGCGATGGCCGCCCGCCAGACCTGCGGCACCTGCCGCCGGCGCTACTTCCACTGCATCCCTCTGAAGACCTTGGGCTCGTGCCTGGAGTGCCACGACGGCACGCCCGCCGACCCCGCCTCCTACACCGCTCCCCCGACCCCGCACCTTCTGGCCGCCTGAACCGAGAGGACCCCTCATGCAGGCTCACCGTCCCGCCGTCTTCGCCGCCGTGCTCGGACTGACCCGCGCCGCCAGCGCCGCCGGCGACTTCTGGGTGCAGTCGGACTTCTGCGCCCGGGTGAAGGGCGCGTCCGACGACCACCCGGTCACCTACGAGGACCCGGTCACCGAGACGAAGACGGTCCACGGCACGGCCGACGGCCGCAAGGCGTGCCTGGAGCACTGCCTGACCTACACCGCCACGCAGGCGATCGTCGCCGGTCTCGGCGCCCGCGCGCTCGGTATCCGCGTCCACCCGGCCGCCGCCGCGGCCGCCCTCGCCATCTCGTTCGGCACCCACTACGCCGCCGACCGGCGCGTCCCGGGCAAGGGCCTGCTGGAGAAGCTCGCCACCAAGACCGGCAAGGGCGGCTTCTACAAGCTCGCGGACTTCGGCATGAACGGGGCCTTCCACCTCGACAGCGCCTGGCACCACGGCTGGGAGACGGTCGCCGCCCTGATCGCCACCACCGGCGCGAAGACCCGGTAACCGGCCGCTCCCCCGCCCGCGCCGTCCGGCCGGGCACGACGAACCGCTCTCTTGACCCGCCCAGGACCGGCCCGCAGTTCTGCGGGCCGCCCTCACCCATCCCGAAGGGAACCCGCTGTGCGCGCATCCGTACGCCGCTCCATCCAGGCCCTGCTCGACGGCGCCGACATGGTCACCATGCTGGCCGGTGCCGCCAGCGGCGCCGTGGCCGGCTACACCTACTACCCGGCCACCTTCGACGCCGACCTGCGCCTGGCCGCCACCGGCGCCGTCGCGCTCGGCGGCACCTTCCTCTTCACCACGGTCGCCGACGCGGTGCTCGCCCCGCTGCGCCGCTTCGCCCAGGCCGACGTCGCCGACATGCGGGCCGCCGCCCAGACCCGCGCGGCCGAAGCCCGCGGCGTCGCCGTACCGAGCGGCCTGAGCGAGGCGGTCGACCAGGTCGCCGCGGCCGCCGAGGACGACGCCGCACGCCGCGCCGCCCAGGCCGCCTACCGCATCGACCTCAGCGACCAGCTGCTGAGCAACCCCGGCCGGTGGCGCGGCTACATCAACGGCGAGGCCACCTACTACCTCGCCCCCGGCACGGTCCTGCACTACAGCCGCGAGGAGAACGAGCGCGGCATCGCCGAGCACCGCTACACGCTCCTGACCGCCGACGACCCGACCCCGGTCCCCGTCACCAACGTCCGAGACATCCTCGAGGACCTCGTCCCGCGCGCCCGCAAGACGGCCGAGGACCTCGACGCGGTGGCGCCGAGCACGGTCTGACGGCTTTCTGTGCCGCCCCTGGCCCGCGCACCGCGCGGAGTCCGGGGGCGGTGCGGAGGACCGGACAGCCCGGCCCCGGCCGTCCAACGGCCTCGCACACCCGCGACAGGAGAACTCGCGCTCATGGCCCGCACCTTCAACGCCACGCTCCAGCCGCTCGACACGGCCATCCCCGACCCGGCCGTCGTCGTCCTGATCGGGGCTGCCGGCTCCGGCAAGTCGACCTTCGCCTCCACCTGGTCCCCCTCCCAGGTGCTGGAGCTCGACGCGTTCCGGGCGATGGTCTCGGACGAGGCCGGCGACCAGGCCGCCACGGCCGACGCGGTCGCCGCCCTGCGGACCGTCCTGGAAGCCCGCCTGACCCGCAAGAAGACGACCGTCATCGACGCCACGAACTGCGAGAAGGCCGTGCGGGCGGGGCTGGTGCAGGCCGCCCGCCGCCACGGTGTCCCTGCGGTCGCGGTCCTCATGGGCACCCCGGTCTCCCTCTGCGTCAACCGGCAGACCGCCCGCACCCCCGACCGCGCCGTGCCCGCCGACACCGTCCGCGCCCAGCACGCCGCCGCCGTCACCGCCTTCCCCGGCCTGAGCGCCGAAGGCTTCGACCACGTGGTTTTCGCCGACCAGCTCCACCGCCTGGAGCCGCTGCTGCAGCGGGCCAGCGACACCCGCCGCGCCGACCTCGGCTGGGACGGCCACCCCGGCCTCGGCTCCCTCCTCCTGGTCCGCCGCGTCTTCGGCGACGCGGTCCTGCCGCTGTGGCGGTGGGTGGAGGGCTCCACGCTCGCCGGCGGCGACCGCGGCGCCGAGATCACCCTCGGCGCCGACCGCCTCCGCCTCGCCCTGCGCCAGGACATCGACGGCGAGGGCGACTACGGCTTCGACCTGCTGACCGCGTGCCCCGTCGACGACGAGTGCACCGCCCCGGCCTGGACCCCCGCCCACTCGGTCACCACGCTCCTCGACGCGATCACCGGCGCCCTTGCCGACACGGACACCGTCTGCACCGTCCACGGCGGACCCGCCGACCACGACCAGGACGACGACCCCGAGAGCCGCGCGGACCTGGACGCGCAGTACGCGGACGCGATCCGCGCCTGAGCCGCGCCCCACCGCCTCGCCGGACAACCACCACCCGCCGCGACCCGCCCCGCGCCGGCCGCGCGCTGTCAACCCGGGAAGGACACCCACGCATGAGCATCACGATCACCACCACGTACGGCAACGCGCACAACGTCAGCGACACCAACCCGGCCCACGTCACGAGCTGCAACGCCTACCGGCTGCCCCTCGTCGGCACCATCGCCCCGGGAAACCCGGGCTACGAGGACATGGTCGAGATGCTGCGGGAGAACGGCCACGACACCCGCCCCGAGGGGTACGGGCTGATCTTCCTCGAGTCCGAGGAGTTCAGCGCCACGTACTTCGGATCGATCGAGCAGATCGAGCAGTACAAGCGCGACAACATCGACGGCACGGCGACCTTCGACCCCTCGCAGGGCGTCATGTACGCGAAGTGGCCCCACGGCAAGGGCTGGGACACCTTCCTCCCCCGCGTCTTCTGGAACCAGGCGCAGCGCGGTGGGATCGCGGACGGCGTCGGCCTCGTCACCGCCTTCGCCCACACCGAGATCCCGGGCGCCGAGGTCATCGTCTACGAGTTCGAAGGCAAGTGGCTTCCCGACAGCGAGCCGAAGCAGATGGTCACCTACCACTGCACCGCCTGCCACCTCGACACCTTCCACGACAGCGGGCACGTGCACGAGAACACCGGCCCCGACAGCCGCCGCTGGGCCGCCCGCCAGGCCCGCCAGCACATCATCAGCGCCCACCGGCACGGCGTCGGCGACAAGAGCAGCGCCTGCCGCCCCAGCGACGGCGAGATGCTGCGCGTCGTGAACGCGGTCGCCCGCGACATGTGGGGCACCCAGGGCAACGCCCTGCCGGACACCGACGACGCGTACTGCGCCATCAAGGGCCCCTGCTCGCTCATCCGCGAACTCCGCGCCGGAGTCCGCCCGCCCGTCTACCGCGCCTGACCGCCGACGTGCGCACCCCGCCCAACACCCGGTTACCGAGCGGCCCCGGCCGCCCCCACCCCCTCACGGAGGACCGCATGGCCCGCCAGCCCGACACCTGGTACATCGCCACCCCCGCCGACGGCACCATCGAGATGTCCCGGCACGCCGGCACCCCGGTGAACCTCGCCGACAACGTCGGCCAGGTCGTCGACCACCCCAAGCCCTGCACCAACCTGTGGTTCGACGAGAGCCCCTTCTCGTACTTCCGCATGGTCATGCGCGTCGGCGAGGCGCTGGAGGACACCGGCATCTGGCCCATCACCTGGCCCGTGCGGCTGTGGATCGTGGAACCGCTGGGCGAGGCCGGCAACTGGGGCCAGCGCCACTACCCCTACCGGCTCCTCTCCCACCAGATCCGCGTCCTCGAGGAGACCGACGCCCACCGCGCGCTCGGTGCCGCCGGCCGCGACGTCCTGGACGTCGTCCAGCAGCAGATCCCCGAGCAGGCCGTCCGCTGGGCCGCAGACTGGGACGCCGACCCCGAGGGCATGCGCCAGCGGCAGTGGAACTGGGCGCAGGGCGGCGGCCGCGCCTGTGGCAGCGGACGGTGGGCGGAGTCGGTGGCCCTCACGACGTCGCACGCCCACCGCGAGTCGGCCGCGCAGACCTGGATCGAGCACCTCGCGCGCCACGCCGTCGACCAGGCCCTCGCCGACACGGACGCCAGCATGTACGCGTACAGCTACGCCTACAGCCGCGCCACCGGCCACGCGGTCGCCGCCCAGCACCAGGCCCGCTTCGACGCGTACGTCCTGGACGCGCTCCGCGGCACCGGCCTCGACTCCCCCGCCGCCGTCGCTGCCTGACGGGCTCTCCGTGCCGCCCCGGCCCTTCGCAGCCGGGGCGGTCGCGGTGGCCCCTCACGCACCAGACAAGGAAGGAGATGGGCGTCATGCCGAACCGCGAGTTCTACGAGGTAGACGTCCCGATACACGACAGCACCGACCCCGACCGGCACGGACTGCACGTCTTCACCGGCGTCGCTGACTCCCCGGCCGCGGCCCTGCGCCGCGCGCACGAGGTGTACGACGCCGCGCTTGCCGCGCACACGGCCGGCCTCGAGACCCCCGGCAGGCAGCCGGACAGCTGGGGAGCGTCCGGGCTTCGGCCCGGCTGGCAGATGGAGTGGACGGCCGCGAAGGCCGGCCCCTGGCACAACCCGCTCAGCTGCACCCCCAGCGGCTTCGCGCTGTAGCTCCGCCCCGGGACAGGCGCACATCGGCGTCCAAACCAGTTCGCCTGCCCCGGGCCACCCAACTCGTACGAGACGAGAGGGAGATCCAGTATGGACCCCGTCACGCGCGTTCCGGGCCCGCTCGGGCAGCGCGCTCTCCTCATCACCACCCTCGCGGTCCCGCTCACCGGCTGGACCCTCCACGCCCTCACGCTCCACCGGCGCCTCGCGGCCGAGCGCCGCGACCCGCTCACCGGCGCCCAGCGCCGCGCCGCGTTCCAGCGCCGCGCCCAGCGCCTCCTCGCCCGCCACCGGCAGGACGCCCTGCTCTGCCTGGTCGACCTCGACCACTTCAAGGAACTGAACGACACCCACGGCCACGCCGCCGGCGACGCCGCGCTCGCCGCGACCGGCGAGCGCCTCGCCCGCTGGGCAGGACCCCACGGAGTCGTCGGCCGCCTCGGCGGAGACGAGTTCGCCGTCGCCACCCGAGTCGGCGAGGACGCGATCGGGCAGCACCTCCAAGCCCTCGTGGACGCCCTGCACGAGCCCGTGCCCACCGAGGCCGGGCCCGTCGCGGTCGCCGCGTCGGTCGGCGCCGCCGTCCCCGACTACCTCGGCATCCACGCCCTGCCCGCCCTGATGCGCGGCGCGGACGTCTCGATGTACCGCACCAAGCACTCCGGCCACTACGGCTGGGCGGAGATCGAGGACCTCCAGACGCCGACCGTCAACGGCCGCCGCGTGGGTCGGCCCGGAACCGCGCTGGAGCGTGCCGCATGAGCAACTCGGCCCTGCCCGGCGACCCGGGCACCTGGGTGCGGGGCATCACGGTCCGCCAGCCCTGGGCCACCTGCCTCCTCGCCGGGAAGAACATTGAGAACCGGCCCGTGCACTGGCCGTGGCGTGGCTGGCTCCTCCTGCACGCCGGACAGGCCACCGAACGCGCCCCGCTGCGTGACCCGCTGGTCGCCACCGCGATCCATGGCCGCGACCTGCACACCGGCGCTGTCATCGGCATCGCCCGCCTGACCGACTGCCACCAGGACCCGGCCGGCACCCCGCCCTGCTCCCCCTGGGCTCAGACCGATGCCTGGCACCTGGTCCTGGCCGACGTCCACGAGCTCCCGCTGCCGATCCCCGCCGTCCGCGGGCAACTCGGCGCGTGGAAGCCGACGCAGGACCTCGTCGACCAGGTCCGCCTCCAGCTCCCCCAGCTCACCCCGGAGTCCGCGTCATGAGCCGCACCCACCCCACCGAGCCCGCTCCCGACCCCCGCTCCCCCTTCCCGCACACCACCGCCCCGACCCGCTGCCGCCGAGACCCGGCCCTGTTCGACCTCGGCTTCGGCGACCTCAGCGGCGACACGAAGAAGGCGGCACGCAAGAGGCTGGAGGCGGCGCGGCGTTCCTGCTCCGCCTGCCCGGTCGTCACCGCCTGCCTGCGGTGGGCGCTGGTCAACGAGACGCTCACTGCGGAGAACGTGTTCGCGGGCACCACCCCCGGCCAGCGCCGCGTCCTGCGCCGCCGCCTGGTCGACCGGCTCGGACCCGACTGGGTGGACGTCCTGGCCGCCCGGGACCAGGCCCGCCGCGAGCGGGCCGAGTCCGCCCGGCACACCCCGCTGCCCGTGGCCCAGGCCCGCATCGTCCACCTCGACCGCGAACTCCACGGGCCCATGAAGCTGCTGCCGCAGCTCACCGCCGAGGAGCAGCGCCTCAACCGCTCCCGGCTCGAGGCCGGCCTCAAGGCCGCGTAGGAGGCGCCCGTGTTCACCGAACTGACCGTCAGCGCCCGGGCCGGAGCGCTGGCCGTGAACCCCAGCCCGGCACCTGAGCTCGCCGCCGCCGCGCGGACCGTCGCGCGGAACGCCCGCGACACCACCGACCTCGCGCTCCTCCTGGACGTCCTCGGACTGCCCGCCACCACCCACCCGCTCCCGGAAACCGGAGAACCCGCCACCATGACGACCACCACCGGCACCCTTTCCGCGCACCAGTCCGTCGCGCTGTCGATGCACGCCGACGGCGCCAGCGAGCAGGACATCCGCGAGACCACCGGCCTGACCGAGGCCGAGCTGAGCGACCTCATCGCCGACAAGGTCCTCGAACTGCCCCGCGCCGACGCCTCCATGTCCCCGGTGATCGACGTGCCCGTCATCCCGCTGTCGGGCTCCGACTCCCTCCAGCAGCTGATCGAGTGGGCGGCGGCGCACCCGGCCGCCTCGGTCCGCAAGAGCGCCGCCCGCATCACCGCCGCCCTCACCGAGCTGTCCGCCCGCCGCGACAGCGAGGCCGCGCAGCGCGAGGCGGAGGCCCGCGTCGCCGAAGCCCGCGAGGCGCTGGAGAAGGCCGAGCAGGAGCTGCGCGCCGTGAAGAACGGCACCCGCAGCCCGGCCGACGCCGCGCCCACCCCGATCCGCACCGGCACCAGCGGCGCCTACAGCCGCGAGGAGCTCGCCGCGATCCGGACCTGGGCGCGCGCCAACGGCCACCAGGTCGCCGACCGGGGCCTGCCGTCCAAGACCGTCCTGGACAAGTACGCCGCCGCCCACCCCACCGCCCCGTCCCGGAAGGCGAGCTGACGATGAGCGCGATACCCCTGGTCCTCGACGGCTACCTCGACGAGCTCCCCGTCCCCGGCGATGACGGCCTCACCGCGCGGTTCCGGGTGATCTCCTCGCCCACCGACGACGCCGCCGACGAGACCGTCTTCGCCTGCCGCACCGCCGACCCGCACCTCGCGCACGCGCTGCTCAACCTGATGCGGCCCGGCGACCTGCTGCGCGTCGGCGGCCACCTCGTCCTGCCCGCCCCGCACACCGAGACCGGCCCGCGGATGGACGTCGACGCCCTGGAGCTCCTGGCCCCCGCGCCCGCCCGGCACCTCGCCGAGATGGTCCTCGACCGCTACGGCCCCTACCTCGTGGTCTTCAACCCCGAGGTCGACACCGTCCCGGTCTTCACCGAGGCAGGCACCTGGGTCGGCACCGCCGAACACGCCGACGCCATCACCGACCTGATCCACGCCCACGAGTCCGGCAGCCCGCCGCCCACGCCCTGACCCCGCACCCCCGCGCGGGGCGGGGCCGCCCGAGACCACCGGGTGGCCCCGCCCCCACGGCCGCGCAGCTGCTCCTCGACCTCACCGCGCCCGAAGGGACACCCCTGTGAAGCTCCGCATCGACCACGCCGACCTCGCCGCGGCCGTCGGCTACGCCGCCCGCACCCTGCCCTCCCGGCCCCCCGCCCCGGTCCTGGCCGGCCTGCTCCTGGACGCCACCGGCGACGAGCGCCTGCGCATCCGCGCCTTCGACTACGAGGTCTCCGCCGACACCACCGTCCCGGCCGCCATCACCACGCCCGGCCGCGCCCTGGTCCCCGGACGGCTGCTGGCCGACATCACCGCCACCCTCCGCGACGACGTCCACCTCGACCTCGACGGCACCCGCCTCACCCTGCGCGCCGGATCCGCCCGCTTCACCTTGCCGCTGCTGCCCCTGGAGGAGTACCCCACGCTCCCCGAGCCCGGCGACGTCACCGGCACCCTGTCCGCCCCGGCCTTCGCCGAAGCCGTCGCCCAGGTCGCCTGCGCCGTCAGCCGCGAAGAAGCCCTCCCGGTCCTGACCGGCGTCAGCCTGCGCCACGACCACGAGGCGTCCACGCTCACCCTGTCCGCCACCGACCGCTACCGCTACGCCGTACGCACCCTGCCGTGGAAGGACGCCCACCTCCCCGACACCGGCGCGGTCATCCCCGGCCGCGCCCTCCTCGACGCCGCCAAGGCCGCCGCCGGCGACGCCACCGTCGACCTCGTCCTCCCGGCGCGCAGCGGCCTGTTCGCCCTGCGCGGCGAGCAGCACACCACCACCATCCGCGCCCTGGACGGCGAGCTGCCGAAGTACGCCTCCCTCTTCCCCACCGAGTTCGCCCACACCGCCACCGTGGAGATCGACGCCCTCAAGGCCGCCGTCCAGCGCGTCGCCCTCGTCTCGCCGAAGAAGGACGGCCCGATCAGGATGACCTTCGCCGGCGACGGCACCCTCGTACTGGAGAGCGGCAGCGGCGACGACGCCCAGGCCCTCGACGCCGTCGACACCGCCCTCGACGGCCACGGGCTCACCATCGCGTTCAACCCGGCCTTCCTCCTCGACGGACTGAGCGCGCTGACCGCCGAGTCCGTCCGGTTCGACTTCACCTCGCCCACCAAGCCCGCCGTCCTGAGCGGCCACGGCAGCGACGACCAGGCCCTGCGCTACCTCCTCATGCCGATCCGCCAGACCGACTGACCCGCCCCAAGAGCCAGGCCCACCAGCCGGCCCCCGCTCCACCCGACCGATCCCCACCGAGCACCCGTGCAAGGAGCCGACCATGACCGACACCCACGAGAACCACGCGACGATCCGCTACACCGCTGACGTCGTCGCCGTCACCGAAGACGACCGCGTCCTGCTCATCAAGCGCGACTGGGACCCCTACGAGGGCCACTGGGCGCTCCCCGGCGGCCATGTCGATGACGGGGAGACCGGCCTCCAGGCCGCCGTCCGCGAACTGGAGGAAGAGACCGGCGTCCGCGTGGCCGAGGACGAGCTGCACCTGGTCGGCGTCTGGGACCAGCCCGACCGCGACCCGCGCGGCCGGTACGTCACCGTCACCTACCTCGCCACCGTCCCCGCCGACACCCAGGCCACGGCCGGAGACGACGCCCGCGACGCCCGCTGGTGGCCCCTGACCGACCTCCCCCAGCCGCTCGCGTTCGACCACGCCGACATCCTCAACGCCGCCTTGCGCCCCACCCGCTGACCTCACCACGCCCGCACCCGCGCCCGACGGAGCCGCCCGGACACCACAGGGCGGCCCCGTCCCCCCTTCACCTGGAGCAGGAGACACCTTGCACCCGATCCGTCTGATCTCGTTCGGCTACCTGCACCTGCCCACCGGCCCGGACGGCTCCCCCGTCCCGCCCGCCGCCGACCGGATCGAGGACGTCCGCGACCGGCTCCGCGACCCGGCCGCCGCCCGCGACATCCTCGACCTCGACGGCCTCAACCCCCGTGTTCAGGACATCGTTCTCAACACCCCAGGCGCCCGCGAACTGCTCGCCAACCTCGCCGACTACGCCGACCTGCCCGCCGGCCCCCGCCGCATCGCCATCGGCTGTGCCGGCGGGAAGCACAGGGCTGCCGGCCTCACCGAACTCCTTGCCCGAGAACTTCGCGCCCGCGGCCGTCAGGTCGACGTCGACCACTTCCACGTCCATCTGCCGCGCGTCCTCAAGACGACGGTCGACACCGGCACCGGAGCGAGCGCATGACCACCACCGGCCTGTACGAGGTCGCGGCCAGCGAGGGCGACGACGGCACCCTGCACCCCATCGAACAGATATGGATTCCCTGCGCCGACGACGCCCCCGACAGCGGGTTCATCGCCCACCGCGGCCTCCACGTCACCGGGATCGACAACCCCACCGGCGACCACCTCTACCCCGTCGCGTTCCTCGCGCTCGGGCACCAGAAGTGGACCGACACCATCGAGGCCGCCGCCGCGTACATGGCCCGGATCCATGGCTGGCGGAACCTGCACCTCTACCCCGGCGACGATCCCTCCGTGCTCATCCCCCTCATCCCGCGTGCGGTCCACACCCACGGCATCTTCTTACGGCACCCGCACCCGGACCATGGCTGCGGATGCGAGTGGGACGACACCTGGCGCATGGTCTGGGTGCCGGCCACCGAACCGGGGGCTGTGCCGGTCACCGCCCTGCGGCACCCTGCAGCTCTGGCGGCCGCCGCCGGCATCCCCAACCCCGACGAAGGCGGGCCCGCGAGCTGGGCAGCCTGACCTGCAACGCTCCTCACTGAAGCCCTGCCCCGGGACTGCCGGGGCAGGGCCTTTTTCTGTTTTGGGGCGTTTCCAGGGTTCTGTCTGTCTGCCGTTTCCAATGGAAACGGCAGACGAGTTTCCCGACCCCGCCCGCGCATGGCCTTCCGTCAACCCCCGGACGAGGCAACGGCGTTTCCAATGGAAACGGCAACCGCAGCCTTGGCGGGACACCGACTGGCCCCGCTTGGGCCGTGCGAGAGCGCCAGCGTTTCCATTGGAAACGGCTAGTCTCTGGCCGTACTTTCTGTCGTCCTGGAGAATCTATGGCTGCCAACCTTCCGAGGCCCAAGCGCACGAGCACCAAGCAGGCCCCCGCAGTTCCATCCAAGGAAGAGGCGTTCTACCGGGGCGGCAAGGACCGCAGCGGCGACACTGTCGAACTCCACCCCAAGGACCTGTGCCCTAACCCGTTCAACAAGCGGGCCATGTCGGGCGTCGAAGAGCTCGCGGCCACGATCGCGGAAGTCGGCCTCCTCCAGAACATCGCGCACATCCCTGCGGACGTCTGGCTCGCGCACTACCCGGAGACGGCAGAGAAGATCACCGCCTCGAACGTGATCCTCTTCGGGGAGCACCGCTGGCGGGCCGTCCAGTCCCTGGGCTGGGAGATCATCCCCAGCGTCCTGATGGACGACAAGGTCGCCGACGCCCGGCTCATCACCCTCATCGAGAACCTCCGCCGCGCACAGCTCAGCCCCCTGGAAGAGGCCGAGCACTACGAGGCCCTGCGGAGCGGCGGGCTCTCGTACGAGCAGATCGCCCAGAAGGTCGGCGAGACCGCCAAGGGGGCCATCTCCAAGGGCACCGTGTGGAAGCGCGTGCAGCTCCTCGCCCTGGAGCCGGAAGTGCAGGGGGCGCTCCGGGACGGCACGCTGGCTGTCAGCACCGCGGAGAAGCTCCAGAAGATGAACGCCCAGGAGCAGCGGGAGGCGGTGGTCCTGGTCCAGGGCGGCATGCGTCCGCTGGAAGCGCAGGCGCAGATCCTCGCGCGTCAGCGGCAGGCCGACGATGCGCCCGACTCCGAGGTGGGCGATGGAGAGGGTGCCGTTTCCACTGGAAACGGCAGGGCTTCGCAGCCGGCGGCCGTTTCCACTGGAAACGCTGCCGCCAAGCCCCGTGCGACGGCGAAGAAGGAGCAGCCCAAGCCGTCGGCTGACCAGTACGAGCGCGACCGCAGTGCGGCAGCCGCAGCGCGAGACGCCGCCTGCCAGCTCCTCGTGGAGACCGTGGACGTCGGCGACACGGCCGACAGCGATCTCCTCCTCAAGGCCATGACCGGTGCTCTGCTCGCTCCGCAGCAGCAGTCCGCCGCGCAGCAGCGCGCCCTGGTCTGGCTCCGCCGAGCTGAACGTCACGGCATCGACGACCAGAACGCTGGCACCTACTTCAACGCCGTCCAGGACTCGGGCGACGGTGAACTTCAGCGACTCGCGGCGTTCGCAAGCGCGCTTGCCGCGGCCGAGCTCCGCACCGCCGCCCGCCGGCACTCGTGGGGCAGCCGAGAGGCCGGCTACCTCCGCCTCCTCCAGGACCATGCGCAGTACGCCCCGGAGACCGCGTGGGAGAAGAAGGAACTGGGCTTGGACACCACAGGAGAGAACGCGTGACGCGCACCGTCGAACCCCGCTTCCGCCCCCGAGGGCGGCGCCACCCCAAGATCTACGCCTTCATCCTCGAGTGCGGCGGATCCACCAAGACCACCAGCGCCACCTCTATGGCGACCGAGGCAGCTCTGCGGGGGTACCCGGGCACCATCTTCGACTTCGACGCCAACCGGTCCACGACCACGATCCTCGGCTACGACGAAGAGGCCATGAAGGGACGGAAGACCGTCCTCGACCTCATCCACGGAACCGCGACCCTGGACGAGGTCGCCCTGCCGGCCCGCTACCGCATCGGCGACGGCTACGGAGACGACGCCTTCGCCTACATCCCGGGCCTGCGCGTCGTGCCCAGCTGCAAGGAGATGTCCACCGCGGACACGGCAATCGCCGAGGACGCGGACCGGCAGGACTGGTTCGCTGAGATTCTGCTCGGCTACGACGGCGACGAGGACGACGTCTTCTGGCTCGACTTCCCGGCCAGCTACGGGAAGATGGTCTACTCCGTGATCCGGATGCTCGACGAGGACGACTCCGTCATCCCGTCGGTCCGCGCCGATCCGAAGGACGTCAAGTTGCTGGTTCCGCTGTTCGAGGAGCTCGACCGGGTCCGGGAGAAGAACCGCCTCCGCCGGTCGGTCCCCGGCCGCCCGACGGTCAACCATCTGATCCTCACGGGCACCCCGACCGCCAGCTACACCGAAGCGTCGGCCAGGAAGGCCACGGCGCTCGCCGAATCCCTGTACGGCGACATCCTCACGCCGTACATCCGGTACTCGGCCGACGCCAAGAAGCTGTACGACGACTGCTGCCCCCTGCCCATCCTTCTGCCCAACTCGGTGCCGGCCGTCGACTACCGGAAGCTGATGACCAACATCGGATTCCCCGACCGCACCTGACCACCGTTTCCAATGGAAACGACGCGAGGGCCCGACCACCCCTGGGTGGCCGGGCCCTCGCGCTATCCCGGTCAACGCCCCGCGTCGATGCCCTTCCACCCGTTCCCGAGCCCGCGGCGCCGGGGCCGCGACGGTCCGGCAGCGGGCGCAGGGCGGGCGTTCAGTGCACCGGTCACCTGCGCGGCCGCCGTCGGGGAGAGGCCGGCGGTGACCTGTCCGGAGGCGAGGACGCGGGCGTACGTCCCCGGCCCGTAGGCGGCCAGTGCCACCGCGAGCGCGGCCGCGGCCGTCTCGGCCGGCCCTGCGCCCCAGCGGGGTTCGTCCTCGATGGCGGGCGGTTGGTGGGGGAGTGCGCGGCGGGCGGCGAGGAGTACGGCGAGTGCCTGAGCGTGGGCCGCGTCCAGGGTGACGGTCAGCAGGGCGGGGCCGAGCTGGTGGACCCGGTGGCCGGTGAGGCTGTGTGCGGTGAGTGCCCGCCGCAGTCCGGTGCTCAGCACCGCCGGGTCCGCTGCGGCGTCGGCGCGGTGGGCGGGTACGGCTGAGGCCGGGGCGTGTTCGACGCGTTCGCGGAGTGCGGCGACGGCGGCCGGGATGACCTCCAGGAGCTCGGCGACCTCGGGGCTGAGCTCGGACAGCGCCCCGGCGAGTACCTCCAGCGCGGTGGCCGCGTCCTCGACGGCGCCGGAGCTCCACTGCCCGGGTCCGGCGGCGTCGGCGAGTGCGCACACCGCGATCACCGCGTTCTCGGCCAGCGGGTCCAGGGAGGTGGAGTGCTTCATGTCCCGCCCAACGAGTCCGGCCAGTCCGCGTGATGCTGGCACCCCATGATCGCCTCCGCCGGTCCGGCGCGCCGGCCGCGCCCGGCCGTCAGGGGCCGGTGAGGATCGAGTGGGTGCCGATGCGGCGCCAGATCACGTGCGGGGTGCCGGGGCGCAACTCGGGTCCGTACTCCCAGGTTGCTCGTCCTGCGGGTCCGGCGCCCATGGACCAGGTCAGTTCGTAGATGCCGACCGCGCGCTGGACGCGCTTGACGCGGAGGCCGGCGCGGAAGCGGCCGGTGCGCAGGTCGTCGACGAAGGCCGTCACGGTCTGGCGGAAGCGGCGGCGCTGCTCGGGGGTGAGACGGTCCAGGTCGGCGGTGAAGCGGGGCAGGGCCTCGTAGGTGGGCACGGTGAACTCCTCCAGGAAGCACGAAGCCCCCGGCCGGTGGCCGGGGGCGGGGTGGCTGTTCGTGTTGAAGGGCTTCGACGACGTGGTGTGCTCAGCGGTGTCGGGTGCTCGGGACAGTCGTGCGCTGGTTGGTGCTCGATGAGGGTGGATTGGGTTGGAGTGGAACTACGGGCAGAGCGGGGCGCAGCATTCGCACGGCGCCATCAGCTGTCGCCGTAGCGGTCTCGCATGGCTTCCGTCCACTGCTCGGGTCGGGTCGCCTGGCAGCCGGGGCATCGGCGCCCGGTGACGCGCTCGGCGACGGGGAAGTCGGACTGTGCGGAGCGCACCTGGAGCAGGTCCAGGAGCAGCGGTTCGGTGCAGAGGGGGCAGGGCTCGCCGTACGTGGTGGTGTTCATGCGCGGGAGAGTGCACACACGCGTCGCTTACCGTCTTGGGCTGCCGGGACGTACCGCCTGGCGGGGCGCTTCGGCAAAGACTTGCTGATGGCCTCCCGCCCGGCGGGAAGGACCCCGGTTCGCGCTTTCGCGCAGGTCAGGGGCGGGTTTCCATGACCCGGTGATCAGCAAATCGGATGTCCGTCCGGGAGACGGGGTGCGTTACCTGTTCCGCGGCGTGATGGTCGGTGACGGCCGGCGCCCTGCAGGCACGTCGCTGCGCGCCGCGCAGGAGGAGGCCGGTGTCCCGCCCGGTGTGTGGAAGGGCCGGGGCCTGGCCGCGGTCGGCCTGGCGGCCGGGGACGTGGTGACCGAGCGGCAGGCCGAACTCCTCCTCGGCGAGGGCCGGCACCCGGACGCCGACCGGATCGAGCAGGCCCTCCTGGCGGAGGGCAAGACCCCGGCGAAAGCGCGGCGGGCGACGGTGCTGGGCAGGCCCATCGAGCACAACCAGTCCCCCGAGACCGAAGACGCGAAGGAGCGGACGGCCTGGCTCGGGATGGACCTCGTCTTCCGGGCGCCGCCGACGGCGCACATCGCGTGGGCGCTCATGGACGACGAGACCCGCCGGGTACTGGAGCTGTGCCAGGACATCGCCCGGGACAAGACCCTGGCCTGGCTCGAGGACGCGGTCGCGGAAATCCGATGGAAGAGCGGCGGCAAGAAGAGCGCCCGCGTCCGCGACGGGCTGATCGTCGCCGTGTTCCGGCACTACGAGTCCCGCGCCACCGATTCGCGCCCCCTGCTCCACGACCACGCCGTCGTGTCCATCCGGGCCCGGCGGCCGGACGGCACGTGGGGCAACCAGACAGCCGACGCACTGATGAAGCACATCGTCGCGGCCGACGCCCTCTACACCCTGCTCTTCATGGAAGAGGTCTCCGCCAGGCTCGGATGGGCGTGGGAGCCGCGCGAGGTGACGCCCGGCCACCGCCCGGTCATGGAGATCGCCGGGATCGACCAGCGCCTCATCGGATGGCAGTCCACCCGCCGCCAGCAGATCGCCGACGCCCTCCCCCTCCTCACGGCCAAGTACGAGGAGCGGCAAGGCCACCCGCCGGGGGAGCGGGCCGCCTACGCGCTCGCCTGCCAGGCCGCCGACCAGACCCGCTCACCGAAGCGCACAGAGCTGCGGTCGCTGTCCGAGCTGCGTGACGCCTGGCGGGACTCGGCGGCCCGAGCGTACGGGGCCGACGTCGTCGCCGGGCTGGCGGAGCGCGCCCGAGCAGCGGCAGCGGCGGTATGGGCGCGGGTGCGTCCGCTCGTCGACGTCGCCCTGGCCGCCGCTGAGACGATCGCCGTGGTGTACGTGATGCGCGGCGCGTTCGCACACCGCCACCTCCTCGCCGAAGCCCGCCGCCACCTCTCCTACGCCCTGCGCGGCCGGCCCCACCAGCGCGGCCTGGACGAACAGATCGTCCAGACGGCCATCGACGCCTACACCCGCCCGGTCGGCCGAGGCCGGATGATGACCGCCGACCTCCACGCCCTCTACCCGCACGACACCGAGGACCAGGCCGTGCTCCGCCCCATGACCCGCAACCGGTCCGCCACCCCGTACCAGCGGGCCCGTCTCGCTGCCGGCGCGCTGACCGCCCGGGTCCACGCCGCACGCCGCGCGGACCGCCTGAACTCCCGGCCCCGGCCGCACACCGTCGCCGTGCCAGCCACCCTGAGCCCCCGCCTCGGGCGGAGGGCCGGCCGGGACCTGGAGCCGACGACGGACGTCGCCGCGGTGGAGCTGACCAGCCGGACGCTGGAGGCCGCAGCCGCCGAGATGGCCGAGATGGCCGCCCGGCTTCAGGCAGGGGTCCGGGAGCGAGCTGCCGGCCGCCGCCTCCCTCCCAAGTCCGCGGCGGCTCCGCCGCCGAGCGCCCAGCAGCCTGTCCAGCCCGCACAGGGACGGACACCACCTACCGGAGGAATCGCATGACCAACATGCCGCCCGCGGACCCGAGGATCGAAGCCGTTGCCGCCCGGCTGAAGGCCGCTTCCCAGGAGCGCGCCGAGGCGTACGCGCCGCCGACGGACTGGCAGCCGATCTGGAAGCGTCCCCGGAAGCCGAAGTCCATCAAGGCGAAGAAGGAGCAGTTGGCCAAGCAGCGCAAGCGGCTCAAGGCGGCGGGAGTCCGACGCTTCTACGGCGCTCAGGCGCGCCGGCCGCGGCCCCGGCAGAACCGCATCGGCAGCGCCGCCGCCCGCCGCGACGCCCGCGCCCTGTCCCGGATGCGGCACTCGAACGCCTGGCTGTGGTGACGAGGCCGGGCACCGTCCACCGAGTGGACCGCCCCGGAGTCGACACTGAGTGGATTCCATTGGGTGGGCTCCACTCAGTGGACTCCATCCAGTGGGCGCCACCCTCGCGGTGGGCTCCACTCGGTGGGCGCCACCCTCGCGGTGGATTACCGCGGTGGAGTCCACCGCGGTGCGCACCCGATTGACGGTGGGCTCCACTCTCGGGCGCACCACGATGTCCCGCACCGCACCGGGTGCGCACCATCCGCACCCTCGCCCACTCACCCCTTGCCGAGGTTCGGCCGACCCCTTGTCCACCCTCCGCACCGCCCCTTGTCCAGGTTCCACCGACCCCGTTGACCGGGTGCGGCTCCACCCCTTGACCATGTTCTCCACTGGCACGTTTCTCCTTGACACAGCCGGTTGCGGCTGCCGATCAGGGCCTGGTCAAGGGGGTGTGTGATAGGGCCCCGCCAACGCGGAAGCGCACCTGGTGCGGTGCACGGTGGTGCGCATCATGGCCCCGCCCCGCCCCGCCCCGCCCTGGTGCGGTGCGGTGCGGTGGTGCGGTGGTGCGGTGGTGCGCCCATCGGGTGGAGGCCACCCGATGGGCGCGGTGCGCACCGTCGCCGTCCCCGCCGCGAACTACACGATGGAGAGGCGCACCAGGTGGGCCTCGTCCGGTGCGGGGTGGGCGGCGAGGGCCTGGCCCACTCCCACCGCCTCCAGCTGGCGCAGCACCTCGGCGACGTCCTCGTGGTCGTCGGTGAGGAACTGCAGGACGAAGTCGATGACGGCGCAGGCGATGCCCTCCGCAGCCTCCGGCCCGGCCTGCGCCCAGATTCGCAGGGTGGACACCAGGACCTGCCCGAGGGCTTCCAGAGCGAACATCTCCGTGGTCGGTTCGCCGGCCTCCGGGCCGGGCAGGGCGGTGACGGGGACGACGATCCGCTCGACGGCGTCGACGAGCAGCTCGGCCATCCGCGGCTCGGCGCCGGCGAACTCCCGGGCGGCCTCGACGTCCTGGGCCTGGACGGCGCGGAGGTAGCTGAACGCGCTGATCGCCGCGTGCGGGGTCATCGGGGCGAGCGGCAGGGCGGTGGTCTCGGGCATGACGGCTCCTCACGTACGGGCCGCCGCGCGGATCGCGACGGCCTGGTTCCGAGCCTTGGGGAGCTGCCCTGTGGACAGAGTCCGCGCACCGACGGTGACCACCCACCCCCCTTGTCCAGGTTCGGGCGGCCGCGCGTTTCCCCTTGACAGGGTCCGCCAGGTGCGACAAACCGCCCATCCCGGGAGGGGAGAAATCTCCGTCCCGGCACCCTGAGCGACGGCCGGGGAAAAGCCGCTGCCGGACCTGGTACACCGCTGGGAGACTCCGGGGATGACTACGCAGCGCCTCCCGTTCCCCGTGCCCGACGAACGCGCCCACTACTTCGTCGGCCAGTACGCCGACATGCACGACCTCGTGGAGGACCTGGTCGTGCCCGACGGCGTTCCCGAGGCCGCAGCGACCGTCCTGCGCACGGCCCGGGAGCTGCTGCGCCAGTCCTACTACTGCTACGAGTTCTCCACCGTGGCGGTCATGCACTCCCTGATCGCGGTGGAGATCGTGCTGCGCGACCGCATCCCGGGCGCGGGCAAGAAGCCGCTGCAGCAACTCATCAAGCAGGGAGCCGACACCGGCGTCCTGACCGCACGCCAGGCGGAGTACCTCGACTACGGCCGCCAGATCCGCAACGGCATGGCGCACGGCAAGACCACCCACGCGGCGATGCCGCCGGCCATGGCCGTGCCGATGGTGAGCACCTCGTTCACGATCGTCTCCGAGCTCTGCGCCGCACCCACCAAATGATCACGGCTCGATAACGGGCGTCACACGATCGGCTTCGGCGGCACCTGTAGCAGGTGAATGCGGAACTCTGCCCGGAGTCCCGCGCCACCCGCGAGGAGCCTGATCATGACGTACGCCAGCAGCGCCCGGCAGCCCGAGCCAGAGCCGGAGCCGGGCCAGACCTGGTCAAGGGGTGCTGAGAACCCTGCAGACGGCCCGGAAGCCGGTGCCGCGTCCAGTGCCGTGAACGATTCCAACGTCGTGCCCATCACCGCAGCTCACACCGCCCGTCAGGGGGCCGCTCGGCACGCTGACACCTCTCTCCCTACCCCTGAGACAGCAGCGAAGGGGAAGAAGTCCACTCCCACGGCCGGGAAGGTACGAGCCGATGCTCTGAGGATGCTGGGGTGTGTACGGATAGCCACGGTTCGGCAGATGGCTCAGGTGATCACGGGGGAGGAGTCGGACGGCCGGTCGTACGTGCGCAGGGCGATGGTGGAACTGGAGAAGCTCGGGCTGGCGGAGACGAACGGCAAGGACGGCAAGCACAAGATCTGGAACCTCACCCCGGCAGGGCAGAAGGCTCTGGCCGACGGCAACGAGCTGCCACCCCGGCCGAAGGCCGGCACCGGAGCGAAGGCCGTCCGAGCCGGGTTCGGCCCGCACGGTCTCGCGGTGACCGACACGATCCTCGCCTACACCGACACGGTCCTGCGCGGGCGCCGGGAGTACCTGACCGACTGGCAGGTGGAGGTCAACCACGCCATCAAGCAGACCGGCCTGTCCTTCAACACCGACGCCGTCCTCGCCGTGCCCACCAAGACCAGCGAGGTCCGCCTCTTCGAACTCGACAACGGCACCATGTCCCAGGCCCTCCTCGCGAAGGAGGTCTGGGACTACGAGCGCTACGCCGGGCACCGCGTCTGGGAGGGCGCCCGCGGCACCATCGGCGGGACGTATCCGTTCTGGCAGCGCCACCGCTACACCCGCTCGAAGACCTTCCCGCGGCTGCACGTCGTCCTGGCGGGCAAAGCGGAGCATCTCCTCGACAACCGGCTCCAGGCGCTCACGGCCGCCGTGGAGGGCATCACCATCGCGGTGTGGGTCAACACCCTGCCCCGGCTCCAGCGCGGCGAGCCCTGGTACGAGATCGGCGTCGACGACCCACACCGGCGCCGCTCCCGCTACCCCGAAGCCATCGGCCGCTGACCGGCGCTGGGCAAGCCCAAGGGGAGCCTGGGCAAGCCATCCCGAACACCGGCTTGCCCACCCCGGCCAGCGCTCGTCGGCAGGGCGGCATCGGTCACGGCCACCGCTGGCCTTCACGGCCAGGGCGCGGCTGACCGATGACACGTGACCGATGACCGGTCACCGCCCAGGCCGGGAGTTGCATGGACCGGTCAGGGCGCTGACGTGCTGGTTGACCGATTGTGAGAGACGGATCGGTCACGACCGGCCTGCCGACCGATCACGGGTTCTGCTGGGCAAGCCCTCGGTGCGGAGGGCTTGCCCAGCATCCGGATCACGGGGCGGGACGGCTCCCGAAGTCGCGGCGTCACCCTCCGGGACGCAGATGCCCGGAGCCGGCCGACGCCTCCTCGCCGGTCGTACACCGGAGCCATGAGACGAAACAAGCAGAACATCCCCGGGCCCGTGCCCAGCGATGCGGGGGACATGTGGCACGCCCTCGCCGCTCTCCGCCAGACCCACTCCGAACCCGTCGGGCGCCTCCTCCCCTTCGAGCGCGCCGACGCGCTGCTCTCCCTCACCCGGCCCGGTGACATCGCCTTCACCGCGCGGGTGGAGCTGTCCGGCGGGGAGACGATGGGCCACGTCCACGATCTGATCACCACGGTCACCCGCGGCATCACCTACGAACTGGGCGCCGCCGCGCCGGGTACCGCGCTGGAGATCCTGCTTGGCAAGCGCCACCAGCTCGCCCTGCACACCGACCACGTGGACGGCCTCACCCAACTCCTGCGCGACGCCGTCATCACCATCGACGCGCACAGCACGCCCGGCGGCGGACTGTGCTCCCACTGCCACGGCACCGGGCGTGCTCACCCCCTGTGGGCGCCGACGGCCGGGCAAGCCTGAGCACCTGGGCAAGCCCGAGGCGACCCTGGGCAAGCCCTCCGCGAGGAGGCTTGTCCAGGGCCTGCGGCTATGGGGCTTCCCGTCCCGGGCGCAGGACGTCGGCGTAGATCCGGGCCCGGACACCGGGCTCGCCGGGGTCCCGTCGCATCGGGACGATGCCCGAGGTCGCCCAGCGTTCTTCCAGCGCGGTCATGACGGCCCGGACGGTGTCTTCGTCCCCGCCGGTGATGTCGAGCACGACCAGGCCGGGCTCTGCGATGTGCTGTTCGTCGATCGGCTTCATCCCCTTGTCGACGACAGCGCGGCGGGGAACGGTTCGCCAGTCGAGGTGGGTTCACCCGCACGTGCGCGAATCGTCCAGCGCACCCGGGCAAGCCTCCCCGGCCGGGGAGGCCGCCGGGCGCACCCCGACCCGCTGGAGGGTTGCACCGGAAGGGGACTGGAGGGTTGTCTGCAGGGGTGCACTAGGCGGGGGACCGCAGGTGTGACCGGAGGTGGGACCCCCCGAATCCGGTGATCTTCCGTTTCCCCAGGTCAATGGCCGTGGGCAAGCCCCTTTCGCAAAACGACACCTCTTTCCCACGCGATAGCCGAGGGGAAGAGGTGCTGTTCGTCAGGGCCGGGGCCGGGCGCGCTCAGACCAGCTGCGCCTGGAGTCCGGCCAGGGGAGAGCGCCGGCCCTTGCCGACCGTGCGCAGCTGCGCCCAGTCGACCTCGGGGTGTGCCCCAGGCAGGTCGTCGACGTGGCCAGCAGCGAAGCGGGGGACGTCGACGGCTCCGGCTTTGCTCGCGCCGAACTGGACGCGGCCCCAGGAGACGGGAGCGATCCAGCCCAGGCGGCGCATCCACTCGAAATCGACCCGGCGTACGCCTAGCCGGGCGGCGGCCTGCTCCGGCCCGAGCGGCGCCTCACGGTCCAGCAGCTCGGCCAGGCCCTCCCGGGCGGCGACCTGGTCGACCTGGTCGGGGTTGAGGGAGCTGTACCGGCGGTGGCCGCTGAGGTCGAGCAGGAGGCCGAGCGCGATCAGGCGCTCCACTGCATAGCAGGACACCGCCGGCGGCTGGCCGGGCTCGTTCGGCGTACCCAGTGCTGCCGCGATCCGGTTCGCCGCCTCGTACGGCGAGACCGCCTCGCGCGGCATCGAGGCCCGCACGGCGGCCGCGTCCATCGCCTCCACCGCCGACCTCGACCACGCGAAGCCGCGGACGTCCGGATCTGGGACCACGCCCACGTGCCGCGCCCAGCGCAGCACCACGACCGTCGTGTGCAGCCGCTTCGCGGCCTGGGCCGCGTCGTACTCGGTTCGCTGAGCCATGGGGTTTCCTCGCTCTCGCTCGTTCGCCTTGAACCTTGGCGACAGAACATGACAGACCACCGCAAAACATGTCAACAGCTCCTGAAAGCAGACGAGTTGGACCGGTGCGACTAGGACCGCGCCCACGTACGCGAGGGCAGGTTCACTCTTTCGGCGGCCCGGGTGCTGTCCCTTCTGGGGCGCACGGAAGTGCCAGCGGCCTGGCGCGGCTCGCGCTCTTGACCGCCAGCGCCGAAGCGCGGGACGGTCGTTGTGCGCAACCATCCGCAACCAGCTCGACAGGGGAGACCACCATGGAGTTACGGTTCGTCGGGATGGACCCGAACACCGGAGGTGAGGGATCGCCGACGGTGTGGGTCGAAGAGGAGTCCGCAGATCTCGTCCTGCAGGGCGAGGAGGCCGACGAGCTCCTCACCGCCCTGGTCGGCTCCACCGAGTGGGTGGCCGGCCACAAGAAGGGCATCCCCGCGCACGAGCGGGTGATCCGCATCCCGGCCCGGATGGTGCCGATCCTGAGGGAGGCGTGCGATGCCGCTGAACGCGCAAGCGCTGCACAACGCGACGTTCGCTGAGCTCCTGGCCGCCACCGAGCGCACGGCCGTCCATCTGGAGATGCGCGACAGCTACGCCGTAGGAGACGAAGCCGACGACTTCGCCACCTTCCTGCGCACCGGTATCCCGAACCTCGACCCGACCCGCTCGTTCTGGCCGCAGTGGATGCCCCTCGTCAAGGAGGCGGTGGGCCGCGGGGTGGTGATGCGCCGCGCCCGGATCGTCTCCGAGCCGGTCACCGACTACATCCGCTACGAGCACGCCATCACCCCGCTCAACCTCCAGGCCGGCGAGCAGGTCCGCTGGCTGCCCCGCCGCGAAGCGAGCACCATCGCGCTGCCCGGGAACGACTTCTGGCTCCTGGACGACACGGTGGTGCAGTTCCACCACTTCACCGGCACCGGCGACTGGGCCAAGGACGGCCGCGAACGCACCACCGACCCGGCCGCGGCCACCCTGTGCCGCACCGCGTTCGAGAAGGTGTGGGAGCGCGCCATCCCCCACGCCAAGTACACGCCGTAACCCAGACCACCCCACCACAGGACTTCCCGCGTCTCATGCCCGTCTCCCCGTCGTCCAGTGCCCAGGCCGCCCGCGAAGCTCTCGCGGTGCGCCTGGGCCACCTCATGCGGGACGCCGGGATCAACGGGCGTGAGCTGTCCCGTCGCTGTGGCTGGGACAAGGCCAAGACCTCCCGCATCCTCGGCGCCAAGGCCGCGCCCTCCGACGCCGACATCCGGGCCTGGTGCGCCGCCTGCAACGCCGAGGACCAGGCGGCGGACCTGGTGGCCACCGCCCGCGCGGTGGACTCGATGTACCTGGAGTGGCGCCGCCAGCACCGCGCCGGGATGCGACGCGCCCAGGAAGACGTCCTCGCCCGCAACGCCGCCGCGCGCACCTGCCGCGCGTACGTCTCCAACGTCATCCCCGGCTTCTTCCAGACCGCCGACTACGCCGAGGCCCTGATGCGCTCCATCACCGACTTCCAGGGCACCCCCGACGACATCCCCGAGGCCGTCGCCGCACGCCTTGCCCGCTCCCGCTTCCTCTACGAGGGCGAGCACCGCTTCGTCGTCCTCATCGAGGAGTGGGTGCTGCGCACCCGGATCGGCACGCCCGCCACGATGGCCGGCCAGCTCCAGCACCTGCTCACCGTGATGCCGCTGCCGTCGGTCTCCCTGGGCATCATCCCGCTCGGCGTCCCGCGCACGGTGTGGCCGCTGGAGGCGTTCTACCTCTACGACGACCGGCACACCGTGGTGGAAACCCTCACCGCCGGCATCAACGTCCGCCAGCCCCGCGAACTGGCCGACTACGCCAAAGCCTTCAAGGGCCTGGCGCAGATGGCCGTCCACGGCGACGCCGCCCGCACCCTCATCCGGGCCGCCGCCGACGCCCTGGGGTGAATCCGCGCAACTATCCGCAACCTTCTTGAGGCCCGGCCTGCGCCGTCCGTAGCGTCGAAGCACCGACGGACCACCAGCGGAACGGGACGGTGCCTCATGCGCGCACAGACGACCAGCACCACCGCCCCCAAGCCCCGGTACGGCGTTCCGTCCCCCGCGCTGCTCGCCCGCGCCGACCGCGGCTACGCCCGCTTCCTCGCCCAGCAGCCCGAGAACCACGACGGCAGCCAGGCCCTGCCCGCCCCCGCCGCACACCCCGCGACCGCACCAGCGAGGCTTTGATGAGCAGCAGACACCTGGCCCTCCACGACCCCGAAGGGCTCCTCGAAGGTGAACTCCCCCTCGACCGAAGCACCCACGAGCGCCTGGCCAAGGCCGTGCTCGGCTGGACCGGCGAGACCGGGCTACAGCCGGCGGACCTCCACCAGATCGCGCTGCAGCTGACCGGCGCCGCCCGCGCAGTTGCCGCCGACGTCCGCCGCGCCGCCGACCAGCTGCCCGCCGACCACGCCGCCCGCGCCCTCGCCGACGTCGTCCTGGACGAAGCCGACCGGCGCCTGTCCGCTGCTCCGGATGGCACGGTGCTGTGCGCCCAGGGGCGGGCCCGCCTCATCCGCGCCCTCTACGAGCGCCTGGACCGCCTCACCGAAGCCGCCGCATCCGCGCCCGCCAAGGCCCTCTGAACCCGCCGCGCACCCGGACGAGACCTGGGGATCCTCGGGTGCGCGGCGTCGAACAGCACGACGGCCGGCCCAACCCGGGCCGGGCGAGCACCACTCGACACCGAGAGGGGCACCATCGTGACCACCGCAACCCTGGAGCTGCGCCGCTTCCTGACCATCACCGGCCAGCGCTTCAAGAACGGCCAGTCCGCGCCCGAGATGTTCTCCCCGGCCGTGGACGCCGCCTGGCACGACATGCTCGGCACCCCCGCCTACGACGTCCTGTGCCAGGAGACCGCCGGCCAGCCGATCCGCCACGTCGCGAACAACGGCCACGGCCCGATCGCCTGGGTCGCCGCCTACGAGGCCGCGTACGGGCCGCTCCCGGAGATCTGGTTTACCGACGCCCACGGCAACGTCGACGAGCAGGCCATCGCCCGCTACCGCGAGACCGGCACCGTGGTCGCCGAGTGGGACTGCGGCCCCGCCGGCGGCGACGGCGACGACCTCACCCCCGAGCAGCCCCCGACCCACCGCCCGTGAACCGCACCCGCACCAGCGCAGCGCCCCGGCCCACCGCCGGGGCGCTGCGCCTTGTCGAAGCCAGCACCACCGCTCCGGCCACGATCCACATCAGCGCGTACTTGCGGCAGATGACCTCCCACTGCCCCTACTTGGCTCCCTCCCTCCAGCAGGGCCTGACGAGCTGGACCGTGTATCGGGCCGACGGCGAGCCCGCGGCGGTGGAGGCGGAGCTGTTCCATGCGGGAGTCCAGGCCGCGGAGTGGCTGCGCCCTCTGCTGAACCGGCCGCACGGCAGCCTGCGGTGCGAGAACATCGTCCTCCTCGGCGACGTCCCCGGGGCCCGGCATCGTGACCTGCTGGCCTGGCCGCACTGGGTCCTGAAGAACCTCTACGGCCCCGTCGGGATCATGTTCGGCAAGTTCCACGCGGGCGAGGAGGAAACCACCCGGGCAGGCGCCCGGATCCCGGCCGCCCCTGTCTCGTTCCTCCCGGTGAGGGCCGCCGTACGCCGCCGCGACCCCCGCTTCCTCACCGCGACCCCGGACCTGGCGGCCGCGCTCGCCGTCGCAGTGGACGACGGCCGCGACCTCCTCGAGCACGTCCCCGACCAGTGGAAGGAGATCAAGACATGGGCCAAGCGCTTCCTCCCCCCGGTGAAGCCCTCACCCGCCTCACCGAACAACTCGGCGATCCCCTCACCGCAAGGCTCCTGAGCGACCGGCGCGGCTCCCGGGCATGGAAGATCCAAGGGCCCCGGGGAGCCGTGGCCGTGAAGGCGAACAGCCCCGACGAGGCCACCGCCCGGGACAAGGCAGCCGAGATGGCCCAGGAGGACGAGCACCTCCTCCGCCTCACCGCGGCCGGGGCGATCCGGCCCGGCTACCGCGTCGACGCCGGCCCTTGGGACGGTGGCCGGTGGCTCGCGGTCCGCTGGGTCGACGGCGTCCCGCTGTGGCGGGCGCTCGCCTTGGCCCGTGGTCCCGAAGGCGACCGGCCCTCGGTCCGGCCCTGGCTCCGGCGGATCGCCCGCACCTGGTCTGAGCACCTGGCCGGCCTGCACGCCGCCGGGTGGGCCCACGCCGACGTCCAGCCCACCAACACCCTCATCACCGCAGGCGGCCGCGCCGAGGTCATCGACTACGCCCTCGCCTGCGGCCCCGAACCCGATGGGCGCCTGCCGTACCGCGGCGCGCTGACGCACACGACCGCCCCCGAGATCGCCGCTGCCGTCCTCGCGACCCCAGACGACACTCACGTTCAGGCGCAGCCAGCCGCCGACGTGTGGAGCCTGGGCGCCTCCCTGTTCTGGTGCTGGACCGGCCACCGCCCCGTCCCCTACGACGACAGCCTCGACCGCCTGGACAAGCTGGCCGTCATCGCCCAAGGCCACACCACCCAGCTGGCCGACGTACGGCCCTGGCCGTTCCCCACCTTCGCGGCCACCATCACCGCCTGCCTGGCACCCGACCCCGCCGACCGCCCCACCGCCAAGGAACTGATCGCAGCATGGTGACCCTGCGCGCCCTGACCCTCGACGACGCCCCCGCCCTCACCCGCATCTACAGCGGCGCGTCCGTCCGCTACACCACCGGCCGCGCGCTCCCGCTCGACCAGGCCCAGGAGAAGATCCGCAGCGCCCTTGCCCGGGCGGCCGAGATGCCGAGGGCGCAGTGGAGCTGGGGCATCCTCGCCGCCGACGAGATGATCGGCTTCATCGCCCTGCGCCGCCGCTCGCCCGTCATGGGCACCATCAGCTACATCCTGCGCGACGACACCTGGGGCCGCGGCTACGCCACCAACGCCGCCGAGCAGGTCGTCGCCTTCGCCTTCGCCACCGCCGGCCTGGAACGGGTGGAAGCCATGCACCACCCCGCCAACCCGGCCTCCGGCCGCGTCCTGGCCAAGGCCGGCTTCACCCACACCGGCACCACCGACCAGCCCGCCGCCGACGGGTCCGCCGTGCCGTACGAGACGTACGCAATCCGACACCAGACGAGCTGAGGCACCAGGAGAGGCGCGCACCGGGAGGGGGCTTGCCCGTGTCCGGGGCTGGCGGCGCCGTCAGGACGGCTGGCCCCGGCTCGGGCGGGTCAGCGGCTCCTGATGGTGCCGCGGACGAGGGCGTAGGGCATCACGCAGAAGGCGCCGAGGTTGGTGGCGACGATCAGGGTGAGGAACAGCCAGTAGGCGAAGCCGTGGCCGTTGGAGGAGGCGAGGAGCCACCCGTAGGTGAGGCTGGTGAGGATGCCGGTGAGGGCGAGTCCGGCAGCCCAGCCCGTCTTGCTCAGCCCGAAGCCGAGGCCGATGTAGGCCCAGAACAGGGCGGGGCCGGCGACGGCCGCGATGGCCAGGAACACCGGGAAGTCGATGTCCCGGCCGCTCATGTAGTCCGTGAGCTCAGGCACTGAGATGAAGGTCATTAAGCCCATGTAGGCGACGGCGATGATGACGAAGACGGTGGTGAGTACGCGGGCGGCACGGGTGGTGGGAGGGGTGTTCGCGGCGTCGGTCATGAGGCGGTGGACTCCTTCTCCTACGGCGGGCAGGGCAGTCGGCCCCGATCCGGTATAGCCGCTCTGGGCCACAGGGGAGCGGGCTTCCCGGCAAGGCACCCCCGGCCGCGAAGAACGCGCCACCCGAAGCGGTGACGATCGCGCCACCGCTGCAACGCACTCACCCGGGCCGTGCAACACCGACGCTGCAACACGACTGCGCGTTGCACCCCTGACCTGCACAAACGTGGCCCAACAGCCGTCAAGGGGGCGTGTTGCAGTCCGTGTTGCACCACCATCCCGGTGCCGGAGGAGAAGCCGAAGGCCCCGGGGGTCACGACGCCCCGGGGCCTCCACTTCGCTGACCTCCCAGCTCAACGACGAGCCGGACGGCCTGTCACGCCCAGTCCACGCCCAGCTTCGCGAGCGAGGCGAGCTGGTCGGCGCTGAGCTTGTCGCGCCGGCTCTTGGTGTTGGAGACCCACACACCCAGCTTCACGACGACCGGTTCGGCCTCACCCTCGACCGCGATCTCCTCGCCGTGGGCGCGGGGGACCGGGCGGTGCGCGCCTTCCCGCTCGACCCACTGCGTGAGGGCCGCCAGGCCCCGCTGGAACGCCTGCTGCGCCTTGCTCGGCCCCTTCGCCCCGGGACTGGCCGCGGGGGCGGGAGCGGGCGCCTGGTCGGGCTGCACACCCAGCGCGGACAGCCGCGCCTGCTGCTCGGGCAACAGGCGCGCCCAGGTAGCCGGCTGCTTCTGCTGCTGGAGCCACCGTCCGATGTCGTCGCCGTCCAGCAGCACGCCGGGGGCGATGTCGGGCAGCTGGCCGTCGGCGTCGACCAGGTCCGCGAGCACGCGGTAGTGCCGCTGCCAGTCCAGGGGCCAGGGGCAGTTCCAGTCCTTGTCGATCGCGGCGAGCTGCGCGGCCCGGGTCGTCGCAGTGTCCTCGTCCTTCCCCAGCCCGCTCTTCGCGCCCTTCCTGCGGAGGTTGGCCATGTACTGGCCGACGGGCACCATCTCGTCGTCCTCGCCCCACACGGCGTCCTGCCGGGGCGCAAGGTGCCCGGTGGCCCGCCGGTACGAGCGGAGCACGGCGAGCTTGGCCTCCCACGCCTCCTCGCCCGGCTCCCACACCATCCCGGCCTCCGGGGCGTCCAGGAGCACCTTGCGCCGGTCCTCGAGTTCGCCGGCGCGCAGGGCCTTGCGCTGCTGGTGCACCCACCGCCCGAGGGGGAACGCCTTGGTGACGCCGACCTCGGTCTCGGTGTCGTACGGGACGGCGTGGAGACCGGTGATCTCGTTCTCGGCCCGCCAGCGGATCAGGGCCTGGTAGCCCTCCAGCCAGACCAGGGACTCGGGCCGGTAGACGCGGGTGCGCAGGAACGCGGCGATGGTGGCGGCGTCGCGGGGGCTGGAGAAGTGGAGCAGGGCCGACTCGGCTGCGGCGTCGGTGCCGTCCTCCTGGTCCTCGCCCTCGCCGCCGGTGCCGACGATCTGCCCGTTCTCGTCGCGGCGCAGGTGGGTCTTGCGCTTCCCGCTGGTGAGGGCCCGGGAGGCGAGCTGCTCGACGAGACGGTCGTCATGACTGCGGAGGCCCTGGAGGACGGCTACAAGGGGGCGGAAGCTGGCGCTGGCGACCATGTCGGTCGGGTCCTCGTGCGGCTCCAGGAAGATGGGCACGATGATCCTGGCGATCTTCGTGGAGCCGTCCCTGTTGAGCCGGAGTGCGCGGCCGATGTTCTGGACGATCTCGACCTGGGAGCCGCGGGTGTCGGCGAAGCAGATCGCCTCCACCCCGCGCTCGCCGGTGATGTCGACGCCCTCGCCCAGGACACGTACGGACGCGAGGAACGCCCGGTGCACGCGCCGGTTGTCGGCGTCGATGCCGTTGGCGAACTGCCGCAGGACCTCCCGGCGCTCGGTGACGAGGTGGTCCCCGCACAACCAGGCCGACCAGACCCGGTCGGGCGGGACGTGGCGGCCGGCCTCCAGCTCGTAGAACTCGGCCTCGATCGAGGACTTCGGCAGCTTCTCCGCGGCCGTCAGATCGGCGTCGGAGGCGTCGGTGACGTACAGCTCGGCCGCCGTTTCGGGCAGCTTCTCCGCGAACGCGGCCGCCTCCTCCACCTTCTGGTGGAACGTCATGACCGTACGCAGGTTGTACGCCGCGGCGTGCTCCAGGAGCGCAGCCTGCAGGAGCGCCAGACGCCGGCCCCGCTGCGCCTCCTCGGACTCCCCGAGGACGGGAGAGGGATCGCGGATCTCCAGGACGTCGATCTCGAACCCGGCGAGGATCCCCCGCTCGATGCTCTCGCTCAGGCCCAGCTCGGCCAGCCACGCGCCGTAGGTTCCGTCCGGGTCGTCAGCCATGCTCGCGATCTCCGCCTCCTGGCCGCCGACCCCCTTCTGCGGCCGGGCCGCCGCGAGGATGCGCGGGGTGGCGGTGAGGTAGAGCCGGAAGTCCGCCGGGATCCGGGCGTTGTCGTGGATCGCGGCCCACGGGCGGCCGAGGTCGCCGGCGGTGCCGTGGGCCTCGTCGACGATGGCGAGGTCGAAGCCCGCCATCTGCTGCCCGTAGAGCCGTTCCCCGCCCGCCAGAGCGGCCTCCAGCGGCCCGCGAACCTTCCGCTGGCCCTCGGGTGCGTCGATGTCCTCGCGGTCCACCAGGGAGGCGTACGTGGCGAATACGACGACCGGCCCCGAGGAGGCCCACAGGGCGAGCTGGATCGGGTTGGTGGTGGTCCGTACTCCCAGCTCGCTCAGCACGGGGTCGTTCTCCAGCGAGCACACGGCGATCATCGGGGCCCGGTGGCCCACCAGCCGCCATGCCTGGGCGGTCTGGGCGAGCAGGTCCAGGGTGGGCACGGTGACGAGGATCCGGCCGTCCGCGAAGGACTCCAGCGCGCACGCGGCGGCGGTGATCGTCTTGCCCGAGCCGGTCGCTGACACGATGGTGCCCCGGGCGCCCTGCGGGGGCACAGATGACCTTGCAGGGAATCCGACCCACCTGCGAAACGCGGACCGCTGGTCTACCTGGTGTTCCTTGAGTTGAATCGCTGACATTTCCGTGCCTCCCCGAGCGCTGAATTCCTGTGGTGTTTCAGAGGGCCGCGTGCGGAATGCAGGCCGCGCCCAGGTCGTTCCAGATCGACGCGTCCGCCTTGTGCCAGCCGCCGGGATTTCCGTCCTTGAAGGGCGGCTTGTCGTCCGGGTCGTAGTGCCCGGCATCGAGCGTGCAGACGACGACGTCCCCCTCGCCGTTCACGGTCCGGGCCGTGCACAGACCGCCGGCCTCGCCCAGGGCTTCCAGCACCCGGCGCCTGGCCGTGGTGTGCGGGTGGGTGCCCGGCAGGACGCGGGCCCGGACGAACTGCTCCAGCCGCACCAGGTCCGCCCGCTCACGCTGCCTCACGTCCGCCAGGTGTACGGCCAGCTCAGCGGACCCGGACGCCCGGCCGCAGCGCCGAGACCAGTCGCGGTCAGCGATGCCCACCAGGGCCTCGCTGACGGCCCTCACCCCGGCGTCCCAGCCGTCCTCGAACACCGGGCCACGCGAGCGCGGCGCCATGCCGTCCAGCTCGACGACCTCGCTCTGCGCCCCGGCGACCGCGCCGGCCTCCAGGGCGGCCACCAGCTCGTCGGCCTCAGCCGCGGGAACACCCTGGGCGGCCAGGAGAGCGAACACCTTCAACCGGGCGTTGGTGCCCGCTGTCTGATACTGGCTCACCCGGCGCACGGAATCGCTGCTCAGCGCGGCATCCGGTCCGGTAGATTCGTGGTGTCCGGTCATCTGCGGCCGTTCCTCTCGAAAATGAGGGAGGTTCCCGGGT
>NZ_JBHVRX010000036.1:0-75449 GCF_042885515.1 Streptomyces sp. NPDC058052 | reverse complement strand
GGGGGCGGGGGCGTGGGGGCCGCGGGGCCGCTCGGCGGCGGGGGGGGGGGCGGGGGTGGGGGGGGGGGGGGGGGGGGCGGGGGGGGGGGGGGGGCCGCGGGGGCCGGCGGGCCCGGGCCCCCCCTCCCCCCCTCCCGTTCTCTCTCGGGTTCTCTACAGCGCGCCGTGGAAGGTCCGGTTCAGCACGTCGAGCTGCTGTTCGCGGGTGAGGCGGACGAAGTTCACCGCGTAGCCCGAGACCCGGATGGTGAGCTGCGGGTAGTTCTCCGGGTGCTCCATGGCGTCCATCAGCACGTCCCGGTTGAGGACGTTGACGTTCATGTGGAAGCCGTCGCTCGCCATGTAGCCGTCGAGCACGCCGGCCAGGTTCCTGATCCGCTCCTCGGGGGTGCGGCCCAGGCCGTCGGGGGTGACGGTGCTGGTGAGCGAGATGCCGTCCTCGGCGTCCTCGTACGGCAGCTTCGCGACCGACAGGGCGGAGGCGACGTAGCCGTGGGTGTCGCGGCCGTTCATCGGGTTGGCGCCCGGGGAGAACGGCTCGCCCGCGCGGCGCCCGTCGGGGGTGTTGCCGGTCTTCTTGCCGTAGACCACGTTCGAGGTGATGGTCAGGACGGACTGGGTGTGCTCGGCGTTCCGGTAGGTGGGGTGCTTGCGCACCTTCCGCATGAACTCCTCGACCAGCCGGACGGCGATCGCGTCGACCCGCTCGTCGTTGTTGCCGTAGGCGGGGTAGGAGCCGTCGATCTCGTAGTCGACGGCGAGGCCGGTCTCGTCGCGGACCGGGCTGACCTTCGCGTACTTGATGGCGGCGAGCGAGTCGGCGGCGACCGCGAGGCCGGCGATGCCGCAGGCCATGGTGCGGCGCACGTCGCGGTCGTGGAGGGCCATCTCCAGGCGCTCGTACGCGTACTTGTCGTGCATGTAGTGGATGACGTTCAGGGCGTGGACGTAGACGTCCGCGAGCCACTCCATCTGCTCGTCGAACCGGTCCATCACCTCGTCGTAGTCGAGGACCGCGGAGGTGAGGGCGCCGGTGGCGGGGCCGACCTGGGCGCCGGACTTCTCGTCGCGGCCGCCGTTGATCGCGTACAGCAGCGTCTTGGCGAGGTTCACGCGGGCGCCGAAGAACTGCATCTGCTTGCCGACGGGCATCGCCGAGACGCAGCAGGCGATCGCGGTGTCGTCACCGAAGCGGGGGCGCATCAGCTCGTCGGACTCGTACTGCACGGACGAGGTGTCGATGGAGACCTTCGCGCAGAACTCCTTGAAGCCCTGGGGCAGTTGCGGCGACCAGAAGACGGTCATGTTCGGCTCGGGCGCCGGGCCGAGGTTGTACAGGGTCTGGAGGTAGCGGAAGGAGGTCTTCGTGACGAGCGGCCGGCCGTCCTCGCCCATGCCGGCGAGGGACTCGGTGACCCAGGTCGGGTCGCCGGAGAACAGCTCGTCGTACTCGGGGGTGCGCAGGAAGCGCACGATGCGGAGCTTGATGATGAAGTCGTCGACGAGTTCCTGGGCCTGCTCCTCGGTGAGGAGGCCGGCCTCGATGTCCCGCTGGAGGTAGACGTCGACGAAGGTGGAGGTGCGGCCCAGCGACATCGCGGCGCCGTTCTGCTCCTTCACGGCGGCCAGGTAGGCGAAGTACAGCCACTGGATCGCCTCGCGGCCGGTGGTGGCGGGACCGGAGACGTCGTGGCCGTACGAGGCGGCCATGGCCTTCAGCTCGCCGAGGGCCCGCATCTGCTCGGAGAGCTCCTCGCGGAGCCGGATGGTCTCCTCCAGGGAGCGGCCGCCGGCCGGGAGGACGTCGAGTTCGGCCTTCTCGTCCTTCTTGACCTGGAGGAGGCGGTCGACGCCGTAGAGGGCGACGCGGCGGTAGTCGCCGATGATGCGGCCGCGGCCGTAGGCGTCCGGGAGGCCGGTGACGATGCCGGCCTTGCGGGCGGCGCGGATCTCCGGGGTGTAGGCGTCGAAGACGCCGGCGTTGTGGGTCTTGCGGTACTCGGTGAAGACCTTCTCCAGCTCCTCGGAGACCGGGTAGCCGTAGGTCTCCAGGGCGCCGGCGACCATCCGCCAGCCGCCGTAGGGCATGATCGCCCGCTTCAGCGGGGCGTCGGTCTGGAGGCCGACGATCAGGTCCTTGTCGCGGTCGATGTATCCGGGGGCGTGGGCGGTGATGGTGGAGGGGATGTCGTACGCGACGTCGTACACGCCCTTGGCGCGCTCCTCGGGGAACCTGTCCGTGATCGCCTTCCACACGGCGGTGGTCCGCTCGGTGGGGCCGGTGAGGAAGGAGTCGTCGCCCTCGTAGGGGGTGTAGTTCTGCTGGATGAAGTCGCGGACGTCGATGGCGTCGCGCCAGAGTCCGCCCTTGAAGCCCTTCCAGGCCCGCTCGGTCACCGTGGTCTCAGCAGGGGTCGCAGTCACTTCCCGCACCGCCTTCTTCGATTCATTCGATCGCGTCGTCGCTTGTCTCCATTCCACTCCTTTTGATCGATCGTTTCCGGCGGCATTGGTCACCGGTGGGGGGCCGTAGGTCCTTTTCCCGGGCATGCGGAAAGGCCCCGCCGGGGCGGGACCTTTCGCGCGGGGGTGCGGGGTGGGTCAGCTGGGGGCCTCGGCACCCTTGCGGGCGTAGAACCACCAGGTCACGACCATGCAGCTGACGTAGAAGGCGACGAAGCCCCACATCGCGCTGGTGACGGCGACCGAGCCGAAGAGCGCCGGGATGAAGAAGAAGCCGTAGGCGGCGATCGCGGAGGTGAAGCCGGTGACCGCGCCCGATTCCATCTCGGCCTGCTTGAGGGCCCTCGCGTATTCGGGGGTGCCTTCGGTGAGGCCCTTCAGGTGGGTGCCGCGGAAGATGACCGGGATCTGGCGGAAGGTCGAGCCGTTGCCGATGCCGGAGAAGAAGAACGCGGCGAGGAAGCAGAAGAAGAAGCCGTAGAAGCTGCCGCCGTCACCGCCGGAGGGCAGGAAGGTGATGACGCCGACGATCGAGGCGGCCATGCCGACGAAGGACAGGATGGTGACCCGGGCGCCGCCCCACTTGTCGGCGATCCAGCCGCCGGCCCAGCGGGCGAGCGCGCCCACGGCGGGGCCCATCCAGGCGTAGGTGGCGACCGAGTAGTCGGGGAAGGTGGTCTTGATCAGCATCGGCAGGGCCGCGGCGAAGCCGATGAAGGAGCCGAAGGTGCCGACGTACAGCCAGGTCATCAGCCAGTTGTGCTTGCGCCGGAAGATGACCTTCTGCTGCTTGAACGGGGTGGAGGCGACCTTCAGGTCGTTCTGGCCGAACCAGGCGACGGCGGCCAGGACGAGCACGACGGGGACCCAGACGAAGGCCGCGTTCTGGAGGTACACGGGGGTGCCGTCGGCCTTGTGCTGGGCGGAGCCGATCGCGATCGTCGACCAGGTGATGACGATCGGGGTGAGCAGCTGCACGACGGAGACGCCGAGGTTGCCGAGCCCGCCGTTGATGCCGGTCGCGCTGCCCTTCTTCGCCTTGGGGAAGAAGAAGCCGATGTTGGCGAGGGAGGAGGCGAAGTTCGCGCCGCCGATGCCGCAGAGGGCGGCGATGACGACCATCACGGTGTACGGGGTGGCCGGGTCCTGGATGGCGATGCCCAGCCAGATCAGCGGGACGATCAGGACGACCGTCGACAGGGCGGTGAACCGCCGCTGGCCGATCATCGGGCCGAGGAAGGTGTAGAGGATGCGGGCCGTGCCGCCGGTCAGTCCGGGGATGGCCGTCAGCCAGAACAGCTGCGAGGTCGAGAAGCCGAAGCCGACGTCCTTCAGGTTGGTGGCCGTGACCGACCAGACCTGCCAGACGACGAAGGCGACGAGGAGGGCCGGGACCGCGATCCACAGGTTGCGGTGGGCGACCTTCCCGCCGATCGACTTCCAGAAGAGCTCGTTCTCCGGCTCCCAGTCGGTGATGGTCCGGCCGGGTCGGTACTGCTCCGTGTCGTACGAGGCGGGTGACCCGCCCGTGGTCCTGCTGTCCTGGACTACGGAACTCATGGCACTTCCCTGACTTCCCTGACGTTTACGAGCCTGTTCGAGGCTTCTTCCTTGTCTTTCCAGGCTGCGCCTCGGTCCTGGGGCGGCGTCAGTGCCGATGGTCGCCGCCCCGGGCGGGCCTAGGTCGCCTCCCCGGGCGGCCATAGGTCCCGGTGCGGGCGGGCCGGTCGGGCCCCGCGCCCGGCGGCGGAGAAGGGGGTGCCCCCGGGCCGGCGCGACGACCCTTGGGAAGGGGTGTGAGGCCGGGGCTGGAGGGTGAGCACGCGGTGTCGCCGGCGCTGTACGACCGGCTGCGCGCCGCCGAGCGCGCGGCGGGCTCCCCGCGGAGGCGGTCGCACGCGCGCGTGCGGAGGGTTTCCGGCGGGTCGCCGGCGCGGCCCATCTGCTGGCGCCTGGCCGGTTCACGCACGCCCTGGACGGGCTGCCGGACGCGTACGCCGTGTCGGCGCCGCCGGCGGACCACCCGCGGCCGGCCCGGCTGGTGGCGGCCCGTGACGAGGCGGCGCCGGTCCCGGGCGCCGTACCGGTCCGCGTGGCTTGAAAACGGCGGAGCCGCGGCTCTGATGTGCTGGGTCCATGACACAACCGTTCCTTCCTCTGACCGCGCGTTCCCGCGCGGAGTCGCACCGGGCCGCCACACCGCTGGAGCTCTTCTTCGACCTGTGTTTCGTGGTCGCCGTCGCCCAGGCGGGCGCGGGGCTCGTGCACGCGGTCGCCGAGGGGCACGCGGGCGAGGGCGTCGTGAACTACGCGATGGTGTTCTTCGCGATCTGGTGGGCCTGGATGAACTTCTCCTGGTTCGCCTCCGCCTACGACAACGACGACGTCCTGTACCGGGTCGTCACGCTCGTCCAGATCGCCGGCGTGCTGATCCTCGCCGCCGGTGTCTCGCGGGCGTTCGAGGAGCACGACTTCCTCGTCGTCTACCTCGGCTACCTGGTGATGCGGGTGGCGCTCGCCTCGCAGTGGCTGCGGGCCGCGCACCACGCCGTGTCGGCGGAGGAGCGGACGATGTGCCGGCGGTACGCGGGCGGGGTGCTCGCGGTGCAGGTCGGCTGGCTGGCGCTGCTGTTCGTGCCGGACGGGGCCAAGCCGTGGGTGTTCCTGGTGATGGCGCTGGCGGAGCTCGCGGTGCCGGTGTACGCGGAGAAGGACGCGCCCAGCACCTGGCATCCGCATCACATCGCGGAGCGGTACGGGCTGTTCACGATCATCGTGCTCGGTGAGTCGGTGGCGGCGGCGACGGTGGCGGTGAAGTCGGGCATCGTGGAGAACGACGCCCTCGGCGAGCTGCTGCCGATCGCGGGAGGCGGGCTGCTCATCGTCTTCGCGGCCTGGTGGATCTACTTCGTCGTCCCGGCGCACGACCGGCTGACGAGCAGCCGGCAGGGCTTCCTGTGGGGGTACGGGCACTTCGTGATCTTCATGTCGGCGGCGGCGATCGGCGCCGGTCTGGAGATCGCCGTCGAGCAGGCCGTCGGCAAGGCCCACATCAGCACGCTCGCCGCCTCCGCGTCGGTGACGATCCCTGCGGCTGTCTTCCTGCTGTCGGTGTGGCTGCTGCACGCCCGTTACTTCAAGGTCGGCCTCGCCCAGCAGGCGGTGCTGCCGGGGGCGTCGCTCGCGATCCTGCTGTGCTCGTTCGCGGGCCGCTGGGCGGTGCTCGCGGCGGGTCTGGTGGCGGCGGCGGCGGTGGCGGTCGGCGTGACGCTCACCGCGCGCGCTCCCAGGACGGCCCGCCCCTCCTGAGGTAGGAAGGGGACATGACAGCAGACCGGCTCTCCCCCGACGGCCTCACCGACGTGCCCGGCATCCGGGTGGGCCACGCGCGCGTGGCGGGCCCGCGGGCGCTGTCCGGGACCACGGTCGTCCTCGCCCCGGAGGGCGGGGCGGTGGCCGCGGTGGACGTGCGCGGCGGCGGCCCCGGCACCCGCGAGACGGACGCCCTCGACCCGAGGAACGTGGTCCAGCGGATCGACGCCCTCGTCCTGACCGGCGGCAGCGCCTACGGCCTGGAGTCGGCCGCCGGGGTGATGGCCTGGCTGGAGGAGCGCCGGCGCGGGGTCAGGGTCGGCCCCGACCCGTCCCACGTGGTGCCGGTGGTCCCGGCCGCGTGCGTCTTCGACCTGGGCCGGGGCGGCGACTTCACGGCCCGCCCGGACGCCGCCACCGGCCGGGCCGCGGTGGAGGCCGCGGCGGCGTCCGGGGACCACGCGCGCGTGGCGACGGGCGCGGTGGGAGCCGGCACGGGGGCGGTCGCCGGCGGGATGCGCGGCGGGGTCGGCACGGCGAGCCTGCGCCTGGAGTCCGGGATCACAGTCGCCGCCCTGGCGGTGGTGAACGCGGTCGGCTCGGCCGTCGACCCGGCGACCGGCGTCCTGTACGGGAGCCTCTTCGACGACTTCCTCACCGAAGACGCCGAAGACGCCGATGCCGTCGGAGACGCCGGTGTCACCGGCGGCGTCGACGATCCCGGCGGCTCGGGCGGCTCCGGCGGCTCCGGAGAGTGGGGCGGCCGGTCCGGCCGGCCGTCGCGCGCGGTGCACGAGGCGGCGGTACGACGGCTCGCCGAGGCCCGCGCCGCCTCCGTCCGGCCGCCGCTGAACACCACCCTCGCGGTGGTCGCCACGGACGCGGTCCTGACCCGCGCCCAGGCCCAGAAGGTGGCGGGCACGGCGCACGACGGCATCGCCCGGGCGATCCGGCCGGTGCACCTGATGAACGACGGCGACACGGTCTTCGCGCTCGCCACCGGGGCGCGGGAGCTGCCGGCCGCGCCGGGGCCGCTCGCCCTGAACGAGGTCCTGGCCGCCGGCGCCGACCTGGTGACCCGGGCGATCGTCCGCGCGGTGCTGGCCGCCCCCGCGGGGCAGCGCGGTCCGGGCGGCGACTTCCCCTCGTACGGGGAGCTGTACGACCCCCCTCGGCACTGGTACTCCCGGTAACGACAAGGGAGTTGGGCGCGGGGACGAGCCGGGAACTTCTGCCGCCGCCCCCTCGTTTTCCGTAACCCCGACCCCGTTGTCGGACCCAGGGACTACGTTAAGCAAGCACCAAGTGACATGCGGCGACGGCCTGGAGACCCTCTTGAACGATCCTCGGGATCACCACGATCCGTACGAGACGACCGAGACGCACGTCGAGCGGCTTCTCGGCCGGGCCCTCAACTCCTTCGACCTGCCCGACGCGATGGTGGAGCGCCTGGAGTCGGCGCTCGCCCACTCCACCGCGCTGCACTCCTCGCACCACAGTTCCTCGCTGCGCCGCACCACCTACCGCCACGCCTACCTGCTGTCCGACGGCAGCGCCCTCACCCTCTGGGAGCTCGTGCACAACGCGGGCCGGGACGGCGCCGAACAGCACGAGCTGTACGCGGAGGAGGCGGAGGCGCGGCTCGCCGCCTCCCGGCTGCCCGCGGGCCCGCTGCCGGGGTGGACCGTGGAGCGCTCCGACGGGCGTCCGCTCGACGACGAGGACGACCTCGCGGCGCTGAGCGCGCTGCTGGCCCGTCCGATACCCGCCCAGCCCCGGATGTACGTGCCGGACAACTCGGCGGACCACGCCCGCCGGGTCCTGCGCCGCGCGGAGAACGAGGACCGGCCCGCCGAGCGGACCGCCCGCCGGCTGCGGATCGCCTTCGCCCACCACATCACCCAGGTCTTCGGCCGCAACTGCCCGGTGGAGGGCGGCCGGGACGCCGGTTTCACCCTCTACGAGCACCAGTTCCTGCTGCTCGACGGCTCCGAGCTGAGCCTCTGGGAGGTCGAGCACACGGCCACCCCGGACGGCCGGCACATGTGCGAGGTGTACGAGTCGGAGGCCGCGGCCCGCGGGGCGATGGAGGCCCGCTCCCGCGTCCGCTGATCTCCCGTCGCCCGGCGGGCCGGCTCAGACCTGGACCGGCACGCCCGGCGCCCGTACCGCGAAATCCCGGTCGGCCAGGGGGAGCGAAGGGTCCGGACACGCGAAGGGCCCCGGTCCGGAGACCGGGGCCCTTCGCGCGGGGTTCAGGAGGTGAGCGCCGGCTCCTTCTCCACCGCGGCCGGCTCGCCCTCGCCCTCGCCCTCGCCCGCGCCGCCCTCCAGGTGCTGCTTGGGGCGGGCCGGCAGGGCGAACATCACCAGGAAGATCCCGGCGAGGACCACCGCCGCCCAGCCGAGGGAGTTGCGGAAGGCGTCGGTGAAGGCCGACGTGACCTCCTGGGGCGCCTGCCGCAGCCGCTCCTCGTCGAAGGTGCCGAAGAAGACGACCGACACCAGGCCGAGGCCGATCGCGTTGCCCATCTGCCCGGTCATGTTGATCAGACCGGAGGCCGAGCCCGCGTGCTCCTTCGGGACCTCCGAGAGCACCGCGTCCGTCAGCGGCGCCACGATCAGCCCCATGCCGAGGCCCATCACCACCAGCGCCGGGATCATCTGCCAGGACGAGATCTCCGCCCCGTACCGCCCGGCGGCGAAGAAGTACAGCAGGACGCCCGAGGCCATCGTCAGCGCGCCCGCCTGGAGCACCTTGCGGCCGAAGCGCGGGACGAGCAGCTGCACCGACAGGCCCGCCGCCACGGAGACCGCGATCGAGAACGGCACCCCGGTCAGACCCGCGTGGAGGGCGGTCCAGCCGAGACCGAGCTGCATGTAGAGCGTCCACACCAGGAAGAAGATGCCGAGCACGATGCCGAAGGTCAGCTGCACGGCGATGCCGGCCGCGAACGACTTCACCCTGAACAGCGACAGCTCGACGAGCGGCGAGCCGTCCTTCTTCGTCTTGTACCGCTCGTACGCGACGAGGACGGCGAAGACCACCGGGCTGGCCGCCATCATCAGGTGGCCCCACAGCGGCCAGTCCAGCTCGCGGCCGCGGGTCAGCGGGTAGATCAGCAGGAGCAGCGCGGCCGTGACGAGGACGACGCCGACGAGGTCGAGGCGGAGCGCCTTCGGCGCCTTCGACTCGGTGATGAACTTCCGCCCGAGGACGAGGGCGGCGACGCCGACCGGCAGGTTGATGAGGAAGATCGGGCGCCACTCCAGGCCCGCGATGTTCCACTCCGTGAGCAGCGCGCCGAGCAGCGGGCCGGAGACCGCGCCCAGGCCGACGATCGCGCCGAAGAGGCCGAAGACCTTGCCGCGCTCGTGCGGCGGGAAGGTGACGTGGACGATCGACAGCACCTGCGGCACCATCATCGCCGCCATCGCGCCCTGGAGGAGGCGGGAGGCGACCAGCATCTCCGGGTTGGCGGCGACGCCGCACAGCGCGGAGGCGATCGTGAAGCCCGCCGTGCCGAGCAGGAAGAGCCGCTTGCGGCCGTAGATGTCGCCCAGCCGGCCGCCGGTGATCAGGCCGGCCGCGAAGGCCAGCGCGTAGCCGGCGGTGATCCACTGGATCGCGGTGGTCGTGGTGCCCAGGTCGTGCTCGATGCTCGGGATCGCGATGTTCACGATCGTGGCGTCGACCAGGTCCATGAAGGCGGCCGTCATGACGATGGCCAGGGCGATCCAGCGCTTGCTGTCCCCCGTGGTGCTGCTGTCCGCCCCCGTGGCGGCATCGGTCTCGTGTGCGCTCATAGGAGGACCATAGAAGTCATGTAGGTCAGATCGCGTCCTAATAAGGTCGCATCATGGGTTCCATGACGGACACCCCGGCACGACTCCTCAATCTGCTCTCGCTCCTCCAGACCCCGCGCGAGTGGCCCGGCAGCGAGCTCGCCGACCGGCTCTCGGTCACCCCGCGCACGATCCGCCGCGACATCGACCGGCTCCGCGACCTCGGCTATCCCGTCGAGGCGACCAGGGGCGCGGTCGGCGGCTACCGGCTCGTCGCCGGTACGGCCATGCCCCCGCTGCTCCTCGACGACGAGGAGGCCGTCGCCATCGCCGTCGGCCTCCGGGCCGGTGCGGGGCACGCCATCGAGGGCGTCGACGAGGCGTCCGTACGCGCCCTGGCCAAGCTGGAACAGGTCCTCCCGGCGCGGCTCCGGCACCGGGTCTCCACGCTCCAGAACGCGACCATCCCGCTGACCCGCGGCGACGGCGCCACCGTCGCTCCCTCGACCCTCACGGCCCTCGCCGGCGCCGTGACCGGCCGCGAACGGCTGCGGTTCAGCTACCGCGCGGGCGACGGCGCCGAGACGAAGCGGCTCGTCGAGCCGTACCGGCTGGTGTCGACCGGGCGCCGCTGGTACCTCGTCGCGTACGACCTCGGGCGCGAGGACTGGCGCACCTTCCGCGTCGACCGCGTCAGCGACCCGCTCGCGACCGGCGCGCGCTTCACCCCGCGGGAGCTGCCGGAGGGGGACGAGGCGGCGTACCTGGCGCGGTCGATGACGCGGGCGCAGGGGGAGGTGGACCTGGACGTCACGTTCGAGGCGCCCGCGGAGTTCGTCGTCGCGCGCCTCCCCGCGCACCTGGCGCCGGTCGCGACCGGCCCCGACACGTGCCGGCTGCGCGCCCGCGTCACCGACTCCGTCGAATGGATCGCCCTCCGCCTGGCCCTGATGGACGTCCCCTTCAAGGTGGAGGCCCCCACCGCGCTCCGCACCTACCTCCAGGACCTCACCGCCCGCCTCACAGCCGCGCTCACCTGACCCCGCCCCCACACCACCGCGCCGCCGTTCCGTTGGGGGCGTACGTTCCGCCGGGGCGGAACGTACGCCCCCACGGGGACCCGGCGGCGGGCGCCGCGGGAAACCGGGTCGCCGGCCGCTCTAGGCCACCGCGTCGAAGCCCGTGTCCCGCGCCATCTTCTTCAGTTCCAGCAGCGCGTGCTTCTCGATCTGGCGGATCCGCTCCCGCGTCAGTCCGTGCTCCTTGCCGACCTCCGTCAGCGTCCGCTCGCGCCCGTCCTCGATGCCGTACCGCATGCGGATGATGGACGCCGTCCGGTTGTCGAGCTTGTCGATGAGGTCGTCGAGCTCCTCGCTGCGCAGCAGCGTGAGGACGGACTGCTCCGGCGAGATCGCCGACGTGTCCTCCAGCAGGTCGCCGAACTGCGTCTCGCCCTCGTCGTCGACCGACATGTTGAGCGAGACCGGGTCGCGCGCCCAGTCGAGGACGTCGGTGACCCGCTCCGGCGTGGAGCCGAGCTCCTCGGCGACCTCCGCGGGCTCCGGCTCGCGCCCGTGCTCGCGGTTGAACTCGCGCTGGACCCGGCGGATCCGGCCCAGTTCCTCGACCAGGTGGACGGGGAGGCGGATGGTGCGGGACTGGTCGGCGATGGACCGGGTGATGGCCTGGCGGATCCACCACGTGGCGTACGTGGAGAACTTGAAGCCCTTCGCGTAGTCGAACTTCTCGACGGCGCGCACCAGGCCCGCGTTCCCCTCCTGGATCAGGTCGAGCAGGGGGAGGCCGCTGCGCGGGTAGCGCCGCGCCACGGCGACGACGAGCCGCAGGTTGGACTTGATGAAGAGGTCCTTGGCACGCTCGCCCTCGGCGGCCAGCGCCTGGAGCTCCTCGCGGGTCGCCCCGCCCGCCTCCGTGTCCTCCACCTCGCCGTCGAGGATCTGCTGGGCGTAGACGCCCGCCTCGATGGTCTGGGAGAGCTCGACCTCCTTGGCGGCGTCGAGCAGGGGCGTGCGCGCGATCTCGTCGAGGTACATGCCGACCAGGTCGCGGTCGGCGATCTCCCCGCCCACGACGCGAACGCTGCTTGCCCGGCCGTCCCCGCTCTTGGCGGCGGACTGACGACGGGCGACGGCACGGGTTGCCATGCGTGCTCCCTTGCTGAGTAGGTCGCGACACCTTTTCGGGTGCCCTGCATCCGACGGAAACAACGACCGGAATCGGGACAGAATTCCCAGGAGGCTCAGGATTTTCGCGATCATGCAGTATCCTGCGCGGCCGCCGCCCCGCCCGGCGGTTCGCCGCCGGCGCGGATCCGCAGGTCAGAGCCCACGGAACGCCCCTCCGGGCCTTCCCCGACCACACTGTCGGTGAGACGGCCGTCACACGGCCGGCCGTCCGCCCTTCTCCTTCTACGACGTCGGACGGCGGCGGGAAGTTGCCTGGCGCGCCGTCTCCACGACCACCGCGCGCCTCGTCCGCGACCACCGCGCGTCTCCTCCGCGACCGCCGCGCGCCTGGTCCGCGACCACCGCGCGCCTCGTCCGCGACCACCGGCCGAGGGGCCCTCCGCCCCCGGGTGTAGGTCCCGAGCCCGTTACGGCCCGCCCGGGCCCCGCCCTACCGTCCGCTCCATGGACACCACCGGCATCCTCGACGAGGCCCTCGAACGGCTCCACACCACCGGACCCGAGCGGAACGGCTGGCTCACCAACCACGCGCCGATGGCCGTGGAGGCGCTGGCCCGGCACGGGCACTCCGCCTCCGTGCACCGCTGGCTCGACGCGTACGCGCCGAAGCTGGAGGAGGCGCCCGCGCCGTACGCCCCGGTCACCGCCGGGAACTGGCGGGAGGCGCTCGGTGATCCGGCCCGGATCACCGACTGGACCCGGTACTTCGCCCGCGAGCTGGCGGACCGGACCTGGCGGGAGGTGCTGGCGGAGTGGTGGCCGCGGCTGCTGCCCGGCATCGCGGCAGGCGCCACGCATCCGGTGATCCGCACCGGGCACGCCGTACGGACGCTGCTGGCGCCCGGCGGGGGGACGGCGCCCCGGCGGGCGGAGCTGGCACACGCGCTCGGCTACTGGGCCGCCCGCCACCAGCCGCTGCCGCCGCTCGGCACACTGGCCGCCGCGCCGGACGCGGCCGCCGCGCTCGCCGCCGTACCGCCGGTCCCGGACCAGGAGGGCGGGATCCGGGAGCGGCTCGCGCAGCTGACGGCCTTCCCCGCGTGGGGCACGGAGACCGGCCCGGAGGCCGCGCGGGAGCGGCTGGCGGAGCTGGTGACGGCGGCCGTGCACCGGTACGCGTCGCACGGGCACGGCGAGCCGATCATGCTGGTGCACGCGGCGACGGCCCCCAACGCCGTCCTGCGGACGCTGCCGGCGCTGCCCCGCGCCCTGTGGGCGCCGAGCCTGGCGGCCGCCTGGTCGGCCTCGGCGGCGGTGACGGCCGCGTACACGCCGCGGGAGGCCGCCGCGTACGCGCCGACCGGTCTCACCGCGGAGGAGGTCTTCGCCCGGGCGGCGGACCACGGCGACGACCACACGATCAAGTTCGCCGACACGGCCCTCGACGTCGGCGGCCCGCTCGCCCTGACCGCCGCCGTCCGCTCGGTGGAGCTGAACCCGCCCGCGTACGGATAGCACCGCTCTCCACGCACCCCGGTCCCACCCGCGCACGGACAGCACCGCTCTCCACGCACCCCGGCCCCACCGCGTACGGATAGCGCCGCTCTCCACGCATCCGCTCAGTCTCGGCCGAACTGCACCGAGCGCTTCGCGAGGCCCATCCAGAAGCCGTCGATGACGGACCGCTCGGTGTCGAGGTCGCCGGCGGCGTCCGCCGCGCCCATGGTGACGAAGAGGGGTGCGAAGTGCTCCGTGCGCGGGTGGGCGAGGCGGCCGGCCGGGGACTTGTGCTCGAAGTCGAGCAGGGCGTCGACGTCCTGGGCGGCGAGGGCCTCGTTCCCCCAGGCGTCGAACTCGGCGGACCAGCCCGGCACGCCGCCGCCGGTGTGCCGGAGGGCCGCGAGGTTGTGGGTGAAGAAGCCGCTGCCGACGATCAGCACGCCCTCGTCGCGCAGCGGGGCGAGCTTGCGGCCGATGTCCATGAGCCGGCGCGGGTCCAGGGTGGGCATGGAGATCTGGAGCACCGGGATGTCGGCGCCCGGGTACATCTCGACGAGCGGCACGTACGCGCCGTGGTCGAGGCCCCGGTCGGGGATGTCCTGCACGGGGGTGCCGGGCGAGCGCAGCAGCTTGCGGACGGACTCGGCGAGCGCGGGCGCGCCGGGGGCGTCGTACCGGACCCGGTAGTAGTGCTCGGGGAAGCCCCAGAAGTCGTACACGAGGGGGATCGTCTCGGTGGCGCCGAGGGCGAGCGGGGCCTCCTCCCAGTGGGCGGAGACCATGAGGATCGCCTTGGGGCGGGGCAGCCCGGCCGACCAGGCGGCGAGCTCGCCGGGCCAGACGGGGTCGTCGGCGAGCGGCGGGGCGCCGTGGGACAGGTAGAGCGCGGGCATCCGTTCCTGCGTGGCGACCATGGCGACGACTCCTCCTCCGGCAGAACTTCTTGAAACTTCAAGCTGATGAGTGCAGCCTAAACCTACATAGTTCAACTTTCAAGAACGGGTCGTACGATGGGTGTCATGGGAGACAGGACCGAACCCGAACCGCGCTGGCTCAGCGACGGCGAACAGCGCGTCTGGCGCTCGTACCTCCACGCCACCACGCTCCTGGAGGATCACCTCGACCGCCAGTTGCAGCGCGACGCGGGGATGCCGCACGTCTACTACGGCCTCCTCGTCCAGCTCTCCCAGGCCCCGCGCCGCCGGCTCCGCATGACCGAGCTCGCGAAGAGCGCCAAGATCACCCGGTCCCGGCTCTCGCACGCCGTCGCCCGCCTGGAGAAGAACGGCTGGGTGCGGCGCGAGGAGTGCCCCTCCGACAAGCGCGGCCAGTTCGCCCAGCTCACGGAGGAGGGCATGGACGTGCTGCGGCGGACCGCGCCCGGACACGTGGCGGCGGTGCGGCAGGCGATGTTCGACCGGCTCTCCCCCGAGCAGGTCGAACAGCTCGGCACCATCATGCGGCTGATGGCGGAGGGCCTGGAGCCGTCGGGCCCGGACGCGGACCTGCCCTGGCTCCGCTGAGCGGAACCAGGGCCGTCGGGCCCGGACGCGAACCCGCCCTGGCTCCGCTGAGCGGAACCAGGGCAGGAGGGGCGGGCCGGGGCGTACGGACTCAGTGCGCGACGACCGGCACCTTCACCTCGTCCTCGGCCCCCGTGCCGGAACCGGCGACCACGCCCGTGTCCGGCTTCCCGGTGGTGATCAGCACGGCCGCGATGGCCGCGGAGACGGCCAGGATGCCGACCGCCCACCAGATCGCGGCGGTGTAGCCCTCGACCATGCCCTGGAGCTGGAGCAGCTTCTGGGCGGCCGGGGTGGTCGCGCCCGCGGCGTGGTCGACGAGGTACGCGGTCGTCGCCGAGGCGGCGATCGTGTTCAGCAGGGCCGTACCGATGGCGCCGCCGACCTGCTGCGAGGTGTTCACCATCGCGGAGGCCACTCCGGCGTCCTTCGGGTCCACGCCGTGCGTGGCAAGCGACATGGCCGGCATGAACGCGGTGCCCATGCCGAGGCCGAGCAGCAGCTGCGCCGGCAGGATCAGCCCGGCGTACGAGGTGCCGACCTCCAGCTGCGTCAGGAGCAGCATGCCGACGGCGGCGGTCAGGAAGCCGGGGGCCATGAGCAGCCGCGGCGGGACCCGGGTCATCAGCCGCGTACCGATCTGGGTCGAGCCGATGATCATGCCCGCGATCATGGGCAGGAACGCGAAGCCCGTCATGACCGGCGAGTAGCCCTTCACGACCTGGAGGTAGTAGGTCAGGAAGAGGAAGAGGCCGAACATCGCGATGACGGCGAGGCCGAGCGAGAGGTAGACGCCGCCGCGGTTGCGGTCGGTGAGGACGCGCAGCGGCAGCAGCGGGTTCTTCACCTTCGCCTCGACGAGCACGAAGGCGCCGAGCAGCACCACGGAGCTCACGAACATGCCGATCGTGCCGGCGTCGCTCCAGCCCTCGGACTCGGCGCGGGTGAAGCCGTACACGAGCGCGACCAGACCCAGGGTCGAGAGGATCACGCCGGGGATGTCGAGCGCGGAGCGGTTGCGGCCGCCGGCCGGCTCGCGGATCACCAGGTACGCGCCGGCGGCGGCGACGATCGCGAACGGGATGTTGACGAAGAAGGTCCAGCGCCAGTTCAGGTACTCGGTGAGGAAGCCGCCGAGGATCAGGCCCACGGCGCCGCCGCCACCGGCGATCGCGCCGTAGATGCCGAACGCCTTGGCGCGCTCCTTGGCGTCGGTGAAGGTCACCGCGAGCAGCGAGAGCGCGGCGGGCGCGAGCAGTGCGCCGAAGGCGCCCTGGAGCGCGCGGGCCCCGAGCATCATGGCCTCGCCGGTGGCGGCACCGCCGAGGGCGGAGGCGGCGGCGAAGCCGATCAGGCCGACGACGAAGGTGCGCTTGCGGCCCCAGAGGTCGGCGATGCGTCCGCCGAAGAGCAGCAGACCGCCGAAGGCGAGGGCGTAGGCCGTGATGACCCACTGCCGGTTGCCGTCCGAGATGCCGAGGTCCTGCTGGGCGGAGGGAAGGGCGATGTTCACGATGGTCGCGTCGAGCACGACCATCAGCTGGGCGAGGGCGATGAAGACGAGGGCCTTCCAGCGACCGGGGTCGGGCTGGGAGCCGGCCGTCGACCGGATGGTCTCGGCTGTTTTGGGCATGGGGGAAGCCACCTCTTGGTGCGAAAGTGAAGAAAAACTAAGAAGATCGGAGAAGAACGAAGAAGACCGGAGAAGAGCGAAAGAAGGGACGCTCAGGGCCCGGGGCCGCTCGGGATGCCGGTACCGCCCGGGATGCCGGGCCGCCCGGGGATGTCAGGGGCGGGGGACCGCCGTCACGCGTCGCGTCTCAGGGCCCCCAGGGTCACGGCCGCCCCCGGCAGTACGGATCGGGCGGGCGCCTCCAGGCCGTCGAGGAAGAGCTGGAGATGCCGGTGGACGAAGGGGGCGAAGTCGTCGCAGCCGGTGCCCGGCAGCGGCCGGGTCAGCTGGGAGACGCCGACCATCAGGTCGCCGACGCCGATGTCGGGACGGAGCCGGCCGGCCTCCCGCGCCCGCCGGACGAGGCCCTCGACGGCCTCCTCCAGGCGCTCGCGCTCGACGACCAGGTCGGGGTGGTCCTTGTCGAAGGTGCCGTCGAGCATCGGGCAGAGCGCGCCGACCCGCTCGTCGGCGGCGTCGTGCGCGAAGCGGCTCAGCGCGGCGAAGGTGTCGGCCTCCTCGGCGGCCGCCCGCTCGGCCCGCCCGGTGAGCCGGGCGAGGATCGAGAGCACGACCTCGTGGACGAGCTCGGGCCGCTCGGGGAAGTTCCGGTAGAGCGTGGCGTTGCCGACGCCGGCCCGGCGCGCGATCTCGTCGTACGGCACGGAGCAGCCGAACTCGACGAACATCTCGCGGGCCGCCGTCACCAGCCGCTCGCGATTGCGCAGCGCGTCGGCGCGCGGGCGCGGGACGCGGCGCGCGGGCGCCTCGCCCGCCCCTTCGGGGGCTTCACCGTCGGTGCGGATCACGCCACGACCTCCTCAGCCGTTCCGGCTCCTCAGCCGTTCGGAGCCATCCGGGGAAACAGTCCCCACTTCGTTGGACTCTCTCCTAAACGGGGAAGCAGTCCCCGGTTATTTCGAGCCCTTATGTGACCTGGATCACATCCACGTTCCGTCGCCGGATACCCACGATCGGTCCACCCGGCGCGCGCCCCCGCACCGCTCCGCACAGGCTGATCGCACGGCACCACGCCGCTGACCTGGCCCCGACCGGAGAGGCGACCGCATGCAGCACACCCGCCGGCGGATACGCAGACCGGTCGCCCTCGCGGCGACCTCGGCCCTTCTGCTCACCGTGCTCGTCTCGGCGAGCACCACGCTCCCCGGGCCCGCCCCGGCCTCGGCCGGCCCGGTGGCCGCCGCGCCGGACACCACCCGGCTCGGACCGTGCCGCATCGGCACCACCATGGGCGTGCAGATGTCGGAAGGGCTGCCGACCGCCCCCGGGTACGCCCGCTCCACCGGCCGGATCCGCGCCCTCACCCTCATGGTCGACTTCCCCGACGCGCGCGGCGAGGGCACGGCGGAGGCCCGCTTCCGCGAGTTCTTCCCGCAGACCTCCGACTGGTTCCGCGTCAGCTCCTACGGCCGGCTCCAGTACGAGGCCGAGACGCCGATACCCGACTGGCTGCGGATGCCGAAGCCGTTCTCCTCGTACGGGATCGAGCGCGGCGCCCCGTACGAGCCGGGCTACCGCTCCTTCGTCGAGGACATCGTGAAGGCGGCCGACCCGCGGGTCGACTTCAGCGCCTACGACCTGGTCAACGTCCTGGTCACGCCGAACGCCGGCCCCTCCGCCCTGGACACGGTCCTCTCCGTCACCTTCTCCGGCAACGACGACGCGCCCTACGCCGACGGCGTCCCCCTCGCCAACACGTCCTTCGTCTACAGCCGCCAGGACGACGGCTCGGGCAGCTTCGCGCAGACCGGCTACCGCGTCCTCCCCCACGAGAACGGGCACGTCTTCGGCCTCCCCGACCTCTACACCGCCGACGGCGGCGGCACGGTCGGCCACTGGGACATCATGTCCGAGGACTGGGGGGCCAACAACGACCTCCTCGGCTGGCACAAGTGGAAGCTCGGCTGGCTCGACAACGACCAGATCCGCTGCGCCTCCGCCACCGGCACCAGCGAGCACCTGCTCACCCCGCTGGCCGTCGCGGGCGGCCCCAAACTCGTCTTCGTCCCGCTCTCCGACACCTCCGGCTACGCCGTCGAGGTGCGCACCCGCGAGGGCAACGACGAGGCCGTCTGCGAACCGGGCGTCCTCGTCTACCGCGTCGAGTCCGACGTGGACACCGGCCACGGCCCGGTCACCGTCGCCGACAGCGACCACGCCAGCGGCGGCTGCACCCGCCGCCCCAACGTCCACGCCGAACTCTCCGACGCCCCCTTCCGCCCCGGCGAGACGTTCACGGACCGCACCCACGGCATCCGCATAGGCGTCCTCGACGAGGACCCGGACGGCACCTTCCGCGTCCGGGTCACGAGAGGCTGACGGACGGACGCCACGGGGACGCCACGGGGAGGGACGCGGCGGGACTGCCTCGCAGGGGCTTCTTGGGAGGAACGCCTCGGCAGGGACACGGAAAGGGCGTCACGGGGACGCGGGACGGGCGTCACGGGGACGCGGCGGCAGCGGCCAGCAGCTCCCGGAGCGGCCCCTTGAGGAGCTTCCCGGCCTGGTTCCGGGGCAGCTCCTCGTCCCGTACGAGGAGGTGCGCGGGCACCTTGAAGGCGGCGAGGCGCGCGGCGACGTGCGCCCGCAGCCCCTCCGCGTCGACGGCGGCGCCGGCCCGGAGCCGTACGACGGCCCCGACCTCCTCCCCCAGCAGGGGGTGCGGCACGCCGACGACGGCCGCGTCGCGCACGTCCGGGTGCGCCTGGAGCACCTGCTCCACCTCCACGCAGTACACGTTCTCGCCGCCCCGGATCACCATGTCGGTCAGCCGGTCGACGATCGAGACCCGCCCGCCCGCGTCCACCCGGGCGAGATCGCCGGTACGGAACCACCCGCCGGGCGCGAACGCGGCCCGGGTCGCCTCCGGATCACCCCAGTACCCGCGGAACAGCGACTGGCCGCGCAGCCACAGCTCCCCGACCCCGTCGTCCCCGGCGCCCTCGATCCGGACCTCGGTGGCGGGTGAAGGGTGCCCGACGCTGCCCGGATGGTCCCGGTACTCGGCCCCCACGTTGGCGAGCACGCCGCCGCAGGTCTCGGTGAGCCCGTACCCGTTCCGGGGCTGGATCCGCTCCCCGTACCCCTCCGCGAGCCCCCGGGTGATCCCCGGCGGCGCCGCGGCCCCGCCCGTGCTCAGCAGCACCACGCTCTCCAGCGGATCACCCGTCTCCCGGGCGAGGGCGAGCAGCTGGAGCGCGGTGGTGGGCACGCCGGCGTAGTGGGTCACCCGGTGCTCCCGGATCAGCTCCAGGGCGCGGGCGGGATCCCACTTCCGCATCATGACCAGCGTGCCGCCGCCGGCCATCACCGCGAACAGCGACGTGAAGGCGGCCACGTGGAAGAACGGGAAGGTCGTCAGCGACACGACGGGCCCGCCGCCGCCCGGCCGCTCCCCCCGCGCGAGCGCGGCCGCGGCGGCGAAGTACCGCGGATGGACGGCGGCCCCGGCCTGCGCGAGCTGCGTGGCGACGGCCCCCTTGGGCCGCCCGGTGGTGCCCGAGGTGTAGAAGATCGTCGCGTCGTCCTCGGCCGCGACCTCGACGTCGGGCGGCCCGAGCAGCGGATCGTCGTCGGCCTCGTACGCGGCGAACCCGGCCTCCGCCTCCCCCCGGAACACGATCCCCGGCACCCCGGCCCGCCGCGCCCAGGCCCGCACCCGGGGCACCCGCTCCCCGTCGACGAGCAGCACCCCCGGGGCGCAGTCGTCGAGCGCGTACGCGAACTCCTCCTCGCTCCACCACGCGTTCAGCGGCACGGCGACGAGCCCGGCGAGCTGCGCCGCCCAGAACGCCACCTGCCACTCGGGCACGTTCCGCATCGCGACGACGACCCGGTCCCCCCGCTTCAGCCCGTACTCCCCCACCAGCCGCCGGGCCAGCCCGCAGGAGGCGTCGAAGAACTCCCGGTACGAGAGGACCTCCCCCTCGGACACGAGAAACGCCCGGTCCCCGAACGCCCACACGGCCTCGACGAACTCCCGCAGCGTCCGGGGCCCCCCGACATACACCCCGTCCCGCACCTCGAACGGCGCCCCGTCCCCGGTCAGCCGCCCCACACCACCACTCCGCCCCACGACCACCCTCCTCACCCGACCCCCCAGTCTGACCCACAACCCCACCCCCCAACCCCCCATCCGCTAGGCTGTTCCCCGCCCCGCCTCCGTAGCTCAGGGGATAGAGCACCGCTCTCCTAAAGCGGGTGTCGCAGGTTCGAATCCTGCCGGGGGCACAAACCGAAGGGCCAGCTCACAGGGACTTTTCCCCGGAGCTGGCCCTTTCGCATGATCACGCCCGTGCCACCTACGAGACCCGCGCCAAGAGCTGGTGTTCTCGTTGGCGAGGGAGCGGGCCATGAGGCTGGTCATCGCCAGGTGGACCATAGCTTCGGAGCGGGTGGGGCAGGACCTCGTAGTCACGGGCCAGTCGGCGGTTCTGCATCAGGCAACCGTAGGTCCGACCGACCGCTTCAGGGCAGGTATGAATCCCCTGGTCGCGGGCTTGCGGACGGCAATTTCCATGTCGATGGCTAGCGTGGCGGCGCCGTGCTCCACGAGGTGCTGTCAGTAGCCGCCGGCGATCTATGCTTCGCGGACTCAAGGGTGGCCGACAGCAGCCTGATCGAGCAGCGCGGCGCGGGCCACGAACTCCTACACGCCGGCCGCGGTGACCAGCGTGGCAAGAAGCAAGCCGTGGGTGTCGGTGACGATGCTCCGCTTCCTATCGAAGTCCCTCTTGCAAGATCGCAAAAGAGCAACAGCCCTAACAACACCCAATACATCAGAAATTACCTCATAAGCAAATAATGAGGGCGATAAAGATCCTTGAGTGCCATTTGAGCGAACCCCCCAACTCGGTCGACTTCCCACCAAATCACACACCACGGCTTGGGTGTCCAGGTGACGCGATAGCCAAGACAGCTCTGCGGGTACCGGTCCGCCGAAGTGCGAATAGAGGACAGCACCCATGGCCGCCTGAGGCCGCAGAGGCAGCAGGTCGCGCAACGGAGTTGATGGCACGTCAGTCAATCTGATTGTGTAGCTTCGCGCCGCCCTCCCATGCGTGACCCAGGTCACTTCCCTTAGCGCGGCGCAGAAATGAGGGATGCCTCCCATGGCGAAGAAGTACCGCTATGAACTGCCGGAACACCCCGTCGACTACGGCGTGAAGGTCGTGGCAGCAGACCTTAAGATCGCCTCTGAAGCCCAGCGAACGATCAATCCGGCGCGAGCCAAGGCGATTGCCGCCGATATCAAGCCACATGCGCTCGGGTCGATCATCGTTTCTCAGCGACAGAACGGCGATCTCTACATTGTCGATGGGCAACACCGACGAGAAGCTTGCCTCATCGCCGGCATCGAGACGCTTGTGGCTGAGGTACACCGAGGTCTGACTCTGTCCGAGGAGGCGACCCTGTTCCTGATCAAGAACAGGGAAGCGGCCAAAACCAACGCTCACGACGAGTACCGCATCGGGCTCACAGCTGGGCTCCCGCTGTTCGTCGATACCGAATCGGTCCTCGTCTCACACAAGCTCAAGATCGGCAGCACCTCTTCAAACCAGATCGGAGCGGTGCAGGGGATCCTCGCGATCACCGACAAATACGGCCCTGAGGTCTTGGACGAGGTACTCACCATCGCGGAAGCCGCCTACGGACGTACCGCCGAGACGTGGGACGGGATCATCATCGGCGGACTCGGCGAGTTCGTTGGGCGGCATCGCGACCTTGTTCTCAGCGCCGCCTCACTAGACGAGTTCGCACGCAAGGTGGAGAAGCGGTCCTCGGCAGCACGGTTGATCGGCGACGCGCGCAGCTTCGCCACCGGCTTCGGCTCGAAGGCAGACGGAACCGGGTCTCGCAAGATGGCGGCCTATCGACTGTTCGTCGAGGTGTGGAACAAGGGACGTCGAAACCACAAGATCGACATCGGCGGCTGAAGGTACGACTCAGAAGGTCTGACTCCACGGCTGCTGCCAACGACGCTGTACGGAGACGCCCCTGGCGTCTCCGTCTGGCCGTCACATCAGCGAACAGTTAGAGGGCCAGAAACCCCGACCCGAACTGTCCTGGAGGGTCTCGCAGGTTTGAGTCTTGCCGGGGCACAAGAGCTGAGGACCCCCGCTGATCTTGGTGGGGTCCTCGGCGACTGGATCATCGGCATCGGCTGTGATCCCGGTGCTGCTGGGAGTTCCCGTCGCTCGCGTCCGTGCCGAAGGCCACCACTCCAGCATCGAGTTGGGCGGGCTCCGCACCTTGTCGACCGATCAGCGCCCCGGGGTTCCGGCAAGACGGGTACGACTGCCGCGCGGTGAGCGTGGTCCCTCGGCCCGCCTGACCTGCACGGACGGCATCGACGACGGTGTACGACAGCGGTCGGTAGCGGACCGCCGGACCGTCGGCGAGCAGCCGCCCGACTCCGGGCAGGACCCTCAATCGAGCTCCTGAAGCCGGTGGTCGAGAGTGGGCGGAGGCTCCGTCGTGGCGGCTGTGAGGGATCCCGTCCACCGATCCGGTTTCTCGCTGGTGTGCCACGGCGATCTTCAGGGGGGGCCGGCCGGCTCTCCTCGGCCTTCCTGTGCGCGGCCGCCTGGACTTCGGCGGGGGTGCGGTCGGCGGCGGGGTGGGGGAGGTGGCCATCCGCAACGCCTCGGGGTTCCAGGAAGTAGACGGCGTAGCGCCATCTCTCGGGGGTGCGGTACAGAACGATCGTCTCGGGGGTTCCCAGGTGGTCCAGCCAGTGCTTCCGCGGTCTCACCATGCGCGCACGGTAGTCGCACGGCGGGTCCCGGTGGGTGCGGCGGGCATCCGCGCGAAGGCCCCCACCGTCGTGGTGGGGGCCTTCGGGGTTCCGGGGGGTGGAGGTCAGTCCTGGGTGGTGAAGGTGTCCGGGACCGGGAGGGTCGACCAGTGGGGGACGGGCCAGGCCACGACGATGGCTCGGCCCACCACGTCGGTGAGGGGGACCATGCCGCCGCGGCCGTCGTTCTGGTGGTAGCGGGAGTCCTGGGAGTGCTGGCGGTGGTCGCCCATGACCCAGAGGTGGCCGGCGGGGACGGTGACCTTGAACTGGCCGCCGGCGTCGTTGCTGCAGGGGGTGTTGCCGGCGAAGACGTAGGGCTCGTCGAGCGGCTTGCCGTTGAGCTTGACCGGGCCCGTGCCCTGGCATTCGACCGTGTCGCCGGCGACGCCGATAACACGCTTGATCAGGTGCTGCTCGCCGGCGGCGGGCATCAGGCCGACGAAGCCGAGGACCTTCTGGGTGGTGGTGGGGGGCTTCAGTTCGTGGCCCGCCAGCCAGTCGGCGGGGTCGCGGAAGACGACGACCTCGCCGCGGTCGGACTCCGAGCCGAACCAGGGGGTGAGCTTGTCGACCAGGACCCGGTCGTCCTCCTGGAGGGTGTTCTGCATGGAGCCCGACGGGATCAGGAACGCCTGGACCAGGAAGGTCTTGATCAGGAACGCCAGGACCAGCGCGACCGCGGCCAGGAGCGGGTACTCCACCCACGGGGAGAGGCGGCGGCGTCTCGGCGGGCGGGGGGCCTCCGGCGCCTCGCGCCCGGGTTCGGGCCTCAAGTCCGTCGCCACGTCTCCCGCGTCCGTCACGTCCGCCGTCCCCGATTCAGTTGGTTCCTGCCGCATGGGACGACCCTAGGCCCGGATTCCGGTGGAGGGCATCCTTCCCGGGCGTTCACCCTCCTTATGAGTGACCGTCAGGGATGGCCGCGGAGCTCGTCCGGGCAGGCGGTGCCGCGCGGGAAGAGCTTGTAGGGGGCCGCCAGCCGGTACGTACCGGCCTTGGGGGCGATCAGCTCGGTCCACTCGTCGCCCTCCTCGTCCGGTTCCGCCTTCAGCAGGCAGCCGTTCTCGTTGGCGAAGACCTTGGGGATCTCCGTCTCGGACTCCTCGCGGGCCAGCTTGGACGCCTCCGTCTCCTGCGGGGGCTCCAGCTTGCCGCCGTTCTCGTCCATCAGCGCCAGCCAGGGCGAGTACGGGACGCGGATCTTGATCCGGGCCGGGCGGTCGAGGTGGAGGACGACCTCGTTCTCGGCGGCGCGCTCGACCTGGGCCGGGGCGTCCGCGAGCGGGGTGGCGTCGGCGACCTCGTAGAGCCGCCAGTTCGCGTCGGCCCACACCTGGTTCAGGTACGGCAGGCCCTCGGCGACGAGCTCCGCCTCCTGCTCCGCGCCCGAGTCGGGGGCGCCGGTGGGGAGGACGACGTACCGGACGGACCAGCGGTGGAGCCACTCGCGGTAGTTCACGGCGTTGAGGGTGTCGTCGTAGAAGAGCGGGTTGCGTTCCATGTCCGCCTGGCGGTTCCAGCCGCGCGCCAGGTTGATGTAGGGGCTGAGCGCCGAGGACTCGCGGTGGCTGGAGGCCGGGACGACCTCGACGCGCGCCTTCCGCGCCTCCCGGACCTGGAGCTGGTTGATCAGCGGCGCCACCTCGAAGGCCCAGGAGGCGTCGGGACGGGTGCGGATCACGTCGTCGACGCCCTTGAAGCCGATCCAGAAGTTCAGGCCGAGGAAGGCGACGACCAGCGCGTACCAGCGGCGCGAGCGCGGGCGCGTGTACGGCAGGGCGGCGAGCAGCGCCACGCCCGCGAAGAGCATCGGGAGCCGCGAGATGTTGGAGCCGATCTGCGAGTCGATCAGCCAGGTCAGGAAGGTGCCGACGGTGTAGCAGGCGGCGGCGGTGCGGACGGTCCGCCAGTCCTTCGGTACGAGGACGAGGACGAGGATCCCGAAGAGCAGCGGCAGCGCCGTCGAGGCGAAGGCCATCGGCTGGGTGCCGGAGAAGGGGAAGAGCCAGGAGGAGAGCGCGACGACGGCCACGGGGGCGAGGCCGATGGCGTACGCGCCGGGGCGCCGCTTGTTGAGGAAGAGCGCGGCCGCGATCACGCCGAGGAACAGGCCGGCGACCGGGCTGCACGCGGTCGCGAGCCCGGCGAGCGGCGCCGCCACGGCGGCCTTCGCCCAGCGCTTGCGGCGCCAGCGGTGCGGCCAGCAGAAGACGGCGGCGACCGAGCCGAGCGCGAACATCATGCCGAGCCCGAAGGTGACGCGGCCCGACAGGGCGTTGCAGAGGAAGGCGAAGACGCCCGCGAGGGAGCACGCCATCGGGTTCCGGACCGCCGGGACCCGCACGAGGATCAGCGCTGTCAGGGCGGCGGAGAGCGTCCCCGCGATCATCATGGTCGAGCGGACGCCGAGCAGCGACATCACGTACGGCGAGACCACGCTGTACGAGACCGGGTGCATGCCGCCGTACCAGGCCAGGTTGTACGCGGAGTCCGGGTGCCGTCCGACGAACTCGGCCCAGGCGTCCTGCGCCGCGAGGTCGCCGCCGCTGTTGGCGAAGTAGAAGAACCACAGGATGTGGAGGAGCGCGGCGACGGCCGTCGCCACCATGACGGGGTAGCGGCGCTTGCGCCGTCGTGGCGGAGGCGGTGTCGTGGTCCGCTCGGGGGCGGTGCGCTGGTTCGGAAGCACTATTCGCGAAGGTGAACCGGAGGTGGGGGGTGCGGTGGGGGGCGGGGTGAGGGGCGGGGTGGGGGCGTCCTGCTCGGGAGGGGGCGCGGCGGCCGTGCTGCGGCCCGCGCGTGTCGGCTCGGCGGTGGTCACTGCGGCCCTTTCCCGTGCTGCTTCCCTCTGCCCGTCTCGCGTCCGCGCGGCTCCGCGTGTCGCGTCTCGTCCCCCGGAGACGCTAACAGCAGGGCGCCCCGGTCGTCCGGGGCGCCCACCGTTCACGTCGGCCGATCGGGTCAGCCGACCCGGGTCAGCTTCTTGTCGAAGCCGGGCTCGACCAGGTCGGACTCCAGCGCCACCGGGGCGCTGACCTTCCCGGCGCCCTCGCCGATCGAGACGGTGCCGACGACGTCCCCGGCCTTGCCGGTGTGCGGGACGGCCTTGCCGCCGTCGGCCAGCGTCAGCGCGACCTTGAGGCCCGGCCAGCCGACCGCCTTGATCTCCTTCGTCGCGACGACGGGGGTCCGGCCCCCGAGCCCGTCGTCGACGTAGCCGACGACCTGGCCCTTCTTCACGACGGCCGCGGAGGTCACGTCGTCCTGCGCCTTCTTGATCAGCTCGTAGCTGTAGTCCAGCGACAGCTCCAGCTTCTTGTTGAGCGTCTCGGCGTTCTGCGCGCCCATCACGATGCCCAGGACGCGGCGGGGCTCGCCGTCGACGACCGTGTTCGCCGACCAGAGCAGGTTGCCGCCCGCGGGGGTGGAGGAGCCGGTCTTGATGCCGCTCACACCCGGCTTGAGCAGGAGCCGGCTGTTGTTGTTCTCGATGTAGCCGACGCCCTCGATGGTGGCGTTCGGCATGTCCACGATCTCGCGGAACACGTCGTACTGCATGACCGCCTTCGCCAGCTTCAGCTGGTCCTTCGGGGTCGAGACGGTCGAGTCGAGCAGGCCGGACGGGTCGGTGTACCGGGTCTGGGTCATGCCCAGCTCCTTGGCGGCCGCGTTCATCTTGTCGACGAACGCCTGCTCCGAACCGGCGTCCCAGCGCGCGAGCAGCCGGGCCACGTTGTTGGCCGACGGGATCATCAGAAGCTGGAGGAGCTCCTTCTCCGTGTAGGTCTGCCCCTCCGTCACGGGCGCCGTCGACTCGTGCGCCGCCTTCGCCTGCTCGGCGGCCTTCTTGTCGATGGTGATCTCGGGGCCCTTCTGCTTCCCCTTGATCGGATGGTCGCGGAGGATCACGTACGCGGTCATCGTCTTCGTCACGGACGCGATCGGCGCCGGCTTCTGCGCCCCGTACGTGCCGATGGTGCCGACGCCCTCGACCTCCACCGCGCCCTGGCCCTCGCCGGGCCACGGCATCTGGAGCGGGCCGCCCGCGAAGGTGTACGTCGGAGAGGCCGAGAGCTTCAGCGCGGGCGCCGGAAGCGGCCGGACCATCTGCACGATCGCAAAGACGATCAGGAGGAGCAGGACCAGCGGGGTCCAGATCCGGACCCGGCGCAGGGCCGTCCGCCAGGCGTTCGGCGGCGGCGGCGGGGTGTTCGTCAGCTCGGCCAGCAGGTCGAGCGGGGGCAGCGGCGGGAGCGGCTGCTGCCGCGTCCGCTCGGGCTCCCCGAGCGCCGGGGCGGCGGGCTTCGCCTGGGCGGGCGCGGACGTCCGCGGGGCGGCCGGGGCGGCCGAAGCCGCCGCGGTGGCCGAAGCGGCCGGCTTGCCGGCGGCGGCCTGGTCCCGCTTCGGGTCCCGCTTCGGGTCCGGGTCCGGCTCGGGCGCGGCGGCGTCGGCCGGCTTCCGGTCGGCCGGGATGTCCGGACGCAGCGGTACGAAGGTGCTCGTCCGCTCGCTGTCGGAGTCGGAACCCGCGGAGACGGCCGGGTCGCGCGGCAGCTTGAGCGCGGTCGTCGGCTGGTCCACGGCGGGCGCGGCCGGCGGTCGGACGGCCCGGAACATGGTGGTGGGCTGGTCGACCGGGTCCTCGGCCCTGGGCGCGGGCGCGGCGGCCTTCGGCGCGGACGCCTGCGCGGCGCCGGACCCGGTCCCCGCCGCGGACTCGGACTCGGGCTCGGGCTCGGAGTCGGAGTCGGAGCCGGCCCCGGGCTTCGCCGTGCCGGCGTTCGACTCCGCGGACTTCGACTCCGCGGGCTTCGACTCCGCGGGCTTCGACTCCGCGGACTTCTTCGTGGCGAACCACGACGGCTCGGCGGCCTTCGGCGCCTCGACGGCCGTCGCGGGGGCCTCCGCGGGCTCGGCGGCGTCCTCGGACGCCTCGGCGTCCCCGGAGGCCGTCGCGGGCCCCTCGGGCGCGGACGCGGGCTCCTCGGCCGTCACGGACGCCTCACGCGCCCCGGAGACCTCACGGGCTCCGGACGCCTCGGACGCGTCCCCGGTCTCGGCGGCGGCGTCGCTGTCGCTCTCGGCGTCGGCGTCGGCGTCGGACTCGTCGTCGGTCCCGTCCGTCGCCGCCGTCGCGACCCACGCCGCCACGGCCTGCTTCAGACGGTCGCCCTCCGGCGCGGCCGAACGTTCCGCCGCCGTCCCGGACGACGCCTCCGCCGACTTCTCCGCCGAATCCTCCGCCGGCTCCTCCGCCGGCTCCTCCGCAGACGCCTCCGCCGGCTTCTCGCCCGGCTTCTCCGCGTCGTCCTCCGGGGTGCGCGGCGCCAGGGTCTTGAACACCGCCGTCGGCTGGTCCACCCGATCCGGCGCGGACACCGCGGACGCCGGGGTCTCCGGGGAAGCAACCGTCGACGCGGCCGCCGTCGTCTTCCCCTTCGACGACCCCTGCTGCTCCGCCCTGTCGGGGGACTCGCCCGCCACCGTGCCTCCTCCATGCGTCATACGTAAGTCCGAACCGTCTACCAGTGTCCTGTGTGAACCCCTTGGCTCCCGTGCTAGACGAGAACGACATACCTACTGGTTCCCGGACGAACCATCCAGGCACTCTCGACAGATGAATGTGAGAGGGGTCACCCTGTCATTCATCCACGCGGGGAGGCATGGATGGGCAGGAGCCGCAGAACCATTCCGGAGGAGCTTCTGCTGCTCGCTCTGGACCCGACCACGGGTACCACAGCGCAGCCGCAGTCGCTCGATCTGGGCCTTGCCGGAGCACAGCTAGTGGAGCTGGCTCTGGCAGGACGGATAGCCCCTGACGGGGATCGTATCGCCGTGGTGATGCCACGGCCGACCGGAGATCCGACTCTGGACTCCGCACTGGAACTGCTGCGCAGGCGCGGCAGTCCGGTCCGGGCCGTCCACTGGATCGGCGGGCCCCGGCTGGGGCTCCGCCAGACGTATCTCTCGCATCTGGAGCGATGCGGCATGGTGCATGCCGTGGAGGGCCAGATGTGCGGGGTGCTGCCGACGACTCGCTACCAGGCGACGGACACGGCGATCAGCCGGGAGATCAGGGCCCGGCTGGACAGTGCGATCCGCACCGGCGTACCACCGGACCCGCGGACCGCGGCGCTCGCCGCACTGGCCCACGCGGTCGGACTCGGCAAGCACCTGTACCCCGGCAACGAAGGACGGTCGTCGCGGTCCCGGCTGCGCGATCTGATCCGGCACGACCCCATGGGCGGTCTCGTCGCGCACGCCGTGATGGACGTCCAGAACGGCGCGGCCGCACAGCCGCGCCGGAACGGCCCGGGCGTACCCGCCCAGCCACGCGGCAGCATGGCCCGCGCCGCCGCCCACTGAGGCGGCGCACGGCGCGGCACCGCCGGGACCCCCGGCACGCCGCACGCACGGCACGACCCGTACGCCGGCACGTCCGTACGGCCGCGCCGCGCACCACGTACCGATCCGGGAGCCGCACACGGTGTGCGGGGCGCCTCCGGGCGCCCCGCACATCCGCACCACATCCGAGCGCCCGCGCGGGCGTTGTCGCGTTTTCCCAGCGCACGCCACACCTTTGGTGGCAGTCTGCCAAACAGTAGATACTCACAGCTACGCATCGCAGACAGCAGCCGGAGGTGCAGTTTCCGTGGCGTCCAGTGTCAACCCCACCGTCAGGCGACGCCGATTGGGCCAGGAGCTGCGCAAGCTCCGCGAGGGCAAGGGCATGACGGCCGAGCAGGTCGCCGAGCGCCTCCTCGTCTCCCAGTCCAAGATCAGCCGCCTCGAGAACGGCCGGCGCTCCATCAGCCAGCGCGATGTGCGCGACCTGTGCGGGGTGTACGAGGTCGAGGACGAGGCCATGGTCAACTCCCTCATGCAGATGGCCAAGGACTCGCGTCAGCAGGGCTGGTGGCACGCCTTCGGGGACATCCCGTACAGCGTCTACATCGGTCTGGAGACGGACGCCCAGAGCCTCCGCGTCTACGAGCCGCAGATCATCCCCGGACTGCTCCAGACCCGCGCGTACGCCACCGCCGTCATCTCCGGCGCGCTCCCCGAGTCGACTCCGGCCGACATCGAGAAGCGGGCCACCGTCCGCACCCGCCGCCAGGACCGGATCCGGGACGACGAGCGCCCGCTGCGCCTGTGGGCGGTCATCGACGAGGCGGCGCTGCGCCGGGTCGTCGGCAACCGGCAGGTGATGGTCGAGCAGCTGGAGCACCTCGTCGAGCAGTCCCAGCTGCCGCACGTGACCGTGCAGGTGCTGCCCTTCGACACGGGCGCGCACCCGGGCATCAGCGGCCAGTACTCGATCCTGGAGTTCCCGGACGCCGCCGACTCCAGCGTCGTCTACATCGAGGGCGTGACGAGCGACCTGTATCTGGAGAAGGGGCCGGACGTCTCGAAGTACAGCTACATGTACGAGCACCTGCGGGCGCAGGCGCTGGGCGTGGAGCAGACGCGGGAGTTCGTGGCCGACATCGCCAAGACGTACGCGCAGGGCTGACAGTCCCGGCACTCGGGGCGGTTCGGGCACGTCAGACAGGTCACGCACGTCAGGCACGTCAGACAGGTCACGCAAGGCCAGGCAGGTCAGGCAGGTCAGGCAGGTGCGGACAGGCCCGGCAGGGGGAGACAGGTCAGACAGGTCTGAACCACATGGGGCAGGTACCGTACACCCCCGACTCAGGCTGACGGAAGCTCAGTTGGAATATGCCACCCGGTCGTGTGAACGCCGGTCCCGCCGCTCGGGACCGGCGAGTAGCGTCGATCAGGCCGGTGGAGATCACGCCGGCACCGACACTCACGCCCTTCGGGCAGAACCGGAGCTGTGCACATCATGGCCATCATCCAGGGTGCCACCGACAACTGGACCAAGTCCTCCTACTCCGGCGGCAACGGCGCCTGCGTCGAGGTCAAGTCCCCGGCCGTCGCCGCCATCGCGGTCCGCGACTCCAAGGCCCCCGAGGGCCCGTCCCTCTCTTTCGGACCGGGCTCGTGGAACGCCTTCGTCGGCCAGGTCAGCGACGGGGCTCTCTGAGCCGCGCAGAACCGCAGGCACCACGCGTAGCACCGCCCTCTCGTCCGGTCCGCCGTCCTGGCCGAGAGGGCTCGCTCATGTCCGGGGCCCGGCGGGCGGTCCCGGAAGTCCGTCACCTCAGCCGGTCGACGTGGAGGTCCGTCCCCGGGGCCGTCGGGACGAACGGCGCGACCAGCTCCACCCGGCCCGCGTCGCCCGCGAGTCCGCCGAGGTCGGCGAAGTGCTCGTCCCAGTGGTCGCGCGGGTCCCGCTCCAGGAACCAGAGCAGGGTGAGGCGGGTGTCGACGCCCTCCACCTGCTTCACGTACGTCATGCGGTCGCCGGGCAGCGGCGTCGGGCGGAAGACGGTCACCATCGCCGCCGGGGAGCCCGCGAGCCGGCGCGGAAGGTCACGCGCGGCGAGCCGCTCCAGGAGCGCGGCGCGCTCCTCCGGGCCCGCGCAGTCGACCACCTGGAGGATCAGACCCGCGTAGGGGTGGTCGAGGGCGTGGAAGTCGCGGGGGCCGGCCGCGCCGTCCCGGTACACGGTCGTCTCGTGGTCCTGGAAGGACGTGAAGACGTGGGTGCGGTCGTGGTAGACGCGGGCGTCGCGGTTGAGCCGTTTGTTGATGGCGACGGTCCACTTCATGTGCGCGTCGTAGCGGCCGTCGGTGATCCAGTACGTGGAGAGGTAGCAGCCGGCGGTGACGGGCTGGGCGACGGCGGACTTCTCCGGGACGCGCAGCTCCTGGAGGTCGCGGGTGGCGACCCAGCGGCGGCCCGCGAACATCCAGGGCATCGCCATCGCGCCGGCGTAGTAGTGGTCGTCCTCGTACCAGCGGTTGTACGCGTACTCGTGCCCCGGATGCGGCTCCACCATGGTGATCAGGGCGTGGCCGGGGCGGACCCCGTACGGCCCGGTGGCGGCCAGTTCCCCGTACGTGTCGGCGTCGCTCATCGCCGTCTCCCTTCCCAGTGCGGCTCGGGACACCTACTCTGACGGACCGTCAGATCAGTGACCAGAGGCGGGAGACACCCGGATGCTGCTCCAGGGGAAGACGGTCGTCGTGTCGGGCGTCGGGACCGGACTCGGTCACCGGGTCGCGGAGGCGGTGGTACGCGACGGGGGCAACGCGGTCCTCGGCGCCCGCACCGAGGCCAACCTGGCCAAGACCGCGGCCGCGATCGACCCGGCGGGCGGGCGCACCGCGCGCCTCGCCACCGACATCACCGACGAGACGCAGTGCGAGGCGCTCGCCGCGCTCGCCGTCGAACGGTTCGGCGGGATCGACGCGGTCGTCCACGTCGCCGCCTGGGACTCGTACTTCGGCGGGCTCGCCGACGCGGACTTCGCCACCTGGCAGGGGGTCCTCGACGTCAACCTCTTCGGCACGCTGCGGATGACCCGGGCGTGCCTGCCGGCCCTGCGGGCGGGCGGCGGCGGGTCCGTCGTCCTCATCGGCACGCAGTCGGCCGTCGCCGCGCCGACACAGGTGCAGCAGGCGGCGTACGCGGCGTCCAAGGGCGCCCTGACCTCGGCGATGTACTCGCTGGCGCGGGAGCTCGGGCCGGACCGGATCCGGGTCAACACAGTGCTGCCGGGGTGGATGTGGGGGCCGCCGGTCGAGGCGTTCGTCCGCTTCACGGCGCGGACGGAGGGTGTGGACGAGGCGGAGGTGCTCACGCGCCTCACCTCGCGTATGGCCCTCCCCGACCTCGCGACCGACGGCGACGTCGCCGACGCGGTCGCCTTCCTCGCGTCTCCGCGCGCGCGGGCGATCACGGGCCAGTCCCTCCTGGTGAACGCGGGCGAACTGATGCGGTGACGCCGCGCCGGGCGGGACGCGGGGGCTACGGGGTGGGGTAGCGGGTGTGCCAGGTGGGGGTGTGGAGGGTGGCCGCCTGGGTGAGTTCCATGGCGAGGTCGTCGGAGAGTTCGAGGACCGTGCCGCGGCCTTCGAGCGCCGCCAGCCAGGCGGGCGGGAGGGCCGTCTCGCCGTGCTGGACGCCGAGGAGCGCGCCGGTGACGGCGGCGGTGACGGCGGACGGGCCGTCGTGGTTGGCGGCGAGGCGCAGGCCGTGGCGGACGTCCTCGCCGACGAGGGCGCAGTAGACGGCGGCCGCGAGCTGGCCCTCCGCGCGGTCCTCGTCGGCGCCGAGGGCGGTGACGCGGTCCGCGTCGGGGACGCCTTCGCGGACGGCCGCGAGGGCGCGGGTGAGGGCCTCCGTCACGGGCTCGTGGCCGGGGCGGGCGGCCAGCAGACCCAGGGCCGTGGCGGCGGCCGCCTCGACGGAGGCGCCGCGGGCGACGCCGTGGACGGTGACGGCGAGCGCGCCGGCGGCGAGCGTGGCCGAGGGGGCCCCGTGCGTCTGGGCGGCGCACTCGACGGCCAGCTGGCAGACGAGCGCCGGCTCCCAGCCGACGAGGAGGCCGAAGGGGGCGGAGCGGACGAGCGCGCCGGAGTCGCCGGCGTCGGGGTTCTTGGGCCGGTCCAGGGTGCCGAGGCGTTCGTCGCCGAGGCCGGTGAGGCAGGCGCGGGGTGCCCGGCGGCGGGCGTAGAGCCATTCCTGGCGGCCGAGCCAGCCGTTGTCGTGGCGCCGTTCGTCGGGGCCCCAGTCGCGCTGGGTGGCGGCCCAGCGCAGATGGGCGCGGTGGACCTCGGTGGGCGGGTGCCAGACGCCGCTGTCGCGGCGGACGTGGGCGCGGATGAGGCCGTCGACGGTGAAAAGGCTCATCTGGGTGGCGGCGGTGACGGGCAGGGTGCCGTCGGGGGGTTCCGTGAGGCCCGCCTCGCCGTGGGCCGTGCGGATCTCCTTCAGCGCCCGCTCGTGCACGCCCGCGCCGAACGCGTCGCCGACGGCGGCGCCGAGCAGACAGCCGCGGACACGCGAGCGGAAGTCCTGTTGTTCGGTGCGGCCCCACACGGCCGCGGCAGTGGTGGTCACGACGTGCCCTCCCCCGTCCGAGGTCCCGTTCTCTCACCGGTCTCCGCAGCACTGTAATCGACCGGGTGTGGTCGTTCGGGGGTCAGAGTCTTATGTGATCGGACGCCCTTCAGGCCGCTTTTGACCACAGTTCACCCGAGGTTCGCGGTTGGCCTGAACCGTCCGCCGCAGGCCCCGCTGACACGCCTCAGGCACTCCTCCGCCGCGCCGGCCGCCGCCCTCCCGGTGGGCCCCGGCGCCCACGGGCCGAGGGCGCTCCGGCGCCGCCCGCTCGTGGGCCGAGACCCCTGCCGGGGGACCCCGTCAGCCCTCGATCACCGGCAGCAGCTCCGGCAGGTGCCCGTCCGAGGCACGGGCGGCGGCCTGCCGCTCGGCCGGGACCTCGCCGTAGAGGGTGGTGCGGGGGCGGGACGGGCGGCCGGCGGCCTCGGCGATCGCCTCCAGGTCGCGGATGGAGCGGTACGAGCCGTAACTCGACCCCGCCATGCGGGAGATGGTCTCCTCCATCAGCGTCCCGCCGAGGTCGTTCGCACCGGAGCGCAGCATGGCGGCAGCACCCTCCGCGCCCAGCTTCACCCAGCTGGTCTGGATGTGGGGGATGTGCGGGTGGAGGAGGAGCCGGGCCATCGCCGTCACCGCGCGGTTGTCGCGGATCGTCGGGCCGGGGCGGGCGATGCCCGCGAGGTAGACGGGCGCGTTGGTGTGGATGAAGGGGAGCGTGACGAACTCCGTGAAGCCGCCGGTCCGCTGCTGGATGGAGGCCAGGGTGCGGAGGTGGCCGAGCCAGTGCCGGGGCTGGTCCACGTGCCCGTACATCATGGTCGAGGACGACCGGATGCCCAGCTCGTGCGCGGTGGTGACCACCTCGATCCAGGTGGCGGCGGGCAGCTTGCCCTTGGTCAGCACCCAGCGGACCTCGTCGTCGAGGATCTCGGCGGCCGTGCCGGGGATCGAGTCGAGCCCGGCCTCCTTCGCCGCGGTCAGCCACTCGCGGATCGACAGGCCGGTGCGGGTGGCGCCGTTGACGACCTCCATCGGCGAGAAGGCGTGCACGTGCATGCCGGGGACGCGCTCCTTCACCGCCCGGGCGATGTCGAAGTACGCGGTGCCGGGCAGGTCGGGGTGGATGCCGCCCTGCATGCAGACCTCCACCGCGCCGACGTCCCACGCCTGCTGGGCGCGGTCGGCGACCTGGTCGAGGGAGAGGGTGTACGCGTCGGCGTCCGTCCGCCGCTGGGCGAAGGCGCAGAAGCGGCAGCCGGTGTAGCAGACGTTGGTGAAGTTGATGTTCCGGGTGACGATGTACGTCACCTCGTCGCCGGAGACCGACTTCCGCACGTCGTCCGCGACCGCGCACAGCGCGTCGAGCGCGGGGCCGTCCGCGTGGAAGAGGGCCAGGGCCTGCGGGTCGGTGAGCTTCGTCGGGTCGTCGGCGGCGACGGCCAGCGCCTCCCGCACGTCGGCGTCGATCCGCTCGGGGACCATGCCGGGCGCCGCGGCCTCCCGCAGCGCCTCCCAGTCGCCGTACACCTCGTCGAAGTCGGCGCGCCGGTCACCGGTCCGGCCCTCGGTGTCGATGGTCGCGTGCAGGTCGGTGCGGCCGCTGCCGGTCCCGGCGGCCGTGAAGGTCTCGTCCGGCTCCTGCCACGGCAGGCCGCGCACCACCGCGTCCGGGTTCGCGAGGCCGGTCTCCGGGTCGGCGAGGGCGCGCACGTGCGGCATGATCCGGGGGTCCAGCCACGGCTCGCCGCGCCGGACGAACTCCGGGTAGACGCAGAGGCGTTCGCGCAGCTCGAAGCCGGCGGCGGCGGAGCGCTCGGCAAGCTCGTCGATCCGGGGCCAGGGGCGCTCGGGGTTGACGTGGTCGATGGTGAGCGGGGAGACCCCGCCCCAGTCGTCGATGCCGGCGGCGATCAGCCGCTCGTACTCGGCGTCCACCAGGTTCGGCGGCGCCTGGAGGCACGCGGAGGGGCCCATGATGAGACGGGCGACGGCGACGGCCGCGACCAGGTCGTCGAGTTCGGCGTCGGGCATCGAGCGCATCGCCGTGTCCGGCTTGGCCCGGAAGTTCTGGATGATCAGTTCCTGGATGCCGTGGTAGGCGCGGGCGGTCCGGCGGAGCGCGAACAGCGACTCCGCCCGCTCCTCGTACGTCTCCCCGATGCCGAGGAGCAGCCCCGAGGTGAAGGGGACGGAGGAGCGGCCGGCGTCCTCCAGGACGCGCAGCCGGACGGCCGGCTCCTTGTCCGGCGAGCCGAAGTGCGGGCCGCCGGGCTCGGACCACAGCCGGGTGGCGGTGGTCTCCAGCATCATGCCCATCGACGGCGCCACCGGCTTGAGCCGCTGGAAGTCCGTCCACGACATCACGCCCGGGTTGAGGTGCGGCAGGAGCCCGGTCTCCTCCAGGATGCGCACCGACATGGCCCGTACGTAGGCGAGGGTGTCGTCGTAGCCGTGGGCGTCGAGCCACTCGCGCGCCTCGGGCCACCGGTCCTCCGGCTTGTCGCCGAGGGTGATCAGGGCTTCCTTGCAGCCGAGCGCGGCTCCCTTGCGCGCGATGTCCAGCACCTCGTCCGGCGACAGGAACATGCCGTGGCCCTCGCGCCGCAGCTTCCCCGGCACGGTCACGAAGGTGCAGTAGTGGCACTTGTCCCGGCAGAGACGGGTGAGGGGTATGAACACGCTCTTCGAGTACGTGATCACCCCGGGCCGCCCGGCGGCCTCCAGCCCGGCGTCCCGCACCCGGCCCGCGACCGCCACGAGCTCGGCCAGGTCCTCCCCGCGCGCCCGCAGCAGCACCGCCGCCTCGCCGACGTCGAGCGCGACCCCGTCCCTGGCCCGCCGCAGCGCCCGCCGCATCGCGCTCCTGGTCGGGGGTGCGGTCTGCCCGCCGGTCTGCTGGTCGGCCCGGTCGTCGGCCTGGTGGTCCGTCATGCCCCGAGCATACGAGCGGCGCCCGCGGGGGGTGCGGGGTCCCCGCGGCTCGTCACGGACCTGTCATCCCACGTACGCCGCGTACGCGTCCAGGACGCGCAGGACCTCCGCCTCGCCGGACGGGGGGAGCTGGAGGACGGTCTCCTCGCAGCCGAGCTCGGCGTAGTGGGCGAGCTTGCCGGGGGTGGGGAGGACGGCGTAGGGGACGATCTGGAGGTGCCCGGGGTCGCGGCCGGCCCGTTCCCACGCGGCGCGCAGGACCGGCAGCGACTCCGAGAGGCCGCGGCCGCCGATCGGCATCCAGCCGTCCGTCTGCCCGGCGACCGCGCCGAACAGCTTCGGCCCGGCGGCGCCGCCCAGGAGGATCCGCGGCGCCCCGCCGGCCGGCTTGGGCCAGACCTCCGAGGCGCGCACGGAGTGGCCGTGCTCCCCGTCGTACGCCGTCGGCTCCGGCGCCCACAGGGCCCGCATGAGCGCCAGCCGGTCGCGGACGAGCTCCCGGCGGGTGGACCAGACGACGCCGTGGTCGGCGGCCTCCTCGCGGTTCCAGCCGTATCCGATGCCGAGGGTGAGGCGGCCGCCGGAGAGGTGGTCGAGGGTGGCGATCTGCTTGGCCAGCGCGATCGGGTCGTGCTGGGCGAGCAGGGTGATGCCGGTGCCGAGCGCGAGCCGCTCGGTGACGGCGGCGGCCTGGGCGAGGGCGACGAACGGGTCCAGCGTCCGGGCGTACTCGCGCGGCAGCTCCCCGCCGGCCGGGTAGGGCGTCTCCCGGGAGACGGGGATGTGGGTGTGCTCGGGCAGGTAGAGCCCGGCGAAGCCGCGCGCCTCCAGCTCGCGGGCGAGCCGCACGGGCGAGATGGTCTCGTCGGTCAGGAAGATCGTGGTCGAGATCCGCATGACGGCACGGTAGGGGCTGCGGCCGCGGATTCCGAGGGGTACGGCGCCGGCGGGCGCGCGTCATCCCCGCGCCGGGTCCACCGCCCGCTGCCGCGCCGCGAGTTCCCCGTATCCGCCGTGTCCCCAGACCTTCTCGCGGAAGCGCTGGAGGGTGAGCGGCGTGCGGTCCTCGCCGGGCACGTCCGCGAGGTGGACCGTGCCACAGCGGTGGCAGTACCAGCCGTGCGACCAGAGTTCCTCGGCCCGCGGGCGGCCCTCCGTCAGGCGGGCGAAGGCGGTCCGGCGGCGGTACGTCACGACGGCGACGAGGACGACGACGAGGAGCGCCGCGGCCGAGATCCAGCCGAGGTACGCGAAGTCGGGCGGGGGCGCCGAGGCCGGGCCCAGCGGCTGCGTGTAGTCCGGGGTGGTCGAGCCGCCGGGGACGAGGTACACCCCGCCCACCCGCGGCATGCCGTCGGGGCCGGTCTCCATGGCCGGGTCCTCGAACCAGTGCCCGGCCTGGACCCCGCCGACGAAGGTGCCGATCGCGACGAGCGCGGCGAGCGCCCCGAGGGCGACGATCCCGTGGGACGGCGGGCGGGGCACCGGCGAGAGGGCGTCGGAGAGCCCGGTGGTGACCGTCCGGGTCACGGTCCGCAGGTCGCCGTCGCGGTCGCGCTCGCGGCCGGTCACGGCGTCCCGGCCGGCGACGTGCACGGCGGGCACGGCCTGCACCCGGTCGTCGCGCCCGCATCCCGGACAGGTGCGCGTCCCGCTCATCATGGTCTCCCCCCGGTCGAACACGGTGATGACGAGGGTGACGTGCTCATGCCCCGCGGTGGTTCCCGGCGGGGAATCCTCCGGCGGCCGGGCCGCCGGAGTGCTTGGATGACGCGCGTGCTGAACCGAATCGAGTCGTACTACGACGCCGTGCCCCGCTCCTCCGCCCGCGCGGAGGACTTCGGACCGCTGACCTTCTTCGTGCGGGAGGGGGCCGACGGGTGGCCGTTCTACGCGCGGCCGACGCCCGGGCACCCGGACGACGCGACCGTGGAGGACGTGGAGCGGGTGCGGGCCCGGCAGCGGGAGCTGGGGCTGCCGGAGGCGTTCGAGTGGGTGGCGGAGACGACGCCCGGGCTGCGGGCCGCCGTGGAGGCGAGCGGGATCGTGGTGCACGAGCACCCGCTGATGGTCCTGGACGGCGCGCCGCTCGCCGTCTCGGCGCCCGAGGGCGCGCGCGTCCGCACCCTCGCCGCCGGCGATCCGGACCTGGCGGCGGCCGTCGCCGCCCCGTACGCGGCCTTCGGCGCGACGCCGGGCCCCGGTGACGTGCGGCGGGTCGCCGCCCGGATCACGGAGGGTCTGACCGTCCTCGCCGCCGCCTTCGACGCGGCGAGCGGGGAGGCCCTGGCGGGCGGCCAGGTCCAGCCCGTCGGGGACGTGGCGGAGGTGGTGGGCGTCGGCACCCGGCCGGAGGCCCGGCGCCGGGGCCTGGCGCTCGCGGTGACCGCCGCGCTGGTCGCGGACGCCCGGGCGCGCGGCACGGGCCTGGTCTTCCTGACGGCCTCGGACGCGGACGTGGAGCGCCTCTACGCCCGGCTCGGCTTCCGTACGGTCGCGACCGCCCTCATCGGGGAGGCGCCGGCGCCCTGACCATGAAGACGTCCACCGCGTCCTCCGCCTCCCGCGTGAAGCCGGCCCGCTCGTAGAGCCGGCGGGCCGCGCTGCCCTGGAGGACGGCGAGCCGGACGGGGGCGGCGGCCGCGTCGGCGCGGGCCAGCAGGTGGCGCAGGACGGCGGTGCCGAGGCCCTGCCCCTGGAGGTCCGGGGCGAGGTAGAAGTGCTCCAGGACGAGGCCGTCGCCGCGGTCGTCGGGGCGGAGCGTCACGCAGCCGGCGAGCGCCCCGCCGGTCTCGACGATCGAGGTGTACGCGGGCGAGAACCCGTCCCGCAGCCGTTGCCGGACCCGCTGCCCGTCGTACCGTCCGAGCCGCTCCAGGTCGTCGCGCAGGACGGCCGCCCGCAGTTCGGCGACGGTCTCGACGTCCTCCGCCCGTCCCGGCCGCAGGGACCAGCCGCTCTCGGTGCTCATGGCGCGATGGTAGGGACCCGTTCGTAACCGCCCGCGCCCGGGGCCCGTTGGAGCGGGCATGAAGAAGCTCCTCACCGCAGCCGCCCTGACCGCCTTCGCCGCCACCGGCGGTCTCGCCTCCGCGGGCGCCGCCGCCGCCGACACGGGCGGCATGAACCTCCCGTCGGTCGTCCCCCTCAGCGGTGTCCTGGCCCCCGAGCCCCTCCCGGCCCAGGCCGCCGACCTGCCCCCCGTCCACCGGGCGGTGGACGGACTGCTGCCCGGGCGGTAGGGGTCCCGGACACGGGACGAAGGCGGCGGGACCCCCCACGGGCCCGCCGCCTTCGCGTTTCTGGACGACTCAGCGGTGCGTACGGAGCGGCCGCGTCAGTCGGCGACCACCAGGGACGGGGTCTCCTTCGTCAGCACCTCGCCGCGGAAGAAGGCGGGGCTGCGGCGCTGCATGACGAGCATGATGACCGCGCCGAGGAGGAGCAGGCCGACGGCGATGACGAAGACGGAGCCGACGCCGAAGACGGCGGAGCCGGAGCCGTAGGCCGGGTCCCACATGTCGTAGAGGGTCTTGCCGAAGACCGCGGTGAGCATGAGGCCGCCGAGGGCCGGCATGAGGCCCTTGAAGGCGAAGTCGCGGAAGGAGCGGAAGAGCTCGGCGCGGAAGTACCAGACGCAGGCGAAGGCCGTGATCCCGTAGTAGAAGCAGATCATGAGGCCGAGCGCGTAGATGGTGTCGACCAGGACGTGCTCGCTGACCAGGGTCATCACGGTGTAGAAGGCGCCGGTGGCGACACCGGCGACGACGGTGGCCTTGCCGGGGGTCTTGAAGACCGGGTGGACCTTGGTGAAGGACGTCGGCAGGGCCTCGTAGGTGGACATGGCGAGGACCGTGCGGGCGACCGGGATGAAGGTGGTCTGGAGGCTCGCGGCGGCGGAGGCCAGGACGGCGACGAAGAGGAAGACGCCGAGGACGGGGCCCATGACCGGGCCGGCGAGGGCGGCGAAGACGTTGTCGGAGGTCTCCGGGTTGGCCAGGCCGAGGCCCTGGTCGCCGGAGCCGACGGCCATCTGCGCGGCGATGCCGGTGGCGAGGTAGGAGCCGACCAGGACGACCATCGCGATGAGCGCGGCGCGGCCGGGGGTCTTCTCGCTGCCGGTGGTCTCCTCGTTGGTCGCCATGCAGGCGTCCCAGCCCCAGTACATGAAGATCGAGAGGGAGAGGCCGGCGGTGAAGGCGGCGAAGGACTGGACCGCGAAGGGGTTCATCCAGGACCAGGAGAAGTCCACCGAGGTCTCGAAGGAGCCGGCCTTGGAGAGGGCCAGGGCGACGAAGACGGCGAGGACGACGAGCTGGAGGCCGACGAGGGCGTACTGGACGCCCTTGGTGGCCGTCATGCCGCGGTAGCTGATCGCGGTGGCGGTGGCGATGAGGGCGAGACAGGTGACGATGTGGACGGCCTTGTTGCCGTCCAGGGCGGCGATCGATCCGCTGCCGGTGATCTCGCCCGCGAGGAGCCAGAAGTAGGAGGTGGCGACGCCGGCCAGGTTGGAGAGCACGATGATCGTGGCGATCACCAGGCCCCAGCCGCACATCCATCCGATCTTGGGGCCGAACGCCTTCACGGTCCAGGTGAAGGAGGTGCCGCAGTCCGGCATGGCCTTGTTGAGCTCCCGGTACGCGAAGGCGACGAGGAGCATCGGGAGGAAGCCCGCGAGGAACACGGCGGGCATCTGGAGGCCGACCTCGCCCGCGGTGGAGCCGAGGGTGGAGGTCAGGCAGTAGACCGGGGCCACGGTGGAGATGCCGATGACGGCATTGCCGAGCAGGCCCACGGAGTTGCCGCCGAGGCCCTTCTTGCGCATGTCCTGCGTGTCGCCCGGGGCGGTGGCGCCCCTTACCGTGTCTCCGGCCTGGGGCCGTACGTCCACCTGAGTCATGAACAGGACGTTAAATGCTGCGGTTTCCTTATCCGGAAGCGTGGACTCCGCTCATGTGATCGATCAGAGCCTTGCATTGCGAGATCAAATCGGGACACCGGCCAATGATTGAAAGATCGACCACCCGGACGGACCGACCAACTGGTAGGTCGGCCGCCGGATGTCCGATATGCGGGAACCGCAGCCGAGACCGGAATGTCCGTTTCGAAATTTTCCCGAGGAATTTTCGCGGGCGCCTCCGGCACGGCCCGACCCCTTGGGAGGACCGGGTTCCGGTCGTTGTACCGGCCGGTCAGCCGGGCCAGACGACCGCCTGCGTCTCGCTGTAGGCGTGGAGGGCGTAGGACCCCACGTCCCGGCCCACCCCGCTCTTCTTGAAGCCGCCGAACGGGGCCTCCATGTTCCGGCCGATCGTGTTGATCCCGACCCCGCCGGCCCGCAGCCGGGCGGCCACCCGGAAGGCGCGGGCCACGTCCCCGGACCAGACGTAGTCGATCAGGCCGTAGTCGCTGTCGTCGGCCAGGGCGATCCCCTCCTCCTCGTCGTCGAAGGGCACGACCACGACGACCGGACCGAAGATCTCCTCCCGGACGACCCGCATGTCGTTGGTGCAGTCGGCGAGCAGCGTCGGCGCCACGTAGAAGCCCCGCTCCAGGTCGGGCCGGACTCCGCCGGCGACGATCCGCGCGCCCTCCTTCCGGCCCAGCTCGACGTACGCCTCCACCCGGTCGCGGTGGGCCGCCGAGATCACCGGGCCCACCACCGTGCCCCGCGCGGCCGGGTCCCCCACCTTCAGGTGGCCGGCGTACGCGGCCAGCTTCGCGACCAGTGCGTCGTGGATCCCCCGCTGGGCGAGCACCCGGGTCGGGGCGGTGCAGATCTGGCCGCTGTAGAAGGAGAAGGTCGTGCCGATGCCCATCACGGCGGAGTCCAGGTCGGCGTCGTCGAAGACGAGCGCCGCGCCCTTCCCGCCGAGCTCCATGAGCTGCCGCTTCATCGCCCGGCCGCAGACCTCGCCGATGGCCTGGCCGACGGCGGTGGAGCCGGTGAAGGAGACCATGTCGACGTCCGGGGAGTCGACGGCCGCCTCGCCCACGGCGGGCGCCGAGCCGGTGACCAGGTTGACCACGCCGGCCGGGACACCGGCCTCCTCCAGGGCGCGGACCATGGCGAAGACCGACAGCGGGTCCTGCGGGGCCGGCTTCACCACGACGGTGTTGCCCATGGCGAGCGCGGGCGCGATCTTGCCGGCCGGGTTGGCCCAGGGGTTGTTGTACGAGGTGACGCAGGTGACGACGCCGACCGGGCGCCGTACCGCGACCGCCCCGAAGACCCCCGCCCTGCCCATGGGTCCGGCCTCGTTGATCTGCGGCGGCAGGGGCTGCTCGACCGGCTCCAGGGCGCCCTTGGCGTACCGCCGGAAGCGGGAGGAGCCGACGGCCACCTGCATGCCGCGCGCGGTGCCGGTGGTGGCGCCGGTCTCGGCGCGGGCCAGGACGGTGTGCGCGTCGGCGTCGCGGGTCATGATCGCGGCGGCGCGGTCGAGGATCGCGGCCCGCTCCTCGGGCTTCGTGCGGGACCAGGCCGCGAAGGCGTCGCGGGCGGCCGCGGCGGCCTCGTACACCTGGCCCCTCGACGCCTCGGGCGCGAGCCCGACGGTCTCCTCGGTGGCCGGGTTCACCACCTCGTAGTGGCCGCCGTCGGGCTCGGTCCACTCGCCGCCGATGTAGAGCCTCTCGGTGATCGTCACCGGGTGTTCACCGTCCTCGTGTCACGGCCCGAGCGCAGGACGCGCCCGGGGATCGCCCCGGTCACCTCGTCGTCCCTGACCGTCTCGACGCCGTTGACGCGTACGGAGACGATGCCGACCGCCCGCGAGTCGAGGCGCGGGCTGTCGCCGGGCAGGTCGTGGACGAGGGTGGCCGGGCCGGCGTCGATCCGCTCCGGGTCGAAGAGGACCAGGTCGGCGTGGTAGCCCTCGGTGATCCGGCCGCGCTCGCGGAGCCCGAAGAGGCGGGCCGGGTCGTCGCTGAGCATCCGCACGGCCTGCTCCAGCGGGACCAGCTTCCGGCCGCGCAGGCAGTCGCCGAGGAAGCGGGTGGTGTACGGGGCTCCGCACATGCGGTCCAGGTGGGCGCCGGCGTCGGAGCCGCCGAGCATGACGTCCTCGTGCTGCCAGGTCTCGGCGCGCAGCGCCCAGGAGGCCGGGTCGTTGTCGGTGGGCATCGGCCACAGGACCGTCCTGAGGTCGTCGTTGGCGCAGATCTCGACGAGGCACTGGAAGGGGTCCTGGCCGCGCTCGGCGGCGATGTCCTTCACGACGCGGCCGGTCAGTCCCTCGTTCTCCCGGCTGTACGTGTCGCCGATGACGTACCGGCCGAAGTGGGCGAGGCGGCGGAAGACGCCGGCCTCCCGGGAGTCGGCGCGGCGGAGCATCTCGGCGCGGACGTCGGGGTCGCGGAGCCTCTCGATCCGTTCGGGGACGGGGAGGCCCAGGATCTCGCCCCAGCCGGGGATGAGGTTGAGGGCGCAGAAGGTGCCGAGGGACATGTTCATCGGGGTGAGGATCGGCATGGTGAGGGCGACGATCCGGCCGCCGGACTTGCGGGCCCGCTCGGAGGCGGTGAGCTGGCGGGGGACGCGCTCGGGGACGGAGGCGTCGATGGTGAGGACGTTCCAGTTCAGGGGCCGTCCGGCGGCGGCGGACATCTCGACGAAGAGGTCGATCTCGGCGTCGGAGAACTGGTCGAGGCAGCCGGCGAGGATCGCCTCCAGCTGGGTGCCCTCGTGCTCGCCGACCGCCTTCGCCAGGGCGATCAGCTCGGCGGGGCTCGCGTGCCGGGAGGCGACGGGGGCGCCGTCGCCGTCGGAGTGGGTGGACGACTGGGTGGTGGACAGGCCCCAGGCGCCGGCCTCCATGGCCTCCTCCAGGAGGGCGGTCATCGCCGCGAGCTGCTCGGGGGTGGGTTCTCCGCCGACGGCGTCCTCGCCCATCACGTACCGGCGCAGGGCGCAGTGGCCGACCATGAAGCCGGCGTTGACGGCGATCCGCCCCTCCAGGGCGTCGAGGTACTCGCCGAAGGAGGACCAGCTCCAGTCGACGCCCTCTTCGAGGGCGGCCAGGGCCATGCCCTCGACCTTGGACATCATGCGGCGGGTGTAGTCGGCGTCCTCGGGCCGGCCGGGGTGGAGCGGGGCGAGGGTGAAGCCGCAGTTGCCGCCGGCGACGGTGGTGACGCCGTGGTTCATGGAGGGGGTGGCGTACGGGTCCCAGAAGAGCTGGGCGTCGTAGTGGGTGTGCGGGTCGACGAAGCCGGGGGCGAGGACGAGTCCGGTGGCGTCCTGGGTGGTCCTGGCCTCCTCGGCGACCGTGCCGGGCTCGGCGATCACGGCGATGCGGCCGTCGCGCAGTCCGACGTCGGCGGTGAAGGCGGGTGCGCCGGTGCCGTCCACGACGGTGGCGCCCGTGATGAGGTGGTCGAGCATGGGCGATCCCTTTCTGCGGTTCCGTACGTGCTGCGCGCGGACGCGGGTGTGCCCCGGCCCGGAGGCCGCCGCGGAAGGGCCTCCGGCCGGGGCCGGTACGGGGCGGCGGTCCGGGAAGACGCCGCCCCGGACCCGCTGTGCGGGCCCTCGGGACGGGCCTAGGAGCCGGCCGCCTGCCGGAAGCGGGTGGTGCGGTGGACCGGGTCCGTGTCGATCTCGGGGATCACGTGCTCGCCGATCAGCTTGATCGTGTTCATCGTGTCCTCGTACGAGATCCCGATCGGGAGGCCGAAGGAGAGCTGGTCGGCGCCGGCCCGCTCCCAGCGCCTGCACTGGGCGAGGACCTCCGAGGGGTCGCCGCAGATCATCAGCTCCTCGGCGATGAGGAGTTCGATGATCTCGGCGGAGTACTCGGGGAGCAGCTCGGGCCACTCGGGGACGCCCTCGGGGCGCGGGAAGGTGTCGTGGTAGCGGAAGAGCAGCGACTGGAGGTAGTTGAGGCCGCCGCCGACGGCGATCTCGACGGCCTTCTCGTGGGTCTCGGCACAGATCGCGGTGGAGGTGACCATGACGTTGTCGTTGACGAAGTCGCCGACGGCCCTGGCCTCCTTGATGGCGTTCTTGTAGGACTCGACGACCCACTCCATGTCGGAGACCTTCTGGACGCTGAAGCCGAGGACGCCGAGGCCCATCTTCCCGGCCATGGCGTACGAGGAGGGGGAGCCGGCGGCGTACCACATGGCGGGGTGGGAGGTGCCGTACGGCTTGGGGAGGATCTTGCGGGGCGGCAGGGACCAGTGCTTGCCCTGGAAGCCGGCGTACTCGTCCTGGAGCCACATCTTGGGGAACTCGGCGATGGTCTCTTCCCAGAGTTCCTTGGTGTGGTTCATGTCGGTGATGCCCGGGAAGAAGCCGAGGATCTCGTGGCTGCCCGCGCCGCGGCCGGAGCCGAACTCGAAGCGGCCCTCGGAGAGGTGGTCGAGCATGGCGACCTTCTCCGCGACCTTCACCGGGTGGTTGACCGGGGCGAGCGGGTTGAAGATGCCGGAGCCGAGGTGGATGCGCTCGGTGGCGTGGGCGAGGTAGCCCAGGTAGACGTCGTTGGCCGAGAGGTGCGAGTACTCCTCCAGGAAGTGGTGTTCGGAGGCCCAGGCGTACTTGAAGTTGGACTTGTCCGCCTGGATGACGTACTCGGTCTCCTCCATGAGGGCCTTGTGCTCGGCTTCGGGATCGGTCTCGGCGCGCTTGCCGACGTATCCCTGTACGAAGATCCCGAATTCCACGGAAGTCACCGTCCTCGTGAGTTTCTGACGTGTCGTCAGATTCTTGGATGCACTGCGCCGTGTCAATACCTGATGGATCGTCAGATCTGATCAGAACAGGGAGACCCCGGCCAGCCAGCCGCCGTCGACGACGAACGGCTGGCCCGTCACGTACGAGGAGTCGTCCGAGGTCAGGAAGAGGGCGAGGGCCGCCACCTCCTCCGGGCGGCCGATCCGGCCCAGCGGCACGAGCTTGCGGTACAGCTCGCCGGCCGCCGCCGGGTCCACCCCCTCCGGGTTGCTCATCGGGGTGTCGATGGCGCCGGGGCAGACCGCGTTCACCCGGATCCCCCGCGGCGCCAGCTCCAGCGCCGCCACCCGGGTCAGCCCGACCACCGCGTGCTTGGACGCCGCGTAGGCGCCGACCCCGGCCATCCCGGTCAGGCCGGTGTACGAGGCGGTGTTGACGATCGTGCCGCCGCCGGCCGCCGCGATCTCCGGCGCGACCGCCCTGATCCCCAGGAAGCAGCCCGTCTGGTTGACCGAGACGATGGCCTGGAACTCCTCCAGCGGAGTCGAGAGCAGCTCGTTGAAGCGGAGGATGCCGGCGTTGTTCACCAGCGCGTCGATCTTCCCGAACCGCTCCCTGGCGGCGGCCACCGCGGCCGTCCACTCCTCCTCGCGGGTCACGTCCAGGTGGACGTAGGCGGCCCGCTCCTCCCCCAGCTCCTTGGCGAGGGCCTCCCCGGGTCCGTCCAGCACGTCCGCGAGGACCACCTTCGCCCCCTCGGCGGCGAAGAGCCGCGCCTCCCGCTCACCCTGCCCGCGCGCCGCCCCCGTGACGATCGCGACCCGCCCGTCCAGCTTGCCCATGCGCGTACTCCCTACAGATGCGGGGCGACCCCTTCGGCGAAGGCCGCCATCTGGTCGATGAGTTCGGTACGGCTCCGGCTGCGGAACCTCACCTGGATCTGGCCGACGCCCATCGCCACGTACTCCCGGAGCGAGGCCGCCAGCTCCTCCGGCGGGCCGGTGAGCGTCCGCCGGCCGGTCTCCCAGCCGGGGGCGCCCACGTACAGCGGCTCGGCGATCGCGCCGAAGACGAACGGCGTGGTGAGCCCGGCCTCCTCGCGCGACCGCCGGATCCGCTCGATCCGGCGGGCCAGCACGTCCCGCGGGTCGCCCTGCGGCAGCCAGCCGTCGCCCTTGAGCGCGGCCCGCCGCACCGCCGCCGGGGAGGAGCCGCCCACCCAGACCGGGATCCGCTCCTGCGCGGGCCGGGGCCGCTGCCCCAGGTCCTTGAAGGCGAACCGCTCCCCCAGGTGCTCCGGGTACTCCTCCGGGCCGAGCGCCGCCCGCAGCGCGTCGAGCGTCTCGTCCAGCACCGCCCCGCGCCCCGCGAAGTCCGCCCCGACCGCCTCGAACTCCTCCTGCACGTGACCGGCGCCCACCCCGAGGACCAGCCGGCCGCCGGAGAGGTGGTCGACGGTCGCGTACGCCTTGGCGGTGACCAGCGGATGCCGCAGCCCGACGACGGCGACGTGCGAGAGCAGCCGGACCCGCTCGGTGGCGGCGGCCAGGAAGGAGAGCGTGGCGACGGGGTCGTACCAGACGGTGCTCATCCCGGCGGCGAGCCGGCGCGGGATGGCCACGTGGTCGCAGCAGGCGACGTAGTCGAAGCCGTGCGCGTCCGCGGCGCGAGCCACCGCGAGGAGGTCCGCCGGCCCGGCCCCGGCTTCCCAGGGCTCGGCGTAGATCACGGACTGGGACTGGACCGGCAGCTGCATGCCGTAGACCACCATGGGGATCCCCTTCATCTGACGCTGCGTCAGTTCTGGTGCCGGGGCCATGCTGGACCCTGACGGGTCGTCAGGCAAGGGGTGCGGCGACGCATCGCCGGGCGAGCGTGATGTGTAAGACGTACAGTTCTTTGTACATGACCCACAGGACGGAGGGCCCGCCATGGCCGTCACTCAGATCGACATAGACGAGGACGCGCTGGAGCGGGCCATGGCCCTCTCCAAGGCGCGAACCAAGAAAGAGGCCGTCAACCTCGCGCTGCGCTTCTACGCCGAACGACAGGAGCGCGCCGCGCGCATCGGGCGCCACTTCGAGCGGGCCCGCCACTGGGGAGCGGTCGAGGACGCCGAGCGACGCCATCGGGCCGAGAAGGACGCCGGGTGATCTACCTCCTCGACACCTCCGGCCTCGTCCGGCTGCTCGGGGACCCGGCGCTCCAGGCCGCCTGGCACGATGCGATCGACGCCGAGGCGATCGCATCGTGCTACCCCCAGCGCGCCGAATTCCTGCACAGCGCCCGGAACGGGCGGGAGTACGACGAGATCGCCGAGATGTTCGCCGACCTCTACCCCGATGTCGCGGTACCGAAGAACGCCGGGCGCTGGATCGACGCGGTGCAGCGCCGCATGGCACGGGCCGGGGAGCACCACGGCGCGTCGGCCGTCGATCTGATCATCGCGGCCACGGCGGCCCACCACGGACTGACCGTCCTGCACGACGATGACGACTACCGGACCGTCGCCCGGCACGCGCCCGATCTGAGCGAGCAGGGCGTGCGGGACGCCCTGGCCTGACCCGGCGGGGCGGGGCCCGCCGCCCGCCTCAAGGCCGCCAGAGCCCCTCCGGGGTCAGGCCCAGCAGGTCGATGGCGTTGCCGCGCACGATCCGGTCGACGACGTCCGGGGCCAGGTGGCCCATCTGCGCCTCGCCGACCTCCTTGGACTTGGGCCAGGTCGAGTCGGAGTGCGGGTAGTCCGTCTCGTAGAGGACGTTCGCGGCGCCGATCGCGTCGAGGTTGCGCAGCCCGAAGGCGTCGTCGAAGAAGCAGCCGAAGACGTGCCCGGCGAAGAGCTCCGACGGCGGCCGGGTGACCTTGTCGGCGACCCCGCCCCAGGCGCGGTTCTCCTCCCAGACCACGTCCGCCCGCTCCAGGATGTACGGGATCCAGCCGATCTGGCCCTCCGCGTACATGATCCGCAGGTTCGGGAAGCGCTCGAACTTGCCGCTCATCAGCCAGTCGACCATCGAGAAGCAGCAGTTGGCGAAGGTGATGGTGGAGCCGACCGCCGGCGGGGCGTCCGCCGAGGTGGACGGCATCCGGCTGGACGAGCCGATGTGCATCGCGATGACCGTGCCGGTCTCGTCGCAGGCCCGGAAGAAGGGGTCCCAGTGGTCGGTGTGGACCGAGGGCAGCCCCAGGTGCGGCGGGATCTCGGAGAAGGCCACCGCCCGGACCCCGCGCGCGGCGTTCCGCCGCACCTCGGCGGCGGCCAGCTCCGGGTCCCAGAGCGGGATGAGGGTGAGCGGGATCAGCCGCCCGCGCGCCTCCGGCCCGCACCACTCCTCCACCATCCAGTCGTTGTACGCGCGCACGCAGAGCAGGCCCAGTTCGCGGTCGGACGCCTCGGTGAAGGTCTGGCCGCAGAAGCGCGGGAAGGTCGGGAAGCAGAGCGCGGACTGGACGTGGTTGACGTCCATGTCGGCGAGCCGGTCGGGGACGGAGAAGGAGCCCGGCCGCATCTGCTCGTAGGTGATGACTTCGAGGCGTATCTCGTCACGGTCGTAGCCGACGGCCGTGTCGAGACGGGTGAGGGGCCTGTGCAGATCCTCGTAGACCCACCAGTCGCCGATCGGCCCGTCGTCGCCCGGCGCGCCCATGACGGGCGCGAACCTGCCGCCGAGGAAGGTCATCTCCTTCAGCGGGGCCCGGACGATCCTGGGGCCGGTGTCGCGGTACCGGGACGGGAGCCGGTCCCGCCAGACGTGCGGGGGCTCCACGGTGTGGTCGTCCACCGAGATGATCCTGGGGAAGGTCTCCTGGGTCTCCATGCCTTTCACGGTAGCGTTGATCTGACGAATCGTCAGCTCCTGTGGCGGCGGGATCGGGACACAGCGATGAAGGTCCGGGCGCTCGATGGCGCGCCTGGGATGCCTCTGGGTGGGTGAGGTGTCTCCCTCTTACAGGGAGACAGGATCCTCGGCTCGGACGGTTGAAGCGCTGGAGTCCCCTCTGCAACTACCCTCACCTGCGCTCTCTTCCGTTGTCAGTGACGGGTGCTAGCTTCCGGGACATGGCGACGACAGGAGCTGTCACGACGGTGGCCGGGCATGCCCGGTACACCTTCCGGTTGCGCGTGTCGTCGGCTGCTCGCGCTGGCCTTGCGGCCGAGTGGGCGCGCTGTCGTTGGGTGTGGAACGAGTGCGTGGCGGTGTCACGCAAGGTCCACAGCCTGAACCAGTCCGCCGAGCACACGATCACGTGCGGTCCGGCTCAACTGGACAAGATGCTGACCACCGCGAGGAGGTCGACGGCGTGGCTACGGGCAGGGGCCAGTGTCCCGCAGCAGCAGATCATCCGGGATTTCGCCGGATCCCGGGCAAAAGCGCTGAAGGACATCAAGGCGGGTAGGCCGGTGCGGCACCGGTCCGGGATGCCCCGCGTCAAGCGCAAGCGCGACGCACTGCCCACCCTGAACTACACGCAGCGGGGTTTCCGACTCAAGGACGGTCGCCTGTGCCTGGCGGGCGGGATCGTGCTGACGGTGGTGTGGTCGCGTGATCTGCCGTCCGCGCCCAGCTCGGTCCGGGTGTACCAGGACAGTCTCGGTCACTGGTACTGCTCGTTCGTCGTCCCCGCGATGACCGAGGCTCTGCCGGCCACCGGCCGGGCGATCGGCGTCGACTGGGGCGTCAAGGAGACCGCCACCACGACCTCCGACGCCCACGACCTCCCCCACGCCCGACACGGCAAGACGGCCGAGCAGAGACTCGCCCGCTACCAGCGGATGATGGCCCGCAGGGCGACTCCGAAGAACCGGCCCGACACCGCCGGCTACCGCAAGGCCCGCAAGGCCGCCGCGAAGCTGCACAAGAAGATCGCCCGGCAGCGGCAGGACACCGGCCGCAAGTGGGCCAAGAAAGTCGTCCGCGACTTCGACCACCTCGCGGTGGAGGACTTCCACCCCAAGTTCCTAGCCCGATGCCGCACCATGTCCCGGAAAGCCGCCGACGCCGCGATCGCAGCCACCAAGACGGCACTGATCGACATGGCCCGCAAGCACGGCAGGACCGTGCACCTTGTTCACCCCGCGCACACCACCATGGACTGCGCACGATGCGGCGCGAGAACCAAGCACGCACTCCCCCTCTCCGAAAGAACGTATACGTGCACCGCGTGCGGAGCCGTGTCCCCCCGGGACAAGAACTCCGCACACGTGATGCTCGTCCGGGCAGGTCTCGACCCGGCTGGTGCTGACCTCGTAAGACCTGCCACCTGCTAGGTGCCAGGCGAAGTGAGCCAGGAATCCCCTCCCGCCAGGGAGGGGAGGATTCAAAGGTCCCCCACAACCGCGCCCCGATGCTGACGCGCTCGCTCCGGACAAGGCAGACTGTCCGGGGCGATACCACCGGTAGGGGCAGGGGGAGCCATGGGGCAGGACAACGGGCCGCGCGTCCCGGCGCGGGACCCCGGCGGGCACGAGGCCGGGCCGGAGTCCGGCGTGCCCCGGCAGCGGGCCAGGCCGGGCGCGGCGGAGACGGCACCGACGGCCGCGGCACCCGCCGGCGAGGCGCGCACGGCCGCGGACACGACCGCGGACGCGGCGGCTCCCCCCGGAGGGCCGGACACCGCACCCGCGGCCGCGGCACCCGCCGGAGGACCGGCCGCGGCGCCGGCGGCCGCCGCTCCCCCCGCCGAGGCCGCCGCCCCGGGCGGCGCCGGGCTGCGGTTCGGGGTGCTCGGGCCCGTACGGGCCTGGCGGGACGAGGAGGCGCTGGCCACCGGCTCGCCGCAGCAGCGGGCCCTGCTCGCCGCCCTGCTCCTGCGCGGCGGCCGCACCGCCACCGCCTCCGAACTCATCGACGCCCTCTGGGGCGAGGAACCCCCCTCGCAGGCGCTCGCCGCGCTCCGCACCTACGCCTCCCGGCTCCGCAAGGTCCTCGGCGCCGAGGTGCTGGTCAGCGAGTCCGGCGGCTACGCGCTGCGCACCACCGCGCTCGACCTCACCCGCGCCCGGGAGCTCGCCGCCGAGGCCGACCGGCTGCGGGCCGCCGGCGAGCGGACCGCCGCCCGCGACCGGCTCGCCGAGGCCCTCGACCTGTGGGACGGCGAGGTCCTCGCCTCCGTGCCGGGGCCGTACGCCGACACCCAGCGGACCCGCCTGGAGGAGTGGCGGCTCACCCTCCTGGAGACCCGCGTCGACGTCGACCTGGAGATCGGCGCGCACGCCGAGGCCGTCTCCGAACTGACCGCGCTCACCGCCGCGCACCCGCTGCGCGAGCGGCTGCGCGAACTGCTGATGCTCGCGCTCTACCGGGGCGGACGGCAGGCGGAGGCCCTCGCCGTGTACGCCGACACCCGCCGGCTCCTCGCCGACGAGCTGGGCGTCGACCCGACCCCCGAACTCTCCCGGCTCCAGCAGCGCATCCTCCAGGGCGACGCCGAACTGGCCCGGCCCGTCGAGGAACAGGCCCCGGCCGCCGCGCCCATCGCCCGCCCCGCCCAGCTGCCCGCCACCGTCGCCGACTTCACCGGACGGGCGGCCTTCGTGCGGGAGCTGGGCGCACAGCTCGCCACCGCCGAGGGCTCCGTCATGGCCGTCTCGGCGCTCGCCGGCATCGGCGGCGTCGGCAAGACCACGCTCGCCGTGCACGTCGCCCACGAGGCGCGCCCCCACTTCCCCGACGGGCAGCTGTACGTCGACCTCCAGGGCGCCGGCTCCCGGGCCGCCGCGCCCGAGACCGTCCTCGGCTCCTTCCTGCGCGCCCTCGGCACACCCGACTCGGCCATCCCCGACTCCCTGGCGGACCGGGCCGCCCTCTACCGCTCGACACTGGACGGCCGCCGGGTCCTGATCCTCCTCGACAACGCGCGGGACGCCGCCCAGATCCGGCCCCTGCTGCCCGGCACGGCCGGATGCGCGGCGCTCGTCACCAGCCGCATCCGCATGGTGGACCTGGCCGGCGCGCACCTGGTCGACCTCGACGTGATGTCCCCCGAGGAAGCGCTCCAGCTCTTCACCCGGATCGTCGGCGAGGAGCGGGTGCGGGCCGAGCGGGAGGCGGCCCTCGACGTCGTCGCCGCCTGCGGCTTCCTGCCGCTGGCCATCCGCATCGCCGCGTCCCGCCTCGCGGCCCGCCGCACCTGGACGGTGTCGGTCCTCGCCGCCAAGCTGGCCGACGAGCGGCGCCGCCTCGACGAGCTCCAGGCCGGCGACCTCGCGGTCAAGGCCACCTTCGAGCTGGGCTACGGCCAGCTGGAGCCGGCCCAGGCGCGGGCCTTCCGCCTCCTGGGCCTCGCCGACGGCCCCGACATCTCGCTCGGAGCCGCCGCAGCCGTCCTGGACCTCCCCCTGTGGGACACGGAGGACCTGCTGGAGGCCCTGGTCGACACGTCCCTCCTGGAGTCGGCGGCCCCCGGCCGCTACCGCTACCACGACCTGGTCCGGCTCTACGCCCGCGCCTGCGCCGACCGCGACGAGCACCCGCCGACGGAGAAGGAGGCGGCCCTCTCGCGCCTCCTCGACTTCTACCTCTCGACCGCCGCCCGGGTCTACGCCATCGAGCGCCCCGGCGACCGCCTGGTCGACCACCTGGAGCCGGCGACGTACGAGGGCCTGTCCTTCACCGACCGCCACGACGCGCAGGACTGGCTCTACGCCGAGTCCCACTGCCTCCTCGCCTGCGTCCGCCAGTCCGCCACCGCCCCGGCCACCCTCCGCCGCGCGGTCGACCTCCTGTGGGCCTCCCTCGACCTGGCCGAGTCCGGCGCCAACTCCAAGGAGTACGAGGCGGTGGCGACGGTCCTGCGGGAGGCGGCGGCGAAGACCGGTGACGTGCGGGCGGAGGGGCGGGCGGCCAACGTGCTGGCCTACGTCCACCACTACCAGGGCCGCTTCGACCACGCGGAGCGCGAGGCGGCGGAGGTGACGGGCCTCTCCGGGTCCGTGGGCGACCGCCTGCCGATCTGCTGGGCGCTGAACGCCCGGGGGGCCATCGCCCACTACCAGGCGCGGTTCGGCGACGCCGACGACCATCTGACGCGCGCCATAGCGGAGTTCCGCGCGGCGGAGGACCGGGCCGGCGAGGCCGCGGCCCTGTGCAACCTCTCGCGCATCCGCCTCGCGACGGGGCGCAAGGAGGACGCCATCCGCATGGCCCAGCAAGGGGCCGACATGTACGAGCAGATGGGCCACGCCCTCAAGGGCGCCAACGGCCGCTACGCGCTCGGCCTGGCCCTCACCGAGGGCGGACGCCTGGACGAGGCCCGCGACCAGCTGCACGAGGCGCTGGCCGTCTTCGTCGACAGCCGCCAGCGGCTGTGGGAGGGCATGACCCTGTTCCGGATCGCCGAGGTCGACATCGTCGACGGCCGCCACGGCGTGGCGGCGGCCGGAGCGGAGAAGGCCCTGACCGTCCTCCGGGGCATCGGGGGCGAGTGGCGGCGCGGCAATGTCCTCACCGTCCTCGGCAGGGCCCTCCAGGGCCTCGGCCAGTCGGGCCGCGCCCAGGTCTGCTGGCAGGAGGCCCTGGACATCTACGAGGAGCTGAACGCGCCGGAGGCGGCCGAGGTGAAGGCGCTCCTGGCCCCGCCGCTGGCGGCCTGACCTCGGGCTCCGCGGGCGTTCATCATTCGTTTATCGCGGCCCGGCAGAGTCTTCCTCAACGATCCGCCGTGTCGGGGGGCAGACGGGTCGGGAAAGAGGTCGTCAGCCCGGCGCACTAGGGTGAGCGATTCCGAGGGGCCCGGCCGACCGTCCACGGGGGAGGAGCCGGACGGGCCCCGTTCACCACCGAAGTCATCCATCTGGAGGGGACCGTCATGGGCGACACCAACGCCACCGACCCGATCGTCAAGCCCGAGAACCTGCACATCACGGGTGAGGGCTCCGAGACCGTCGGCACCAAGAACCTGCACATCACCTCCGAGCCGGCCGACGCCATCGCGGACAAGGTCCTCGGCGAGGGCGGCGCCTCGACGGACAACCTCCACATCACGTCGGAGCCGGCCAAGTAGACCACTCCCCACGGGGATGACGGCACCGGCGGCAGGTTCGGGGGAGCCGCCGGTGCCACCCACAGGAGGCCCGGTCGACGGGGGAGCGCACGGTCCCGGGGGACTCCGGACGGAACCAGGGGGGATTCGTCCGGCAGGGACCGCGCGCGACGCGATCGGACCGCCGAAGGGAAGGGGCCGGGCATCTGCCCGGCCCCTTCCTCCTGTTCCGGTCACCTGACGAAGTAGAACCTTCCACTTCGCGGCGGTGGGGCCCCGCCGCGAGGATCGTTCCGCCCCGGTTCCCACCCCTTCACGAGGAGTCCGCCATGAGCCGCACGAAACGTCTCTTCGCCCTCGCGGTCGTCGCCGCCGCGCTCTCCTTCGGCACGGCCGCTCCGGCTTCGGCGAACATGCACATCACCGGCACCACCGCCTACGGCGACCTCCGCGCCGGCTGATCCCCGGAGGGGAAGCGGGCCACCAGCGAGGCGCCGGGCGCCGGGCGGTCCTCGATGGTGAGGGTGCCGCCGTGGGCCGCGGCGAGGTCCCTCGCGATGGGGAGGCCCAGGCCGGCGCCGCCGTTCGCGCGGGTGCGGGACGCGTCGAGGCGGGTGAAGCGGGCGAAGACGCGGGCGCGGTCGGCGGGCGGGATGCCGGGGCCGTCGTCGCGGACCGCGAGGGTCAGCTCCGTCGCCGACGTCCGGACGCTGACCGTGACCTCGGACCTCGCGTGGCGGCAGGCGTTCGCCAGGAGGTTGCGGAGGAGACGGTCCAGGTGGGTGGGGTTGCCGGGCAGGACCGCGGGGTCCGGGGCCTCGCAGCGGACGCGGAGCTCGGCCGCCTCCGGGAGGTGCTGGTGCTCGCGGACCAGGTCCTCGGCGAGGGCCGACAGGTCGACCGGTTCGCGGACCGGGGGGACCGAGCCGTGGCTGGCCAGCAGGAGCAGGTCGTCGGCGAGGCGCTGGAGGCGGACGACGTCCGCCGCCGCCTCCGTCACCACCTCCCGCCAGTCCTCCACCGCTTCCGGGTGGCGCAGGGCCGACTCCAGCTGGGCGCGCAGCGCGGCGAGCGGGCTGCGGAGTTCGTGGGCGGCGTCGGCCGTGAACTCGCGCTGCCGGGTGGCCGCTTCCTCCACCCGGTCCAGGGTCGCGTTCGTGGTGCGGGCGAGGTCCGCGATGACGTCGGCGGTCGGGGGGACGGGGACGCGGCGGTGGAGCGACCGGCTGGTGATGTCGGCGAGTTCGCGGCGGATCGCCTCCACCGGTTCGAGCGCCCGGGCGACCATGCGGTGCACCAGGAAGCCGGTCAGGAGGGCCGCCAGCGGGACGCCGGTGGTGAGGGCGATCCAGTAGACCTTGTCGAGGGACTGGTGGGCCTCCTCCAGGGACTGGAAGGTACGGACGCCCGCGAGGAAGAGCGCCCCCGTGACGGCGCCGGCGGTGAGCGCCACCCGGCCCCGGAAGGAGATCCGGGCGCCGCCGCGGCCCACCGCCACCGCGACGGCCCCCGCCGTGATGAGGCCGGCGGAGGGGCCGATGCAGGCGATGCCCCAGCGGAACGCCTTCTCCGCGACGTCGATCTTGGACTCCTCGTTCTCCTTGAGGAGCCAGCTGCCGTAGGTGGCGTACAGGGTCGCCGTCACGGCGGCGGCGGCGGTCGCGCCCCGGAGCCGTACCCACCAGGGGCCGCCCTTCCCGGCGAGGAGGCAGACGGCGGCGACGTACAGGGCGCCGGCCCAGGTGCCCCACGTGGTGATCCACTCGATCTGCGGGCCGACGCGGTCGTCGTTGAGGTGGACGGCGGGCCAGGTGGAGCGGAGGCCGGCGGCGCGGTCCGCGTACTGGAGCCAGGCCACCGCGCAGCCGACGACCAGGGCCGCGGCCAGGCCGGAGGCCCACACCGGGCGGGTCGCCCACACCGGGCGTCCGGGGTCACGCACGGCCGCTCACCCGGTAGCCGGCGCCTCTCACGGTCTCGATGGTCTCGCGCCCGAAGGGGGCGTCGATCTTCTTCCGTACGGCGCTGATGTAGACGTGCACGATGTTCGGGTCGCCGGTGAAGTCCGCGGACCACACCTCGTCCAGGACGTCGACGACGGGCACCACCTCGTCCAGGCGGCCCAGCAGGCAGTGCAGGACGGCGAACTCCTTCGGGGTGAGCGTGATCTGCTCGCTCCCCCGGCCGCAGGTGCGGCGGGCCGGGTCGAGCCACAGGTCGCCGGCCTCCAGGAGGGCGGGGACGCGGGCGCCGCCGCGGCGGACGAGGGCGCGCAGCCGGGCCTCCAGGACGACGTACGAGAAGGGCTTGGCGAGGTAGTCGTCGGCGCCGGTGTCGAGGCCCTCGGCCTCGTCGTACTCGCCGTTCTTCGCGGTGAGCATCAGCACCGGCACGTCGTTGCCCTCGGCGCGGAGCCGGGCGCAGACCTGGTAGCCGCTGAGGCCGGGCAGCATGAGGTCGAGCAGGACGGCGGCGTAGCGGTGTTCGCGGGCCAGGTGGAGTCCGGTGACGCCGTCGTGGGCCACGTCGACGGTGTAGCCGACGGCGGTGAGACCGCGCCGCAGCGAGGCGGCTATCCGTTCCTCGTCCTCGATCGCCAGGATGCGCATGGTCCCGAGTATCGCCGCAGGGCCGGGCCTTTCCTGAGGAATTCCTCAGGAATCTTCAGGGGCCCTTCAGGGGCTCCCGCCGAAGCTGCCTCCCATGCTCATGATCACCATGCCGGAGGCTCCGGCGCTGCGGGGGCGGGCGGTCGCCGCGTCCCGGACCGGGCCGGCGCTCGTCGCCGCCGTCCTCTTCTTCCTGCACGGCGCGTTCGCGCTGCGCAACCACGCCCGGTTCCGGACGACCGGCTACGACCTGGGGATCTTCGGTCAGGCGGTGCGCGCGTGGGCGGAGGGGCGGCTGCCCGCGTCGGAGATCCGGACGGCGACGGCCCCGGCGGGGTTCGAGGGCGAGGCGCTGCCGCTGCTCGGGGACCACTTCCATCCCGTGCTGGCGCTGCTCGGTCCTGTGTACCGGCTGGTGCCGCACGTGGAGGTGCTGCTGGTGGCGCAGGCGGCGCTGGTCGCGGCGGCGGTGTACGTGACGGGGCGGACGGCCCAGCGGCAGCTGCCGGGGCGGCCGTTCGCGGGTCCGGTGGTCGCGGCGGCGTGCGGGCTGGCCTGGGGCACGCAGACGCTGGTCGGCTTCGACTTCCACGAGGTGGCGTTCGCGCTGCCGCTGCTGGCGCTGGCGTGCCGGGCGTTCCTGGACGGGCGGCTGCGGGCGGCGGCCTGGTGGGCGGCGGGGCTGCTGCTGGTGAAGGAGGACCTGGGGGCGACGGCCGCGGTGCTGGGGCTGCTGATCGCGCACCGGGCGCGGGACCGGCGGGAGCGGCGGGCGGGGTGGGTGCTGGCCGGCGGGTCGGTGCTGGCGGCGCTGCTCGTCCTCAAGGTGGTGATCCCGGGCTTCGCGCCGGACGGGCGGTATCTGTACGCGGAGCAGGTCGGGGGCGCGTACGGGTTCCTCGACGGCTGGTCGGTGAAGGTGCTGACGGTCCTGGCGCTGCTGGCCGTCACGGGCGGCCTGGTGGTGCGCAGTCCGCTGGCGTGGCTGCTGCTGCCGACGCTGGCCTGGCGGTTCACCTCGTCGGTGCCGTCCCACTGGGAGCCGGGGCTGCACTACTCGGCGGTGCTGGTGCCGGTGGCGTTCGCGGCGCTGGTGGACGCGGTGCGGCGCGGAGCGCGGCTGCCGGTGCCGGGGCTGCGCGGGGTGCGGGCGGCGCTGGGCGTCCCGCTCGGGGCGGTCCTGCTGCTGCTGCCGCTCCAGCCGACCGCGCAGCTCGCCACGCCGGGTTTCTGGCGGGAGGGTCCGCGTGAGGCGGCGGCACGGGCGCTGGTGGCGCGGGTTCCGGACGGGGTGCGGGTGGCGGCGAGCAACACGCTCGCCCCGCACCTCACGGACCGGACGGTGGTGCGGCTCGCGGCGCCGGGTCTTCTCGACCGGGACCCGGCGGTCGGGTGGCTGCTCGTGGACCGGCTGGACGGCTTTCCGGCGGGCGCGGTGGACGGCGCCCTGCGGGAGGCGGCCGCGGACCCGGAGTGGCGGGTGGTCCGGGAGGAGGCCGGTGTCGTCCTCCTGGCCCGGGTGCGGTGACGGGTCAGCCGCGGGCGTAGGAGCCGAGGCCGACGAGGCAGTAGACGTACTCGCTGATGGTGGTGCCGTTCATGGTGTAGCGGTGCGAGAAGGCGTACTGGGTCTTGGGGTTGTCGTTGCACCTGTTCATGTCGGAGGTGAAGGGGAAGGTCTGGATGACCTTGTAGTGGGCGTCCGAGGCGGAGCAGGGGACCTCCTCGACGCCGCTGACGGACTGGGCGGTCTCGGAGTCCGGCAGGGTGCCGTTGAGGCAGGTGCCCTTCTCGTAGGGGTCGGGCTCCTCCTCGGTGGGGGTGGCGGCGGGGTCGGTGGGGAGGTCGAGGTCGAGGCTGGGGAAGGGGGAGACCGAGAAGGTGGGGACGGGTCCGGGGCCGGTGGATCCGGCCTTGTCGTCCTTGTCGTTGCCGTTGAGGAGGTACGAGCCGCCGATGACGGCGCCGAGGACGAGGAGCGGGACGAGGCAGCCGGCGACTCCGGACAGGCGCCGCGCGGGCGCCTGGCCGCCGGCGACGGTGATGCGGAGGAGGACGGTCGTGCCGGCGAACGGGACGGGGATGACGTCGCCGTGGCGGCAGGGCGGGACGTGGATCCGGGTGGGGCCGCCCACGTTGCCGGGCAGGGTGACCGGGATGACGACGCCGGTGGCGGCCTGCTGCGGGGTGAGGGTGAGGGGGAACTCCTGCGTGGACACCTGGTGCTCCTCGGTTCGGAGGGAGGGGGAGGGGGAGGTGCGCCCGTATGACGTGCGCACGGCTCGTTCCGGTTGCCGCCCCCTCCCCATTTCCATAAACGGATTCCAATCCTCCGGAAAGCGGGGCGGGCCTCAACCCCGCCTCCGCAGCTCGCCCTTGACCACCTTCCCGCCGGCGTTGCGGGGCAGCTCGGCGACGAACTCGACCTCCCGGGGCACCTTGTAGTTCGCCATCTCCCGCCGCGCCCAGGCGATCAGGTCGTCGGCGGTGACCCGCGCGCCCGGCCGCCGCACCGCGAACGCCTTGCCGACCTCGCCGAGCCGGGCGTCGGGCACGCCGATGACGGCGACGTCGGCGATCTCCGGGTGGAGGCCGAGGAGTTGCTCGATCTCGGCGGGGTAGGCGTTGAAGCCGCCGACGATGAACATGTCCTTCAGCCGGTCGGTGATCCGCAGGTTCCCGGCCTCGTCGAGGACGCCGATGTCGCCCGTGCGCAGCCAGCCGTCGGCGTCGATGGCCGCGGCCGTCGCCTCCTCGTCCTCGAAGTACCCGCGCATCACGTTGTGCCCCCGGACCAGCACCTCGCCCGAGCCGGAGAGCCTGACCTCGGTGCCGGGGACGGCCCGGCCCGAGGTGGTGGCGATCGTCCCGTCGGGGTCGTCGCGGCGGCACATGGTGACGAGGCCGCTCGCCTCGGAGAGCCCGTAGGCGGTGAGGACGGTGGCGATGCCCAGCTCGGAGCGGAGGCGTTCGACGAGGAGCAGCGGGACGACGGCGGCGCCGGTGACGACGAGCCGGAGGCTGGAGAGGTCGTGCGCCGCGCGGGCCGGGTGGTCGAGGAGCGACTGGTGGAGGGTGGGCGGGCCGGGGAGCACGCTGATCCGCTCGGCGGCGACGTTGGCGAGGACGGTGTCGGCGGTGAAGACCGGCTGCGGCACGATCACCGCGCCCCGCATCAGGCAGGCGAGGACGCCCGCCTTGTAGCCGAAGGTGTGGAAGAAGGGGTTCACCACGAGGTAGCGGTCGCCCTCGGCGAGGCCGGCGAGCGCGGCCCACTCCTCGTAGCAGCGCAGGGTCTGGGCGTGGCTGATGACGGCGCCCTTGGGGCGGCCGGTGGTGCCGGAGGTGTAGACGATGTCCGAGGGGCTGTCGGGGTCGATGGCGTCGGCGCGGGCCCGGACGCGGGCCGCGGAGATCCGGTCGCCCTCGGCGAGGAACGCCTTCCAGGTGGTCCATCCGGCCTCGTCGGGCGCGGTGTCGCCGAGGACGACGACCCGCGCCAGCTCGGGCAGCGGGACCCCGGCGCGGCGCAGCGAGGCGACGTACGAGGTGCCGAGGAAGGTGCCGGTGACGAAGAGGAGCCGGGCGCGGGAGCGGGCGAGGACGTCGGCGGCCTCGGTGCCCTTGAAGCGGGTGTTGAGCGGGACGAGGACGGCGCCGGCGGTGACGGCGCCGAGGGCCGCGACGATCCAGTCGAGGCTGTTGGGCGCCCAGATCGCGACCCGGTCCCCGGCGCGCACCCCGGCGGCCACGCAGGCCGCGGCGGACCGCTCGACGCGGGCGGCGAGTTCGGCGTACGGGACGCGGGCGCGGCCGTCGACGACCGCCTCCCGGTCGCCGTACCGCTCCCCCGCCGACCGTACGAGTCCCGGGATCGTGCCCCACTCCAGGTCACCGCGCATCTCCGCCTCCACCGTCCCGTGAGCTGACTATCCGTCAGATTAGTTGTAGCCTGACGCGCTGTCAGCAGTGCTGCCCCATGAGGAGGTCCGGTGCTCAAGGACGCCACCGCCATCGTCGGCATAGGACAGACCGCCTTCGCGAAACGACTCCCGGAGACCGAGAAGGCCCTCGCCTGCCGGGCGATCCTCGCCGCCCTCGACGACGCGGGCATCGCCCCGTCCGAGGTCGACGGCTTCGCCTCGTACACCATGGAGGAGACCGACGAGGTCGAGGTCGCCAAGGCCATCGGCGCCGGCGACGTCACCTTCTTCTCCAAGGTCGGCTACGGCGGCGGCGGCTCCTGCGCCACCGTCGGCCACCTCGCCGCCGCCGTCGCCACCGGCCAGGCGAGCGTCGGCGTCGCCTGGCGCTCCCGCAAACGCGGCTCGGGACCCCGCCCCTGGAAGAACACCGCCGTCCAGCTCCCCACCCCCGGCCAGTGGACCCGCCCCTACGGGCTGCTCCGCCCCGCCGACGAGATCGGCATGCTCGCCCGCCGCTACATGCACGAGTACGGCGCCACCCGCGACCACCTCTTCAACGTCGCCCTCGCCTGCCGCAACCGCGCCAACCAGAACCCGGCCGCGATCATGTACGACCGCCCGCTGACCCGGGAGATGTACATGACCTCCCGCTGGATCAGCGAACCCCTCTGCCTCTTCGACAACTGCCTGGAGACCGACGGCGCCCTCGCCTGCGTCATCGTCTCCGCCGAACGCGCCCGCGACTGCCGCCGCAAGCCCGTCTACATCCACTCCGCCGCCCAGGGCCTGCCCGCCCAGCACCACGGCATGGTCAACTACTGGAACGACGACCCGCTCTCCGGCCCCGCCTGGACCGCCGCCCGCCACCTGTGGAAGACCGCCGACTTCGGCCCCCAGGACGTCGACGTCGCCCAGATCTACGACGCCTTCACCCCCCTCGTCCCGCTCTCCCTGGAGGGCTACGGCTTCTGCGGGCGCGGCGAGGGCGCCGCCTTCACCGAGGGCGGCGCCCTCGAACTCGGCGGCCGGCTCCCCCTCAACACCGGCGGCGGCGGCCTCTCCGAGGCGTACGTGCACGGCTTCAACCTCATCAACGAGGGCGTGAAGCAGCTCCGCGGCACCTCCACCGCCCAGGTCCCCGACGCCGCCACCTGCCTGGTCACCGCCGGCGAGGGCGTCCCCACCTCCGCCATCCTGCTGCGCGCCTGAGGAGCTGATCCCGTGCTGAACCCCGTCATCGACGAAGACGGCGCCCCCTTCTGGGAGTTCACCGCCCGCGGCGAACTCCGCGTCCAGGCGTGCGCCAAGAAGGAGTGCGGCGAACTCCGCTTCCCGCCCCGCCCCTGCTGCCCGCACTGCCAGTCCTTCGCCACCGAGTGGCGGCTCATGTCCGGCCGCGGCCGCATCTGGTCCTACGTGCTCCCGCACCCGCCGCTGCTGCCCGACTACGCCAACCAGGCCCCCTACAACGCGGTCCTCGTCGAACTCGCCGACGCCCCCCGCATCCGCCTCGCCGGCAACGTCGTCGCCTCCCCCGGCGCCCGCCTCGACTCCGTCGACCCGGCCCGGCTCCGCATCGGCGCCCCCGTCCGCGTCGCCTTCACCGAGATCGACGGCATCGCCGTCCCCCGCTGGATCCTGGAGCGCGGATGAGCGCCCCCGGGATCTCCGTGGACCGCGACAAGGAGACCGGCGTCGCCGTCGTCACCCTCGACCGGCCCGCCCGGCTCAACGCGCTCACCCTCGCCATGGCCCGCGAACTCGGCGCCGTCTGGCGGGCGTTCCGGTACGAGGACGAGATCCGCGCCGTCGTCGTCACCGGCGCCGGCGGGCGGGCCTTCTGCACCGGCATCGACCGCGACGACGCCGGCCGGGTGCCGCAGCCCGCCTCCCCGTACACGATCGACGACCCGCTGATCGCGATCGGCCCCAAGGCCAACGACCTGTGGAAACCGGTGATCGCCGCCGTCGAGGGCATGGCCTGCGGCGGAGCCTTCTACCTGCTCGGCGAGGCCGAGTTCCTGATCGCCGGCGAGACCGCCGCCTTCTTCGACCCGCACACCACCTACGGCATGGTCAGCGCCTACGAGACCATCCACATGGCCCAGCGGATGCCCTTCGGCGAGATCGCCCGGATGGCCCTCATGGGCTCCGCCGAACGGATCTCCGCCCGCCGGGCCTACGAGACCGGCCTGGTCAGCGAGGTGACGGAGGCCGGCGGAGCGCTGACCGCCGCACGCGAGGCGGCGGCCGTCATCGCCTCCTTCCCCACCGAGGCCGTGCAGGGCACCGTACGCGCCCTGTGGACGGCCAAGGAGGCCGTCAGGTCCCAGGCCCTCGCCCAGGCCCCGCACCTCGTCACGCTCGGCAACCTGCCGGCGGAGCGGCAGGCCGAGCTGTTCACGACCCGGCGGACGGGCTTCCGGACGCGGTAGGGGCGGAGGTGGCGCGGGCCTCGGCGATCACGCAGTTCTTCACCTTGTCCACGAGGCGGGGCCGCGCCATCTTCACCTCGAAGTCCTTCCGCTGCCCGCCCTCGACCGTCACGACCGTCTCCGCCGTGTCGACCACGGAACCGGTCCCGCCGCGGAACTCCAGGGTCACCCGGTAGGTCTGGGTGGTGCTGTACAGCCCCTCGTTGACGATCCGCAGCGTCGCCGTGGTGTCCGCCTTACGCGCGGGCTTCCCCTTGCGCTTCTTCTGCGCCGGCTTCACGCAGTCCACGACGATCACGTCGACGGCGGGGCCGTACGACGCCGAGGCGGTGACCGCCGGCTCGGCGGTGTACTCGCCGCCACCGCTGCCGCTGTCGCCGCCGCCCGACCCGGAGCCCGCGTAGTCGTCGTTGTCCTTCTTGTCGCTGGAGCAGCCGCCCCCGCCGCTCTTGCTCTTGCTCTTGCCGCTCTTGCCGCCGCTGCCACCGGTGCTCGTCTGGAAGCCGGTCAGCGCCAGCACCACGACCGTCAGTGTGGCGGCCAGCTTCACCCGGGTCCTTACCATCGCCGTCTCCCCGTCCCTTCGGTCATGTGCGCGCCACACCCTAGCGGGGCGGGAGGGCCCGCATGGCGGGCCCCCCTCACCCGGCGTAGCGTCGACAGCGAGAGAGCCAGGCCGCGCAGCCCCCCGAGGAGGCCGATCGATGATCCGCAACGTCGCCGGCTCGGTCCTGGCCCTCGCCGGAGCGACGGCCGCCGTCTGGAGCCCCTTCCGTGCCTGGTACGACGGCCGTCACGGCAGCGACTATCCGATCGGGGACCTCTTCACCGGCATCACCGACGACGGCTCCGGGGTCGTCGGCTCGATCCTGCTGCCCTTCGCCGTCGCCGCCCTCGTCACCCTCGTCGGCGTGGTGCTGCGCTCCCGGCTGCTCGTCGCCCTCGCCGGACTCCTCGTCCTCGGCGTCACGGTCCTGTGGATGGTCCGGGTCGGCCAGGCCGAGGGCAGCCTGGTGATCTCCGGGGACGGACGCGGCCTCGGCGACGGCGTCGCCAACGCCTTCGGCGGCGGGGTGCTGCTCCTGCTCGGCGCCCTCGTCATGTCCGGCCGCCCCAGAAGCCACCGCCTGGAGCCCGCCGCGCCGCACACCCGCCCGACCCTCGACGGACCGCCCGTCGACGCCCCACCGCCCGCCGGGCAGCCGTACGACGCCGAGACCAGGAACCTGCCGTACGCCGCCCCCGGCCGCTTCGACGTCCCGGTCGATCCTCCGGCCGACCGGGACGGTCACCACCGCGCCTGAACCCCGGGCGCGGTGCGGGCGGGGTCAGGCGCGGTGCCGGCGGCGGCCGGGCGGGGGCGCGGTGCTAGCGGGCGGCCGCACCCCGGCCGGTGGCCGTGCCCTTCGCCGCGTCGAGCGCGTACACGCAGCGGTCCTTGCTGCACGCGTACACGACCCCGCCCTTCGCCACCGGCGAGCCGGTGATCTCGCCGCCCGTGGCGAGCTTCCAGCGCAGCTGCCCGCCGGTCGCGTCCAGGGTGTAGAGGACGTGGTCGGCGGAGCCGAAGTGGACCCGCCCGTCGGCGACGACGGGGGTGCCCACCAGCTCGGCACCGGCCGCGAACCGCCACCGGGGGGTGCCGGTGACCGCGTCCAGGGTGTAGAGCGCGCTGCCGCTGCCGACGTGCACATTGCCGTCCGCGACGAGCACCGGCTCGGACGACTGGCGCTGCTCGGTCGCGATCCGCCAGCGGTCCTGGCCGGTCGTGGCGTCGATCGCGTACACCGTGCCGAGGTGGTCGGCCAGGTACACGCCACCGCCCGTGACCGCCGGGCCGGGTGCGAAGGCCGGCGGGGAGAGGAAGACGGCGGGCGCCTCGAAGTGCCAGCGGACGTGCCCGGAGTCGATGTCGACGGACAGCACACGGGTGCCGGCGGAGACGTACACGCAGCCGTCCTCGGCCGGGGCGACCCGGACCGGCACGTGCCCGCAGGCGGCGGCGTCGCCGATCGGGTACGACCAGCGCTCGGTGCCCGTCCGGGCGTCGAGGGCCAGGAGCCGGGCCTCCCGCCACACGTACACGGTGTCGCCGTGCACGGCCGGGCCCGCCTCCGGGGTCTCGAAGTCCGTCTGACAGCCGGTGATCTCCCACAGCTTCGCGCCGTTGGACGCCTCCCAGCCCTGCACGCCGCCACCCCGGGTGCCGGTGACCACGGTGCCCCGGTCCACCCGGAGGGAGTACACCCAGGCGTCGGTGCGCAGCCGCCAGCGCTCGCTGCCGTCGGTGGCGTCCAGCGCGTACAGCGTCGGTCCGTCGGACGCGTGGATGCGGCCCTGGGCCACCGCCATCGACCAGGCCACGTCCCGCGTCTTGAACTGGCGCCGGCCGGACGCGGTGTCCAGCGCGTGCACCTCGAACGAGGTCACGTAGAGCAGATCGCCGTCGACGACCGGAGTCCCCCACACATCGTTCGACATGCGGAAACGCCACGGCCGCCACGCCCCGTTCCCGGGGTCCGTCTGCGGCTGCGCCTGCTGCGGCACGGGCGCCGGCGCCGGCGCGGGCTCCCCGCCGGGCGGCCGGACCCAGCCGGTGGCGTGCGGATCGGACGCCTGGCCGACGGCGAGCGCCGCCCGGGTGTCGGCGACCCGGGGGCCGGGGCCGATCGGCACGGTGGCGCCGCCGAGCCGCACCGGACCGCCGGACTCCTCCGCCGGTCCCGCGTGCCGGCCGCCCACGTGGGCGGGCTCGCGCGGGTCGCCCCCGTCGAAGCCGACGGGCGGGCGCGGCGGCATCGGCGGCGGGGTGACCGGCGGCGGCGGGGCCGGCCGGCCACCGCGCCGGGTCTCGATCATGGTGACGGCGCTCTCCGGCAGCCACGCGGAGGCGGTGCCGCTGTCGTCGCTGCCCGGCCCGAAGAGGTGCGGCGCGAGCATGGCCTGGAGATCGGCCGGTGTGGGCCGCTGGGCCACGTCCATCTGCATGCACGCGTCGATGAGCGGCCGCAGCTCGTCGGGCAGACCCTCCAGGTCCGGCCCGTCCCGGAGCAGCATGAAGACGGTCTCGACCGGGTTGGCGCCGTGGAAGGGCGCGTGGCCGGTGGCGGCGAAGACCAGCATGGAGCCGAGCGAGAAGACGTCGCTGGCGCCGGTGACGCTGCGCGAGTCGCGGGCCTGCTCGGGCGACATGTAGGCCGGGGTGCCCACGGCGACGTTGGTCATCGTCAGCCGTGTGTTGGAGACGCCGGACGCGATGCCGAAGTCGATCACCCGGGGGCCGTCCTCGACGACGAGGACGTTCGACGGCTTGAGGTCGCGGTGGACGAGACCGGCGCCGTGGATGGACTGGAGGGCCTCGGCGACTCCGGCCGCGAGCCAGCGGACGGCCTGGGCCGGGAGCGGCCCGCACTCGTTCACTATCTCTTCCAGCGAGGGCGCCGGCACGTACGCGGTCGCCAGCCACGGCACGGCCGCGCGCGGGTCGGCGTCCACGACGGCCGCCGTATAGAAACCGGACACCGCCCGGGCGGCCTCGACCTCCCGGGTGAAGCGGACCCGGAACAGCTGGTCCTCCGCGAGCTCCGTGCGCACGGTCTTGATCGCCACGCGCCGGCCGGACGCCGAGCGCGCGAGATAGACCAGCCCCATGCCGCCCGCGCCGAGCCGGCCCAGCACCTCGAAGGGCCCGATGCGTCTCGGGTCGTGCTGCGTCAGCTGTTCCACTTGCCTGCCACCTCCCCGTACGGGCCATGACGGTACGGCCCTGGCCCCTGATTGTTCCTGTCCGAGGCCCTGGTTGCGAACCCGGGGGCGGATCGGAGTGGCGAACCGTACACGCGCGCAGGGGAGGTGGGGACCTTCCGCCCCGCGAGCGGGGCGCGTGGGCCCGTGCCGCCGTGCCGTCGCGGAGAAGGGAACGGTGGTTCCGGAATCGAATGGGTGACCCTTCGGGCCGCTGATCGTTGGACGTCCTGACGGACGTGGGTGCGTTCCGGAGCCGGTGGGGAGGCGTGGTGAGCGGTCTGCGGAAAGTGGCCGCGCCGTTCGTGGTGCCGGGCCCCTCGGGGGTCACGGTGCGCACCGGCCTCAAGCAGCTGACCGACCGGGACCGTGCCGTACTGCGGCGGGTCGGATCCCACCTCGGCTCACTCGCCGCGCGTGATCTCCAGCACAGGTGCGCCGAGGGGCTGGAGCACTCCGCGGAGTCATGGGCGCAACGGAAGCGGACCTTGACCAGGGAGTCGTCGTCGCGGTGGGCGGGGTCGGTGACGAAGGCCACGCACGATCAGTGGGCGCTCGCCCGGCGCGGCCAGTGGGCGCGCGTCCAGAACCTGGAAGCCGGGGTGCGGACCCTCTCGTACCGGCTGTCACTGCCGCTGGGCGAGAGGGGCGAGAAGCGGGCTCCGGGTGGATACGGCTCCCGCCAGGAGTGGCACGCGAAGGCCCGCCGCCTGCAGGTGCTGAAGGACCGGCTGGCCCGTGAGCGGGCCGACCATCGGGCGGGGCGGGTCCGGGTCGTCCGCGGGGGGAGGAAGCTGGCCCGCGACCGCCACCGGCTCGACGCCGCCCGGCTCACCGCCGGACAGTGGCGTGAGCGATGGGAGGCCGAGCGGGCGTTCCTCCAGGCGGACGGCGAGTCCGGCAAGCGGTTCGGGAACGAGACGATCCGTGTCACCCCCGACGGCGAGGTGTCGATCAAACTGCCCGCACCGCTGGCAGACCTCGCGAACGCCCCGCGCGGCCGGTACGTCCTGGCCTCCCGGGCGGCCTTCCGCCACCGCGGCGACGAATGGGCCGACCGCGTCACCGGCAACCGCGCGGTGGCCTATCGCATCCACCACGACACGGCTCGCGGACGCTGGTACCTCACCGCCTCCTGGCAGATCCCGGCGCCCGTGACCGCTCCCGTCGCAACCGCCGTCGCGAGCGGTGCCGTCGGCGTCGACACCAACGCCGACCACCTCGCCGCCTGGCGTCTCGACCCGCACGGCAACCCCGTCGGCGAGCCCCGTACCTTCGCCTACGACCTGTCCGGCACCGCCGGCCACCGTGACGCCCAGGTCCGCCACGCCCTGACGCGTCTCCTGCACTGGGCTCTGCGGCACGGCCTCGCGATCGCGGTCGAGGACCTCGACTTCCATGCGGAGAAGACCCGGGAGAAGCACGGCCGACGGAAGGACTTCCGCAGACTGATCTCCGGCATGCCGGTGGCCCGGCTCCGCGCCCGGCTCGTGGCCATGGCCACCGCACTCGGCATCACCGTCGTCGCCGTCGACCCCGCCTACACCAGCGCGTGGGGCGCCCAGCACTGGCAGAAGCCCCTCAGCGGCACGAGCCGCAGAACCACCCGCCACCAGGCGGCATCGGTGGCCATCGGAAGACGCGCCCTGGGACACCCGATCAGGCGTCGGACGGCACCGCCCCCTGCTCACCGGAGCGATGGACAGGGGCATCGGACCGTTCAGGCTCGGTCCGGCAGCCCAGGGCACGAGGAGACCCGCCCCCACGTTCCCGGACCACGCACACGATGCGTGCCGCCGGACGCGGAGCGAAAGCGGGCGACCAGGACATCCCTCACCGTTCGGGATGTCCGCGGTGGCCGGGAGGGGTTCCTGGACCCTCCCCCGGCCACCGGCTAGGAACGGTGTCACAGGTCATACGGAGCGGAACGCTCACACCGCCGAGGGGGGGTCCGAGAGGGTGGAGGTGGGGGGTGCGGGGACGGTCAGGGGGACGGTGTCGGTGGAGAGGGCGGTGGGTTCCGCCGTGGTGACGAGGGGGTCGGCGGGGGTGGGTTCGGCGAGGACGGCGAAGCGGGCGCCCTGGTTGTCGTGGAGGACGGCGATCCGGCCGTAGGGGGTGTCGACGGGGGGTTCGGCGACGCGGCCGCCGAGGCGGACGGTGATGGCGCATGCCTCGTCGCAGTCGCGGACGGCGAAGTAGACGAGGACGTGGCCGGGCATCTCGGCGGGGAAGGCGTCGGTGATGACGGCCCGGCCGCCGAAGGCGGTGTCGTCTCCGGCGCGCGAGCCGGGCGGGGACCAGACGCGGTAGTCGAAGCCGGGTTCCTTGCCCTCCTCCGCGGGGTCGGCCTGGCGGCCGAGCCAGCCGAAGACGGAGGCGTAGAAGGTGTCCACGGGCCCGGGACGGCGGGTGTACACCTCCATCCAGCAGAAGGAGCCGGGTTCGTTGACGACCTCGAAGCCGTCGTCCTCGCCCGACTGGCGCAGGCCGACGACGGCGCCGCCGGGGTCGGCGGCCAGGGCGAGGACGCCGAAGGGTCCGACGGGGTACGGCTCCATGACCATCTGCCCGCCGGCGGCCTTCACGCGGGCGGCGACGGTGCCGGCGTCCTTGGTGGCGAGGTAGACGGTCCAGGTGGTGGGCATGCGGCCGTCCCGCTTGGGGAGGAGCCCGGCGACCCGGCGTCCGTCGAGCAGGGCCTCGTCGCGGTCGTCGTCGAAGGTCCAGCCGAAGAGCTCGCCGTAGAAGCGCTTGCCCGCCTCCAGGTCGGGGAGCTGCGCGTCCACCCAGCAGGGGGTGCCCTCTGTGTATACGGCCATGGCTCCACGCTAGGGCGGCGGGGGCGGGGGCGCGCTCCGGTGTGCGCCGTCCGGGGAGCCGGTCCGGCCGGGGTCCCGTTCCCGGTCGGCGGGGTTGTCCACCGAAGTTGTCCACAGCCTGTTCATAAGGCGGGCGGGGGCGCGGAGGGGCCCGGCCGCGGTGGCGGGATCCGGTCGCCGCGACCCGCCGAGGACACCCCTGCCGACCTCGGGGAACGGGGTGCACCCCATTTGCAGTCGGCCGAATCGCGCGCTGATCCCCCCTCGGTAAGCTGACGGCATGACAGGACAAGTACGCACCGTCGACGGCCGCGTGGCCGGACGACGCGGCCAGGCGACGCGGCAGAAGCTGCTCGACTGCCTCGGTGAGATGCTCAGCTCCTCGCCGTACCGGGACGTCAAGGTGATCGACGTGGCCCGGAAGGCGGGTACTTCACCCGCGACGTTCTATCAGTACTTCCCGGACGTCGAAGGCGCCGTCCTGGAGCTCGCGGAGGAAATGGCGAAGGAGGGCGCCGGGTTGACCGAGCTGGTCTCCGGCCGTTCCTGGGTCGGCAAGGCGGCCTGGCAGACCTCCGAGGAACTCGTCGACGGCTTCCTCGACTTCTGGCGGAAGCACGACGCGATCCTGCGGGTCGTGGACCTCGGGGCCGCGGAGGGCGACAAGCGGTTCTACAAGATCCGCATGAAGATCCTGAACTCGGTCACCAACTCCCTCACGGACGCGGTGAAGGAGCTCCAGGCCAAGGGCAAGGTCGACAAGGAGGTCAGCGCGGCCGCGATGGCGGGCTCGCTCGTGGCGATGCTGGCCGCGGTCGCCGGCCATCAGAAGGGCTTCACCACCTGGGGTGTGAAGCAGGCCGAACTCAAGCCGAATCTGGCTCTGTTGGTGCATCTGGGCATCACCGGCAAGAAGCCGGTCAGATAGTCCCGGCCGTCCGGCCCCGGTGACTCCGGCGCCTTCTCCTTCACCCGTCCTGTCGTCGACGCCGACGCCGGTCGCCGCCCCTCCCGGGGCGGGACCGCCGTCGGCGTCGTCGTGTCCGGGGCCTTGGGCCGCCTGGTCCGGCCCGGTTCATCTGCGGGTGAGCCGGAAGAGCCGGATCTCGCGGTCCACCCGGGCCTGGTAGGCGGCGTACGGGGGCCAGAAGGCGAGGGCCGCCTTCCAGGCCGCCGCCCGCTCCTCCCCCGTCAGCCGTTCGGCCCGTACGGGGATCGGCTCGCCCTTCCAGCTGATCACGGCGTCCGGGTGGGCGAGCAGGTTGGCCGTCCAGGCGGGGTGGCCGGGGCGGCCGAAGTTGGAGCCGATGAGGAGCCAGGTCCCCCGGTCGGGCTCCGGCATGCAGGCGAGCGGGGTGGTCCGCTCCCGGCCGCTCCTCGCGCCGGTCGCGGTGAGGACGACGCCGGGCAGCATCTGGGTGCTGAGCAGCGTCTTTCCCCTGCTGAGCCGGTGCACGGCCTTGTCGAGGGCGGGGATGACGTGGGGGGCGACGCGGGCGAAGGTCCGGGTCGAGGAGACCTTCTGGACGAGTTTCACTCCGATGGGCATCAGGCGGCCGCCTCTCCGAGGAGTCCGGTGCGTTCGGCGGCGCGGGCGCGGAGGCGTCCGGCGGGCCCGAAGAGGAGCTCGTCGGCGGCGGCGCGGCGGACGTAGGGGTGGGCGCCGGATTCGCCGGTGCCGCCGGTGCCGCTGCCGCGGTCCAGCTGGACGGCCTCGCCGGCGGCGGCGCGGAGGGCTTCGAGGGCCTGGGCGAGGGCGAGGGGTCCGCTCTCGGGGCCGGGTCCGGGTTCGCGGGCGGCGCAGTAGGTCAGGGCGCGGGCGGCCTCCACCTGGACGTGCAGGTCGGCGAGGCGGTGCCGGGCGGCCTGGAGGGGGCCGGCGGGCCGGCCGGGGCGTTCGCGGCCGGCGACGTCGCCGAGGGTGCGTTCGAGGGCGCCGCGGGCGGCTCCGGTGGCCTCGGCGGCGAGGAGGACGGCGGCGGTGCGGCCGGCGGCGGCGAGCGCGCGGGTGATGTCGGCGGGGTCGGCGGGGTCCTCGCCGAGGAGGGTGGCCGGGACGTCGCGGAGCTGGACGCCGGCCGGGGAGCGGGTGGGGTCGAGGCCGGTGCGGCGGGTGCGGACGAGTCCGGGGCCGGCGTCCTCGGTGCGGACGAGGTAGAGGAGCGTGCGGCTGCGGGCGTAGCCGCCGGTGTGGGCGGCGACGAGGAGGAGCCCGGCGCTGTGTCCGTCGAGGACCTGTTCGGCCTCGCCGTAGAGGAGCCAGCCGCCGTCGCCGTCGGGGGCGGGGCGGGCCTGGACGCCGCCGGCCCGGCCGTCGCCGGACCAGGCGCCGGTGGTGTTGTCGCCGGTGAGCCCGAGGGCGTGGGCGAGGGAGCCGCCGGGGACGGCGAGCGCGCAGGTGAGGGCGCCGTCGGCGATGCGGGGCAGCAGGTCGGCGCGCTGGTCGGGGGTGCCGAGGGCGGCGACGAGGGGGGCGGTGAGGACGGCGGTGGCGAGGAGCGGGGAGGGGGCGAGGGCGCGGCCGGTCTCCTCGCAGGCGAGGGCGAGTTCGGGGGTGCCGCGGCCGGTGCCTCCGTACTCCTCGGGGAGGGCGAGCCGGGCGAGGCCGAGTTCGCCGGACATGCGGGCCCAGAGGGCGGGGTCGTAGCCCTCGGCGGCGGTGGTGGTGCGGGCGGCCGGGGGGCCGGCGTGCTGGGCGAGCAGGTCCCGCAGGGTGCGGCGGATCTCCCGCTGCGTCGCGGTGAGCGCGGCGGGGTCCGCGCCGTCGGCGGTTTCCATGAGGCTCCCTCCGTATCTGACGGTCCGTCATGTTAGGGCGGGGGAGGGACGGTTGCCCAGAGCGACGCGGGTCCCGATCGCAGAGATCTGATGTACCGTCAGATCCATGACCGCCATCGGCACCACCTCACGCAGCAGCCGCGGCCGCCGCCGGGTCGCCGTCGCCGGCGTCGCGCTCTCCGACTGCGGCCGGGTCGACGGGGCCACCCCCTACGCGCTCCACGCCCAGGCCGCCCGCCGCGCCCTCGCCGACAGCGGCCTCGACCGCTCCCTCGTCGACGGACTCGCCTCCGCCGGACTCGGCACGCTCGCCCCCGTCGAGGTCGCCGAGTACCTGGGCCTCCGCCCCACCTGGGTGGACTCCACCTCCGTCGGCGGCGCCACCTGGGAGGTCATGGCCGCCCACGCCGCCGACGCCATCGCCGAGGGCCGCGCCAACGCGGTGCTGCTCGTGTACGGCTCCACCGCGCGCGCCGACATCAAGGCCGGGCGCCGCACCTCCAACCTCTCCTTCGGCGCCCGCGGCCCGCTCCAGTTCGAGGTCCCGTACGGGCACACCCTGGTCGCCAAGTACGCGATGGCCGCCCGCCGCCACATGCACCGGTACGGCACCACCCTGGAACAGCTCGCCGAGGTCGCCGTCCGGGCCCGCGCGAACGCGGCGCTGAACCCCGAGGCCATGTTCCGGAAGCCCGTCACCGTCGACGAGGTCCTCTCCGGCCCGATGATCGCCGACCCCTTCACCACACTGCACTGCTGCATCCGCAGCGACGGCGGCTGCGCCGTGCTCCTCGTCGCCGAGGAGTACGTGCCGGACACCCGGAAGACGCCGGTCTGGATCCTCGGCACCGGCGAACACGTCTCCCACACGACGATGTCCGAGTGGGAGGACTTCACCGTCTCGCCCGCCGCCGTCAGCGGCCGCCTCGCCCTCGAACGCGCCGGCGTCACCCCCGCCGACATCGACGTCGCCGAGATCTACGACGCCTTCACCTACATGACCCTGGTGACCCTGGAGGACCTCGGCTTCTGCCCCAAGGGCGAAGGCGGCGCGTACGTCACGGACAAGTCCGCGGTGCCCGTCAACACCGACGGCGGCGGGCTCTCCGCCTGCCACCCCGGCATGCGGGGCCTCTTCCTCCTCGTCGAGGCCGTCCGCCAGCTCCGCGGCGAGGCCCCCGGTCTCCAGGTGCGCCGCCCCGACGGCGGCCTCCCCCGGCTCGCCCTCGCCTCCGGCACCGGCGGCTGGTTCTGCTCCTCGGCCACGGTGGTCCTCGGCCGCGACTGACCCCGCCGCGGGCGCCCCGGACGGGGCGGGCCCGGCGCGGCCCGCCCCGTCCGGG
>NZ_JBHVRX010000035.1:0-76396 GCF_042885515.1 Streptomyces sp. NPDC058052 | reverse complement strand
ATGCGCCCGGCCCGGCGGGCCCCCGGGGGGGTGGGGGCCGCGCCGGGGGCCGGTGGCGGCCTCGCCGGGGGCCGGTGGCGGCCTCGCCGGGGGCGCGCCGGACCGTCCCGGGGGCGCGGGCGGGGTCCCGCCGGCCGGCTCCTTCCGTACCCGTCGTGTCCGAAGTCTTGTCAGGTACGCGATGCCGCCCCTATCGTCACGCGCCGAAAGCGCTTTCTAGAGAGCGCTTTCTAGATGTTGCGTTTTTCCCAGGGACGGGGCTGACGACGACATACGTCCGCGTTCCCGCGGACGTCTACGAAAGGGCAGGCGAGCATGGGACGACGATCCCCCTCCACGCGACTCCGGGCGGCACTGGCCGCCATGGCGGTCGCGGCCGCCACCGGCGCGGTCCTGACCATCCCGGAAGCCTCGGCCGCCACCGCGGGCGCCACCGGCTACGCGAGCCAGAACGGCGGGACCACCGGCGGCGCGGGCGGGCAGACCGTCCGGGCCACCACCGGCACCGAGATCCACGCGGCCCTCTGCGGACGCGCCTCCAGCAGCACCCCGATCACCATCCAGGTCGAGGGCACGATCAACCACGCCAACACGGCCAAGGTGTCCGGCGCGAGCTGCAACACCGCCGCCGGGGTCATCGAGCTCAAGCAGATCAGCAACGTCACGATCGTCGGCGTCGGCTCGGGCGCCGTCTTCGACCAGCTCGGCATCCACATCCGCGAGTCGAGCAACATCATCATCCAGAACGTCACCGTCCGGAACGTGAAGAAGTCCGGCTCCCCCACCTCCAACGGCGGCGACGCCATCGGCATGGAGAGCGACGTCCGGAACGTCTGGGTCGACCATGTCACCCTGGAGGCGTCCGGCGGCGAGTCCGAGGGCTTCGACGGCCTGTTCGACATGAAGGACAACACCCAGTACGTGACGCTCTCCTACAGCGTGCTGCGCAACTCCGGCCGCGGCGGCCTGGTCGGCTCCAGCGAGACGGAGCTCAGCAACGGCTTCATCACCTACCACCACAACCTGTACGAGAACATCGACTCCCGCGCCCCGCTGCTGCGCGGCGGCATCGCCCACATGTACAGCAACCACTACAGGCAGCTGAACGAGTCGGGCATCAACTCCCGCGCCGGCGCCCGCGCCAAGGTCGAGAACAACTACTTCGAGGACTCCAAGGACGTCCTCGGCACCTTCTACACGGACGCGGCCGGCTACTGGCAGGTCGCCGGGAACGTCTTCGACGACGTGACCTGGTCCCCCGCCGGAACCGACTACCGCCCGGCCGGCCCGAACCCGGTCTCCAACACGACCGTGTCCGTCCCGTACGGCTACACCGCCGACAGCGCCTCCTGCGTCCCGGACGTCGTGGCGCGCACGGCCGGCGCGGGCAGGGGCCTGCTCGTCTCCGACGGCTCCTGCACCCCGCAGACCCCGAGCCCGACGCCCACCCCGACCGCCACCGCGACGCCCACGCCCACGCCCACTCCGACCCCGACGGCCACCGCCACCACCGCCCCGCCGTCCGGCACCAACCTGAGCATCGGCGCCGGCGCGGACGGCTCCAGCAAGGCCGACGGCACCAGCTACGGCAACGTCCGGGACGGCAACCTCGGCACGTACTGGTCGCCCGCCGGCACCACCGGCTCTGTCTCGGTCAAGTGGGGCTCCCCGACGACGATCTCGTCGGTCCGCGTCCGCGAGGCCGCAGGGGCGGGCACGGTCACCGGCTGGCGCCTCCTGAACGCCGACACCGGCGCCGTCCTCGCCACCGGCGGCGCGGCCGGCACGGCCACCTTCCCGGCGACCGCGCTGAGCAAGGTCACCTTCGAGATCACCGGTGCCACCGGCACCCCGCGCGTCGCCGAGTTCGAGACGTACGCGTAACCGGCGCGGCGTCAGAAGTCGACCGGGTCGCGGACGAGGGGGCAGGTCATGCAGTGGCCGCCGCCGCGTCCGCGGCCCAGCTCCGCGCCGACGATCGTGATGACCTCGATGCCCGCCTTCCGCAGCAGCGTGTTGGTCTGAGTGTTGCGGTCGTAGGTGAAGACCACACCCGGCTCCAGGGCGACGGCGTTGTTGCCGCTGTCCCACTGCTGGCGCTCGGAGGCGTAGACGTCGCCGCCGGTCTCGATCACCCGCAGCCCCGGCAGCCCCAGCGCCTTGGCGACGACGTCCGTGAACGGGGTGTCGCCCTCGTCGGTGATCTCGACGCCGGGAGCGCGGTCGGAGGGGCGCAGCGAGAAGCTGTGCACCGCGTCCACGATCCTCGGGTAGAGCGTGACGACGTCCCGGTCGGCGAAGGTGAAGACGGTGTCGAGGTGCATGGCGGAGCGCAGCTTGGGCATGCCCGCGACGACGACGTGCCGGGCGGCGCCGTTCTCGAAGAGGGCGCGGGCCACCTGGGTGATGGCCTGGCGCGAGGTGCGCTCGCTCATGCCCATGAGGACGACGCCGTTGCCGACGGGCATGATGTCGCCGCCCTCGAAGGTGGCCTGGCCCCAGTCGCGCTCGGGGTCGCCCCACCAGACGGTGGCGTCCCTGAAGTCGGGGTGGTGGGTGTAGACCGCCTTCATGAGGAGGGTCTCGCCGTGCCGGGCGGGCCAGTAGAGCGGGTTGAGCGTGACGCCGCCGTAGAGCCAGCAGGTGGTGTCCCGGGTGTAGAGGGTGTTGGGCAGCGGGGGCATCAGGTACTCGCGGGCGCCGACGCCCTCACGGGCGAGGGCCGCGTATCCGGAGCGGATGTCCTGGGGCAGGTCGGCGGTGGAGAGGCCGCCGATCAGGTAGTCGGTGAGTTCGCGCGGGGCGAGGGAGTCGAGGAAGCCGCGGGTGTCCTCGATGAGCCCCAGGCCGACCTCGTTGGCGACGATCTTGCGGTCGAGGAGCCATGCCTTCGCCTCGGGGAGGGCCATGGTCTCGGTGAGCAGGTTGTGCAGCTCGACGACCTCGACGCCGCGCTGGACCAGCTTGTTGACGAAGTCGGCGTGGTCGCGCTGGGCGTTCTCCACCCACATCACGTCGTCGAAGAGGAGGTCGTCCGAGTTGGTCGGCGTGAGCCGGCGGTGGGCGAGGCCCGGTGCGCAGACGAGGACCTTGCGGAGCCGGCCGACCTCGGAGTGGACGCCGAGGGGACGGGTGGCCTCGGGGGTGTCGGGGTTCATCGCTGGCCTTTCCGGTGGGGGCGGTCCGCGGGTCCGGGGCGCGCGGGGCCGTTCACAGTTCGATCCAGCCGGCGGCGAGGGCGAGGACGCCGACGACGGCACCGGCCACCGAGACGGCGCAGATGACCGCCTCGCGCGGGGAGAAGAGGCGCCGGCCCTGCTCCCGGCGGGCCTTGACGAAGAGCAGGGTGGCGGGGGCGTACAGGATCAGGGAGACGAGGACGAACTTGAGCCCGGCCGCGTACAGCAGGAAGGCGGTGTAGACGGTGGCGACGGAGGCGATGACGAGTTCCCGCCGGGTGCTGTCGCCGGCCACCCGGTTCTCCCGGGGTCGCAGGGCGATCTTGACGGCGAAGGCGGCGGCGAGGAGGAAGGGGATGAGGCTGAGGGCGCTGGTGAGGTCGAGGGCGAAGTTGAAGGCGTCGTCGGAGAAGGCGGTGACGACGAGGACGGCCTGGCTCAGCGCGGTGGTCATGAGCAGGGCCGGGGCGGGGACGTCGTCCTTCGTGGCGCGGCCGAGGAAGCGCGGCATGTCGTCGTCCTTGGCCGCGACGAAGAGGACCTCGGCGGCCATCAGCGTCCAGGCGAGGTAGGCGCCGAGGACGGAGACGATCAGGCCGACGCTGACGAACGCCTTGCCCCAGGTGCCGACGGCCGCCTCCAGGACGCCCGCCATGGAGGGCTGGCGCAGTTCGGCGATCTCGCTCATGGGCAGGATGCCGTACGACACGATGGTGACCGAGGCGAAGACGGCGAAGACGCTGAGGAAGCCCAGGACGGTGGCGCGGCCGACGTCCTCGCGGCGCCGGGCGTGCCGGGAGTAGACGCTGGCGCCCTCGACCCCGAGGAAGACGAAGACGGTGGCGAGCATGGTGCCGCGGACCTGGTCGAAGAGGGAGCCCGCGTAGTCGGCGCCGCCGAAGTTCTCGGCGAAGACGGAGGGCTCGAAGCAGAAGACGGCCAGGAGGACGAAGACCAGGATGGGCACGACCTTGGCGACGGTGACGATCCGGTTGATCGCCGCCGCCTCCTTCACCCCGCGCCGGATGAGCAGGAAGAAGCACCAGAGGCCGACCGAGGAGAGAACGATCGCGAGGGCGGTGTCCCCGTCGCCGAGCGAGGGCGCGATCGCGCCGATCGTCGACATGATGAGGACCCAGTAGGTGACGTTGCCGACGCAGGCGCTGGCCCAGTAGCCGAAGGCGGAGAAGAAGCCCAGGTACTCGCCGAAGCCCGCCTTGGCGTACGCGTACACGCCGGCGTCCAGGTCGGGGCGGCGCACGGCGAGCGTCTGGAAGACGAACGCGAGCATCAGCATGCCGGTGCCGGCGACGGCCCAGGCGATGAGCGCGCCCGCGACGCCGGTCTCCTGGGCGAAGCGGCGGGGCAGCGAGAAGACGCCGGCGCCGACCATGGAGCCGACGACCATCGCGGTGAGCGTGAGGAGGCTGAGCTTGACCGCCAGCGGAGCTCCGCCGGAGGCGGCCTCGGCGCCGGGTTCCGCTGTGGTCATGGGCGTACCTCACCGGTGCGCGCGCCGCGATGGGGCGCGGGGGGAAGAGCGTCGGGCCGATCAGACTCTAATGCGCCCCGATCACTTATGCCCCTTTTGTCCAATCGTGCGGTCCGGGTCGGTACGCATGCCGTCCGGGGGACCGGGCAGCCGCCGCGTGTACGGGTCCACGACGGTACGAACAGCGGCAGGGGGTCGCCATGTCCACGGCACGCGACATCATGACCCCGGACGTGACCTGCGTCCGGAGCGACGAGAGCGTGGTCGACGCCGCGCGGAAGATGGCCGAGCTCGACGTCGGCGCGCTGCCGATCTGCGGGCCCGACGAACGCCTGAAGGGCATGCTCACCGACCGCGACATCGTGGTCCGGGTGGTCGCCGAGGAGCGGGACCCGGCCACGTGCACCGCCGGCGAGCTGGCCCGGGGCGAACTCCTCACGGTCGGCGCCGACGACTCGCTGGAGCTGGTCCTGGAACTCATGGCCGACCGGAGGGTCCGGCGGGTTCCGGTGATCGACGGGCACGTGCTGGTCGGCATCATCTCCCAGGCGGACGTGGCCCGCCGGCTGCCCGACAGCACGGTGGGCGACCTGGTCTCCGACGTCTCCCGCCCGGCCTGAGCGTCCGCACCGTCAGAGACGGCGCAGGGCGCCCTCCGCGCGCAGGTCGGCGAGGGCCGGATAGCCGTCGACGGCCATGATGAGGTCCGCCTCGGCGAGGAGGGAGCGCAGGACGTGCACGACGCCGTCCTCGCCGCCGGCCGCCAGGCCGTACGCGTAGGGGCGGCCGACGCCGACGGCGGTGGCACCGAGGGCGAGCGCCTTGACCGCGTCCGCGCCGGTGCGGACGCCCGAGTCGAAGAGGACGGGCAGTCCGTCGGCGGCCTCGACGACACCGGGGAGGGCGTCGAGGGCGGGCAGCCCTCCGTCGGCCTGCCGGCCGCCGTGGTTGGAGCAGTACACGGCGTCGACCCCGCCGTCGCGGGCGCGGCGCACGTCCTCGGGGTGGCAGAGGCCCTTGAGGATCAGCGGCAGGTCGGTGAGGGAGCGCAGCCACGGCAGATCGGCCCAGGTGAGGGGGTTGCCGAAGACGCCGACCCATTCGAGGATCGCGGCACCCGGGTCCTCCTCGGGCGCCTTGGCGAGACGGGCGCGGAAGACCGGGTCCGAGGTGTAGTTGGCGAGGCAGTGACCGCGCAGCTGCGGGAAGTTGCTCGCGGCGAGGTCACGGGGGCGCCAGCCGGTGACCCAGGTGTCGAGGGTGACCACGATGCCCTTGAACCCGGCGGCCTCGGCACGCCGCACCAGGCTCTCCGCGAGGTCACGGTCGGTGGGCGTGTAGAGCTGGAAGAAGCCGGGGGTGTCGCCGAACTCGGCGGCGACCTCCTCCATCGGGTCCACGCTCAGGGTGGAGGCGACCATGGGCACGCCGGTGCGGCGGGCGGCGCGCGCGGTGGCGAGGTCGCCGTGCCCGTCCTGGGCGCACAGGCCGATGACGCCGACCGGCGCCATGAACAGCGGTGAGGGGAGGCGGAGTCCGAAGAGGTCGACGCCGAGGTCCCGCCGGGCGGCCCCGACCATCATCCGGGGCACCAGGCCCCAGCGTTCGAAGGCCGTCACGTTCGCCCGCTGGGTGAACTCGTCGCCCGCCCCGCCCGCCACGTACGACAGCACCGACGGCGGCAGCGCCGCGCCCGCCCGGGCTTCCAGTCCGGCGTAGGTCATGGGCAGCGCGGGCACCACCCCGCCGAGTCCGGCGAGGTAGATCTCGTTCTGGTAGTCGCCGTACCGCCCGCCGAACGCGCCGCTCATCCTGGCTCCGCCCTTCCCTCGCCGGCCCCGGCCGGGCCCGCCCCGGCCGCCGGTGGCGCCCACGGTGCCAGCCCGCGGGCCGGAGCGCCATGGTCCGGCGTCAGGGGGCCGGGCGGGCGGGAGGACCCGGCCGTCCCGCCCCGGTGCCTCCCGGGTGCCGCGCCCACGTCGCGTACCGGCATATTCCGGTGCGTCCGGGGGCGGGCCGGTGGTGGAATCGCCGGATGCAGACGAGCGACGCGCGCACGACGGTGGTGGACCGGGGCCGGTTCCCGGACGCGGCGACCCCTTGGGACGACGAGGAGTGGCGGCGGGAGGTGCTGGGCTGGGCCGAGCGGGTCCTGGCCGGGCACGGGCTGGCCGAGTCCGGCCCGCGCGAGGTCCGGGTGCGCCCCTGGTCGGTCCTCGTCCGGTTCCGCACCGGAGCGGGCGAGCGGGACGCGGTGTGGCTGAAGGCGGGTGCCCCGTCGAACGCCTTCGAGGCCGGGCTCGCCGGGGCGCTGGCCGGGTGGGCGCCGGAGCACGTGATGACCCCGCTGGCGGTGGACGCGGACCGCGGCTGGTCGCTGCTGCCCGACGGCGGGCCGCTGTTCCGCGGAGTCCTCGACGCGGGCGCGGCCGGCCCCGGGGCGTGGGCGACGGCGCTGGGCCGGTACGGGGAGATGCAGCGGCGGATCGTCCCGTACGCGGACCGGCTCGACGCCCTGCGGGTGCCGGGGGCGCGGACGCGGGAACTGCCGGAGGTCTTCGAGGCGCTCGTGGCCGGCAACCCCCGCTTCGACGCCGCCGAGCGGGAGGCGCTGCTGCGCCGCCGGCCCCGGCTCGCCGAGCTGTGCGCCGAACTCGACGCGTACGGCCTGCCCGACTCGCTCGACCACTGCGACCTGCACGACGGGCAGATCCTCGCCCCCGCCCCCGGCCGCTTCACCTTCTTCGACTGGGGGGACGCCTGTGTCGGGCACCCCTTCGGCAGCCTCCTGGTCCCGGTCCGGGAGGTCCGGGAGCGGTACGGCCCCGGGCACGTGGCCCCGATGGTGGACGCGTACCTGGAGCACTGGACCGGTCTCGGGCCGTCGGCGGCGGAGCTGCGCCGGGCGGCGGCCCTCGCGGTGCGGCTGGCGGCGCTGGGCCGCGCCGGCTCGTGGTTCCGGCTCTTCCCCGGCACGCCGACCGGCGACAGCGAGGAGGCGAGCGCCTACTGGGTCCGCGAGCTGTTCGCCGCCGCCGACGCGTGGTGACCCGTCGGGGGACCTGACCTCTACAGGCCGACGTCCCGGGCGCGGAGGTCCTCCAGGGTCTCCCGCCGGACGAGCAGCCGGGCGGCGCCGTCGTGGACGGCGACGACCGGCGGGCGGCCGACGAGGTTGTACGAGGAGGCCATCGACAGGTGGTAGGCGCCGGCCACCGGCACCGCGAGCAGGTCGCCCGGGCGGAGGTCGGCGGGCAGGTCGACGTCCTCGGCGAGGAGGTCGCCCGCCTCGCAGTGACGGCCGGCGACGGTGGTGCGGACGGCCGGGGCGGTGGAGCGGCGGCCGATCAGGCGGGGCGCGTACCGCACCCCGTACAGGGCGGGGCGCGGGTTGTCGCTCATGCCGCCGTCGACGGCGGCGAAGCTCCGGCCCGCGGTCGTCTTGACGGCGAGGACCCGGTAGAGGGCGATTCCGGCGGGCCCGACGACGGCCCGGCCCGGCTCGATGAGGAGCCGGGGGACGGGCAGCCCGGCGGCGGCGCAACTCTCGGCGAGGGCCGTGCGGAGCCGGCGGGCGAGGGCCGTCGGGTCGAGGACCGGGTCGCCGGGCCGGTACGCGATGCCGTGGCCGCCGCCGAGGTCGAGTTCCGGCAGGACGACGCCGTGGGCGTCGCGGACCCGGGCCATGAGTCCGACGAGCCGGCGCAGGGCGGTGAGGTAGGGCTTGGCCTCGGTGATCTGGGAGCCGAGGTGGCAGTGCAGGCCGGTGAGTTCGAGCTGCGGCTGGTCGAGGACCCGGGCGACGGCGTGCTGGGCGTGGCCGTCCCGCAAAGAGAGGCCGAACTTCTGGTCGTCCGTGCCGGTGCGGATCTTGGCATGGCCTCCGGCGCCGACGCCGGGCGTCACCCGGAGCATGACCTTCTGGTGGCCGCGGGGGCCGACGGCGGCGGCGAGCCGGGCGATCTCGGCCGGGCTGTCGATGACGATCCGGCCGACGCCGAGGCGCAGTGCGGTGTCGAGGTCGGCCGGGGTCTTGGCGTTGCCGTGCAGGAGGATCCGGTCGGGCGGGAAGCCGGCGGTGACGGCGAGTTCGAGCTCGCCGGCGGAGCAGACGTCGAGGCCGAGGCCCTCCTCGTCGACGAGCCGGACGAGGCCGCGGCAGAGGAACGCCTTGGCCGCGTAGTGCACGTCGGCGTCGGGGAAGGCGGCCCGGTAGGTGCGGCAGCGGTCGCGGATCTCGGCCTCGTCGAGGACGTAGACGGGGGTGCCGTGGGCGTCCGCGATGTCGGCGAGCGGCACGCCGGCGAGGAGGACCCGGCCGCCGGCGTCCTCGGTGGTGGTGGCGGGCCAGACGGAGAAGGCGCGGCGGGCGTCGCCGGACGCGGGGACGGATCCCGTGCCGGGCTCGGCTCCGGTGTCGATTCCGGCTGCGGTCACGAGGCCGGATCCGGCCTCGGCTTCGGCTCCGGTTTCGGCTCCGGCTCCGTCCGCGAGCAGGTCGGTGAGGGTCATGCGGCGGTCCCCCTGACGGCCGCGTCGACGCGGCGGGCGCACGGGGTCCCGGGGCGCGGGGCCAGGGGGACGGGGGCGGGCGCGGCGTCCGGAACGGCCTCGCGGACGACGTCCGGAACGGTCTCGGGAACGGCCTCCCGTGCCGGGGCCGGGGTGAACGGGGCCGTGAGGACGGGGTCGACGGTCAGGGCGTGGACGCCGAGGGGCCGGGCGAGGGCGCGCAGCGCGGGCTCGGAGAGCGGGATCCAGGGCTGGGCGGGCCCCAGGGTGGCGCGGAGCCGTGCGGGGCTGGTGAAGGCGACGGCCGTGCGGGCGCCGACGGGCGTGCGGAAGAGGCGGGCGGTGACGCCGTGGGGTCCCGGGCGGACGGGCACGCAGAGCCGTCCGGCCGGGACCGGTTCGGCGGGTTCGGGATCGGCGGGTTCGGAGTCGGCGGGTCCTCGGCCGGCGGGTCCGCGGTCGTCGGCGAGCGGGGTGCGGGGCATGGGATCCTCCCGGGCGGTCGGGCCCCGGCGGTGGTCCGGCGGGGCGTGTTCCTCGCAGCTTTGCCCGGCGCGGCGGGGCGCGTCCCCGTCCCTGACGCGGTCCTGACGCCGACCCGGCCGACTCTTGACGCGTTCGTCACGCGGGGGCCGCCCCGCGGCGGCCCACCGCACCCGACGATCATTGCTTCTAATCCTCTAAGCTGCTTAGTATTCACGAGCTCGCGCCCGGCCGGCCGAGCCCGTCCGTCGCCCCGGGAAGAGGGAGTTCCGCCGTGCCGTCGCACCGCCGCCCCAAGCAGCCGCACCCCCGCTACGCCGGTGTCGTGACCGCGACGGCGGCCGCCGCCGTGGTGCTCTCCACCCAGCAGGCCACGGCCGATCCGCTCCCCGACCCCACCAAGAAGGGCGTCCAGGCGCAGGTGGACCGGCTCCACGAGGAGGCGACCCGGGCCACGGAGGAGTACAACGGCGCCAAGGAGCGCGCCGACGCGCTCCGACGGCAGGTCGGCATCCTCCAGGACGGGGTCGCGCGCAAGCAGGCCGGACTGAACGAACTCCGCGACCGCATCGGGCTGCTGGCGGCCGGCCAGTACCGCGCCGGCGGAATGGATCCGGCGCTGCGGCTCTTCCTCTCCTCCGACCCCGACGCGTATCTCGAAGGCGCCGGCGTCCTGGAGCGGGCGGGCGACCGGCAGGCGGCGACGCTCCGCCGGTTCCTCGACGAGCAGCGCGTGCTGCGGCAGCAGCGCGGCGAGACCCAGGAGCGGCTGCGCGACCTCGGCGCCGTCCAGCGCGAACTGGGCGAGCGGAAGGGACGGATCCAGGGGAAGCTGCGCGAGGCGCAGCGACTGCTGAACACCCTCTCGGCGAAGGAGCGGGCGCGGATCGCCGAGGCGGAGCAGCGGGCGAACCGGGCGAGCGCGCGGGTGGAGCTCGGGAACGAGCCGAGCGCCTCCGGCCGGGCGGCGGCCGCGTTCGCCGCGGCGAGGAGCCGGGTGGGGTTGCCGTACGTGTGGGGGGCGAGCGGCCCGTCGTCCTTCGACTGCTCGGGGCTGACCTCGTGGGCGTTCCGCCAGGCGGACGTCTCGCTCCCCCGCACCTCGCAGGCGCAGGCCGCCGTCGGGACCCGGATCGACCGGCTGCCCGACCTCCGGCCCGGGGACCTGATCGTGATGCGGACCGATCTCAGCCACATCGGCTTCTACGCGGGCAACGGCCAGATCCTGCACTCTCCCAAGCCCGGCGCCCAGGTCCGCTACGAGTCGATCGCCCGCAGCGGGATGCCCTTCATGTGGGGCGTACGCATCGGCTGACCGGCCCGAGCCGGTACGCTCCGCACACATGAAGATGTAACGGCTGCTACATTCCCCGGCGTGACAACAAGAGAAGAGTCCGTCCGCTGGCTGCTCCTGGTGGTCAGGCTGCCGTCCGAACCCTCCCGGCACCGGGTCGCCGTCTGGCGCGAACTGCGCAAGGTGGGGGCCCTCTCGCTCGGGCAGGGCGTCTGGGCGGTGCCCGACGTGCCCGCCTTCGAGGGCGGCGTGACCCGCGCCCTCGCACTCACCGCGCGGGCCGGGGGCGAGGCGATCCGCCTCGACGCGGCCGGCCGGGACCCCGAGGACGCCGCCCGGTTCGCCGCGCTGTTCACCGCCGCGCGCGAGGACGACTGGACGGAGTTCCTCGCCGACTGCGGGAAGTTCGAGGAGGAGATCGCCAAGGAGATCCGCACGGCCAAGTTCACCCTCGCCGAACTGGAGGAGGAGGAACAGTCGCTGGAGCGGCTGCGGCGCTGGCACCGGGACCTGACGGCCCGGGACTACTTCGGCGCCGCCCTCGCCGGGCCGGCCGGGGAGCGGCTCGCGCACTGCGTCGCCGTCTGCGAGGAGTACGCGGAGCTGGTCTTCCGCGCGCTGCACCGGCCGGGTGGTGAGGAGGAGTGAGCGAGGAGACGCGGGAGGCGGCGCCGTCGTGGCGGATGTGGCCGCTCTACGCCGCCGGTTTCACCACCGCCTTCGGCGCCCACGGCGTCGCCGCCGTCCTCGGCGGGGACACCGGCGACGTCGTCGGCTCGCTGCTCATGCTCGGTGCGCTCCTCGCCCTCTACGACGGTGCCGAGGTGCTGCTCAAGCCGCTGTTCGGCTCGCTCGCCGACCGGATCGGCGCCCGGCCCGTGATGATCGGGGGCCTGGCCGGCTTCGCCCTGGCCTCCGCCTCCTACGCCGTCGCCGACAGCCCCGGCTGGCTGTGGGTGGCCCGGCTCGGACAGGGCGCGGCCGCCTCCGCGTTCTCCCCGTCCGCCTCCGCGCTGGTCGCCCGGCTCAACCCGGCGGCCAAGCACGGGCGGGCCTTCGGCTCGTACGGCTTCCACAAGTCGATCGGCTACACCCTCGGCCCGCTCCTCGGCGGTGCCCTGATGTGGCTCGGCGGACTGCGGCTCCTCTTCGGCGTGATGGCGGCGCTGGCCGCGCTCGTCGCCGTCTGGGCGCTGCTCGCGGTGGAGCGCGTGCCGCCGCTGCCGCGCCGCCGCCAGACGGTGCTCGACCTCACGCGCCGGCTCACCGACCCGGTCTTCCTGCGGCCGACGGCCGCGCTGGCCGCGGCGACCGCAGCCCTGTCGGTCGGTGTCGGATTCCTGCCGGTGTCCGGCGCGGCCGCCGGCTACGGCACGGTCGCCACCGGTGCCGCGGTCTCCGCCCTCGCCCTCACCGCGGCGCTCGTCCAGCCGAGGGCCGGACGGGCCCTGGACGAGGGCCGGATCACCACCGGCAAGGGGATCACGGCGGGCCTGCTCGTCACCGCGGCGGGTCTCGGCTGCGCGATCGTCCCCGGCCTTCCCGGGATCCTGGCCGCCGCCGTCCTCATCGGCGCGGGCACCGGCCTGATCACCCCGCTCGGCTTCGCGGCACTCGCCTCCTCGACGCCGCGGGAGCGGCTGGGCCAGACCATGGGCTCGGCCGAACTGGGGCGCGAACTCGGCGACGCGGGCGGCCCGCTGCTCGTCGCGGGCGTGGCCACCCTCGCGGGGATCGGCCCCGGCTACGCCGCACTGGCCGGCGTCATCGCCGTCGGCCCGCTGATCGGTCTCGCCCGGTCCGGCCGCGGGCGCGCGGCTCCGGGCGCGGCGGGCCCCGCCCCGGCCGGCGACGGGCCGCCGGCCTGACCCGCGCGCGGACCCGGGCCCGTGCGGGCTCCGCGCCGGCCCGCAGGGCGGCCGGCGCGGGCGCGTGTCACGGCGGGTCACCCGACCGGTCCCGACTGGCACTTCGTGTCGCCGTCCCACCTCTCGGCCTGCCCTTCACCCTCACCGATTCATACCGGTAGGGGGTATGTGATCCCCCAGGGGATCCGGGTCGTCGCCTCCCGTCGCGACGGGAGGGCGCGGATGGCACTGCGTGCCTGGTGGGAGGGGACCGGGACGTCGGCTGGACGGAGGGCCCGGGGAGCTGGAAACCTCGGCGTTCGAGGACCCGATCACCGGTCCCGTACGTGCGCCGCCGCGAGGGGAGCGTGGCCCGGGCCCGTGATCGCCGCGTCCTCGAAGGCGCGTCCGCCGCACCCGAACGCGCCGGTACCGCGAGGAGGAGGACCACCCATGACCGCCGCCCGGGAAGAACGGCCGCGGCTCGACGCCGCGAGCGTCGACAACGCGAGGACGACGCTGCTCCAGCTCCTCGCGCGGGCGGGGGTGTACTCCGGCGACGCCGAGGAGCTGATCGGCCTCGTCGAGGCGGGCGCCCTCGCCGGTGCGCACGACGAACTGGCCGGCACCGGACGGCACGCCCCGCCGGGCAGCCAGGAACCGTACGCGGCGGGCTGGCGCGACGGCTCACAGGCCGTCGCCGAGGGGCTCGCGGGCCTCGCCGACCGGGCCCTGGGCGCGGCCGTCGCCGCGGACGCCGCCGAGGACCCGGACGCCCGGCCCCGGGTCGGCCGGATGGAGGTCGAGCGGGCCAAGGTCGCGGTCGTCCCCCTGTACCTCTCCTTCACGGAGGAGTCCGACCTCGACCCCGAGGTCACCGAGCAGGTCCTGGCGGCCGTGCTCGCGACGATGGGGGTACGGCGGCGGGCCGCCTATCCGGGACGGCTGACGGCGTTCGCCGCCGAGCACCGGTCCCATCTGGAGCGGCTGTACGCCACCTACGGCCCGGGCAGCGCGATCGCCATCCACGGCCGGTACACCCTGGTCCACTCCCCCACGAGCCTCGCCGTCCTGGAACGGCTCGGCGCCCGCCCGGCCGAGCTGCGGGAGGAGTGGGACGCCGGTGAACTGCCGCCGGCCTGGCTGGACGGACTCACACGCGCCTGGGACGCGACGGCCTGACACCGTCCCCTCGCGGCCCCTCACGGGCCGGCGGGCGTGGCGGCGCCCCCGGGGCGCGGTGGGTGCGATCCGTCACACGGGGCGGTGACGGGGGTCCACCCGGTAGCGCGGGAGGCGGGGGCCGCGCATAGGGTGGCGGCATGCCCAGAACCTCTCCGGCCCTTGCCCTCGACGCCCTCCTCGACGGCAACCGTCGCTTCGTCTCGGGCACGCCCGAGCACCCCAACCAGGACGCCGCGCGCCGCACCGAGCTCGCGCCCGGCCAGGACCCGTTCGCCGTCATCCTCGGCTGCTCCGACTCGCGGCTCGCGGCCGAGATCATCTTCGACCGCGGGCTCGGCGACCTGTTCGTCGTCCGCACCGCCGGTCACGTCCTCGGCCCCGAGGTCCTGGGCAGCGTGGAGTACGCGACGAGCGTCCTCGGCGCCCGGCTCGTGGTCGTCCTCGGCCACGACTCCTGCGGCGCCGTCGCCGCCGCCCGCGCGGCCGTCGAGGACGGTTTCGCGGCGACCGGCTTCGTCCGGGACGTGGTGGAGCGGGTGACGCCGAGCATACTGGCGGCCAGGACGGCCGGCCTGACGGCGGACAGCGACATCATCGACGAGCACATCCGGCACACCGTGGACCTGCTCCTGGACCGCTCCCGCCTGCTGTCCGAGCAGGTGGCGGCCGGTGAGATCGCCGTCGTCGGCCTCGGCTACGAGCTGGCGGGCGGCAGCGCCCGTCTGGTCACCACGCGCGGGGTCGTGGCGGAGGAGGGCGCTGCGGCGTGACGTCCCGCTTCGACTGTTCCGACCCGGCGGCCCGCGCGGCGGGCCTCGCCGAGGCCACCGCCGCGGTGCGCCGCGGCGAGCTGGTGGTCCTGCCGACGGACACCGTGTACGGGGTCGGGGCCGACGCCTTCGACCCGAAGGCGGTCGCCTCGCTGCTGGCAGCCAAGGGCCGCGGCCGTCACAAGCCCTCCCCCGTGCTGGTCGACTCGGCCGCCGCGCTGGGCGAGCTGACCGACGAGCTCCCCGACGCGGCCCGGGCGCTGATCGACGCCTTCTGGCCGGGCGGGCTGACCCTGGTGGTCCGCCACCGGGCGTCCCTGGACTGGGACCTGGGCGAGACCGGCGGCACGGTGGCCGTCCGCATGCCGGACCACCCGCTGACCCTGGAACTCCTCGCGGAGACGGGCCCGTTGGCGGTCTCCAGCGCCAATCTGACGGACCACCCGTCCCCGCAGGACTGCGACGCCGCCCAGGCGATGCTCGGCGGGTCGGTGGCGGTCTACCTCGACGGCGGCCGGACCGCGGGCGCGGTCTCGTCCTCCATCGTGGACCTCAGCGGCGAGACCCCGCGCCTCGTCCGCGACGGCGTCCTGCCGGTCTCCGGACTCCGCGCGCTGGTACCGGACCTGATCGTCCCCTGACCCGCGCTCCCGCCCCGGCTCCGGGCCCGACGGAATCTCCGTTGCCCCGGGGCCCCGGCGGTGGCTACCGTCGTTCCCCATCGACGTGTAGCTCAGCAGCAGAGCGCCGGGCTCGGGACCCGGAGGGAGCGGGGGCGGCACCCGCCACGTCGGCTCATGGACATCCACGCTGACCAGCAGCCTCCGACGCCCGTATCCTTCACCGACCACGCCCGGCACCGCCTGGCCCTGGCCTTCACCGCCTCCCTCGCGCACGAGGATCCCGCGGCGCGCGAGCGGGCCGGCGAACGGGCGCGCGGCTGGCGTGACGTCCTCTCCGGGATGGCCTCCGGCAGTCTGCGGATCGGCTCCCGCACCCCCGTGGCCGGGCTGCCCGCCTGGGTGACGCCCGAGGTCCTGCACGGCGGCTTCGCCACCGGCTCGGCGCGGGCCGGCGGCCCGCTCCAGGCGTACGAGGCGGAGGCGGCCCGGCGTGCCGGGGTACCCGCCGAGCGGGCGGCGCTCTTCGCGCACCACCTGACCGAGCCGGGGCTCTCCGTCCTGTGGGACCTGCTCGACTCGGGCCGCTACGAGGTGACCCTGCCGGAGGAGGCGGCGCTGCTGACGGTGGCCTGGCTCGTCCGGGCGGGCGAGCCGGAGGCGGCGGCCGAACTGGTGGGTGTGCTGCGGCCGTTCGCGGAGCGGCTCCGGTTCCTCCCGCGCCCGGCGGACCGGCCCGCCCCGGACGCCGGGTCGGTGCACCGGTCCACGGTCGCGCGAGCCCGGACCGCGCTCGCCGGCCGGGCCGCGAAGCCGGCGGTCGAGGCGCAGCGCGAGGCGCTGGCCGTGTGGCGCCCGTTCGCCGACGAACTCCTGATCCACTGGCTGGAGTTCGCTGGCCCGGAGGGCGTGGTGCGGCCGGGCGCGGTGCCGGACGCCGCCTGGCTGTCGCGCGGCCGGACGCTGCTGGAGCGCTACGAGCGGCTGGCCGCCGCGCATGCGCTGACCCGCCGGCACCGCGACCCGAAGGGCAACGAGGGGATCCTGCGCGGGGCGCTGGCGGAGCTGACGGCCGGACGGGGGCTGGACGCGCGGCGGGCCGGTCTGGTGCGGGCGGCGGTCACGGGGATGGTCCGGAAGCGGGGGCTGCCGGGTTCGGAGCGGCACGCGGCGCTGCGGACGGCGCAGGCGGCACAGGCCGCGCTGCCCGCCCACCACGCTCTGGCGCACCTGGTCGCGGACCGGCTCGCCGGTCTGCCGCAGGAGTCGGGGATCGCCGAGGTGGCGGCGTACGTGGCGCCGGTGACGGAGGAGGAGGGGCGGCGCACCGGCCTGCCCGGGGGTGCCGCGATGCCGGGGTCGGTGCGGCGGGTGGTCGACCGGACGCGCAGCGCGCCGCTGGGCGAGCTGGTCGCGTCCGGTGTCGTCCCGTCGGCGGAGGCGATGGCGGAGCTGGTGCCGCAGCTGGTCGGCGCCGAGCGGGCCGGGGTCTACCGGGAGCCGGGGCTGCGCGCGCTGATGGCGGCCACCTACCGGGCCTTCCGCGGCCGTCGGTCGCTCCTGCTGCTCGGTCTCGCCCCTCAGGTGCGGCCGGAGGAGCTGCCGTGGGTGCGGGCGGTGGCCGGGTACGCGGAGGGCGACGGCGCGACCCGGCGCTCGGCGGCCGCGGCGGCGCGGCTCCTGGCGGAGACGGCCGTGGAGCACTTCCCCGGCACGCTGCTGCCCAATCCGCTCGTCCGCGAACTCGGCGCGCTGCTCGACGGGGCGGGGCCCCGCGTTCCGCTGGTGGAGGAGCTGGCGGCGGACATCTTCACGGGCCGGTTCAGCGGCGGGTTCCTCGCGGCGGCGGGGGTCGCGGCCGAACTCCTGGGCGGGGGCTCGCTGTACGAGCGGTACTACGGCATCGACTACGCGCGGGTGGCCGCCCTGGCCGCGCGGCAGGACGGACGGCCGGGCGCCGGCGGACGGACCGGGCCGGGCGGGGACGGCGGGGCGCGCGCGGAGTTCGCCCGGCTGTGCCACGCCCGGGCGGGCCGGGAGCCGGGGTACGACTCCGTCGCCGGGTACGGGATGGTCGTCGAGCAGGCGCAGATCCTCACCACGCACAACCTGGCCGTGCTGGTGCGGCGGCTCGGGATCGCGCCGGAGCCCGGCTGGGCGGAGCTGGCCCGGCGCTGTTTCGGGACGGTGTGCCGGATCACCGAGCGGGCGGGACGGGGCCCGTACCCGCTGCGGGACCTCAAGGACGCGGCGTACGCCTGGCGGCAGATGGTCTTCCACCTGTCGTTGTGCGGGGAGGACGAGCGGGCCGGGGTCCTGGCGTGGCTGCCGGGCGAGGCGGCGCGGCGGGCTCCGGTGGCGTCCCGGCTGGCGCCCGCGCTGCTGGGGCTGCGGCACGTCGCCGACGGGGGCGCCTTCGACGCGGAGGGCGCGGCGCGGGCGGGCCGGGCGCGGCGGCTGACCGGGTGGACGGACGGGGGGCACTGGATGCGGCCCGGTCCGTGGGCGTGACGGTACGGCCGTGCCCCGGCGCCCGTGGGGGCGCCGGGGTTCGGTCCGCGCGGTGGGGGCCGGGGGTTACGGGACCAGGCGGAGGAGGCGGTTCGGGGAGCCGCTGCCGGGGCTGGTGACCTTGTTGGGGGTGGCGCCGTTCACGAGGGCGGTGGCGACCTGGGCGGGGGTGGCGGAGGTGTGGCCGGCGAGGTAGACGGCGGCGGCTCCGGCGACGTGGGGGGTGGCCATGGAGGTGCCGGAGATGGTGTTGGTCGCCGTGTCGCTGGTGTGCCAGCCGGCGGTGATGGAGACGCCCGGGGCGAACAGGTCGAGGACCGCGCCGTAGTTGGACCAGCTCGCCTTGGCGTCGGTGTTGCTCGTGGCGCCCACGGTGATGGCCTCGGTGACGCGGGCGGGCGAGGAATTGCGGGCGTTCACGCCGGAGTTGCCGGCGGCGACCGCGTAGGTGACGCCGTCCGCGATGGAGCGCTTGACGGCGTTGTCGAGGGTGGTCGAGGCTCCGCCGCCGAGGGAGAGGTTGGCGACGGCGGGGGCTCCCGCGGCGTGGTGGGAGGTCACCCAGTCGATGCCGGCGACGACACCGGCGGTGGTGCCGGAGCCGTTGGCGTCGAGGACGCGGACGGCGACGACCTTGGCGGCCTTGGCCACGCCGTAGGTGGAGCCGGCGATGGTGGTGGCGACGTGGGTGCCGTGGCCGTTGCCGTCCTGCGCGACGTTGTCGCCCTCGACGGCGTCGTAGCCGTTGACGGCCCGGCCCGCGAGCTCGCCGTGGCTGACGCGTACGCCGGTGTCGATGACGTACGCGGTGACTCCGGCGCCCGCGCTGTCCGGGTAGGTGTAGGTGCCCGAGAGCGGGAGGTCCGCCTGGTCGATGCGGTCGAGGCCCCAGGGCGCGCTGGTCTGGGTGGCGTCGGCGCGGACGATCTGGTTCTGCTCGACGGTCGCCACGGCGGGGTGGGCGGCGAGGCGGCGGGCGGCCGCGGCGTCGAGGGTGACGGTGTAGCCGTTGAGGGCCGAGCCGAAGGTCTTGCCGACCTTGCCGCCGTAACCGGCTATGAGTCCGCGGCCCTCGGCGGAGCCGGCGGCGAATCCGGCGCCCTGCTTGAGGGTGACGAGGTAGCTGCCGTCGACGGCGTCGGGCGAGCCGGCGGCGAGGACGACGCCCTCGGCGGGGGCGGGGGCGGCGGCCTGCGCGGGGGCCACGGTGAGGCCGGTGGCGAGCGCGGCGACGGTGGCGGCGGAGGCGATCAGGGCCCGTCGGGCGGTGCGGTTCGCGGGGAGTGCCATGGTGAGGGGTTCCTCCTCTTGGCGGCGCGCCCTGGGTCGGGCGGCGCGGTTCGTGGGGGTCGCGTGCGGTCGCACGCACCGCCGGGGAGGGGGGCCTCCGCTCGGCGTGGGCAGTAGCCTGTGCCGCACCGGCCGGGCGGATCAAGGAAGTTGGACCCTTGTCATGCATCCGACACGCTGCGGACACGGAGACCCGGTCGATCCCCTGGCGAACCGCCACGAACCACCCCGCCCGCGCCACCGTCACGTTCCGGCCGACACCCACGAGGACCGGCCACCGGACGGTGCCGCACGAAAGCCGGACGGACACCGAGGGGGCGGTACGGCGGCGGGACGTCCTCGCCGCGGCCGGGGGCGGGGCACCGCCCCCGGCGGGGCTCCGTCATGATCGGGGCATGCGAAGCACGACCGCGCCGGACGACGGCACCCCCGCCCTGCCCCCGTACCAGGCGGAACTGCGCCGCCGGCTCCTCGCCGCCCCGGTCGTCCCGGCGCCGGCGCCCTGGCGGAACGTCTTCGGCGACCGCGCCGCCGTCGGCGGGCTCACCGGCATCGGGTTCGGCGTGGACCCCGTCACCGGCCACGACCTGGTGATGGTCGTCTCCCACCAGGGGTACGGGGTCTTCGACGCGGTGACGGGCGAGCGGATCGCGCGGGACCGGGACCCGGAGGACGACGGGCCGGACGACACCCCGGACCTGTCGTGCCCCTGGATCGGCCCGCTCGCCGGCCGGCGGGTGCGGATCGCCGGACTGTACGGCGGCGGTCTGCACAGCACGAGCGGAGACGGCTGGACGGTGGACACCGAAGCCCCCGACTGGCCGAACCACCGGATCCTGCTCTCCGCCAACGGCGGGAACTGGCACCGCCCGCCGCACACGGAGGGCTGGTGGCACGTCCTCCACTCCACCTGGTCGACGCTGCGCGCCGCCGGCTTCTCCCCCACGGGGCGGACCCTCGCCGTCGCAACGTCCAGCGATCTGACGCTGTGGACGCGCGGGCCCGCGTGAGGGACGGTCAGGCGTCGAGGACGGCGGCCACGGCCTCGATCTCGACGAGCTGGTCGTGGTACCCGAGCACGGTGACGCCCATCAGGGTGCTCGGCACGTCGTGCGCGCCGAAGGCGTCCCGGACCACCTCCCAGGCGGCCACCAGGTCGGCCTGACGGGTCGTGGCGACGAGCACCCGGGTGCTGATGACGTCCTCGATCCCGGCACCGGCGTCCTTCAGCGCCGTCCGCAGGTTCTCGACGCAGGCGGCCGCCTGCCCGGCGACGTCCCCGACGGCGACGGTCGCGCCGTCGGCGTCGAGCGGACAGGAGCCCGCCAGGAAGATCAGCCGGGCCCCGGCCGGCGCGGTCGCCGCGTACGCGTACTCGGCGACGTCGGACAGGGTGGCGGAACGGATGAGGCGGACGGCTCGGGGCACGGCGGCTCCTCTCGGCGGCGGCGGACCGGGGCCGGACCGGCCCCGGTCACGGGAACACACCACCCTCTCAGGCTTCCTCCGCCGCCTCGACCGCATTTCCCGCCCCCGGACGGGCGTCGCCGAACCGCGTCGGCCCCAGCTCCTCCGGCAGCAGCCGCACCGCCTCCGCGACCGCCTCCGGGGCCGTGGCGAAGGGCCGACCCCGCTCGGTCATGAACACGGCCACCCGGTAGCCGTCCTCCCCCGCGCACTCCAGGTTCGGCCCCACGACGTCCAGGTACGGACGGGTCGCGGCGGAGAACCGCAGGCTCCAGTGGCTCGTGAACGGATACAGCGCCCTCAACCGCGGCTCGGCGTGGGCCGCTTCGACGAGCGCCCGGTACGCGTCCGCCCAGGGGGTGTCGAGTTCCGCCGCCTCCGTGCGCAGGTGCCGCCACTCGGACTCCACCAGACGGGCGGGGTCGGGCTCGGTCAGTTCGGAGCGGCCGGTGGGCCGGGCGAAGGGGGCCACCGCGTGGACGCCGTCCGGGGCCGCGCCGTCGTGCCAGGCGCGGAGCGCCCTCGCGACCTGGGCCAGATCGTCCGTCACACCGTGGATCAGGGACAGGCCGAGAAGGGGGTCGTCCGCGCCGACCGACCACTTCCGCTCGTGTCTCCACGCCGAGACGCGCATCGCCTCCCGGTACGGCAGCACGCTGCCCGCGGACGCGCCCGACAGCGGCTCCCGGGCCGGCGAGGTCAGCGGTACGTCGTCGAGGGCGCCGGCCGCGACGGCGCGGAGCGCGGCGGCGAGGCTGCCGGCGGCGGCGATGTCGGGGAACAGGACGGCGGGTTCGGGAGGCGAGGTCATGGCGGGAATACTGCCTCGTCCGCTCCTCAGCCGGCGGGGGTGGGCCAGTGGCGGTGGAGGGGGTCGATGCGGAAGGGGTGGACGTGCCGGTGGCCCGGGCCGGTCGCGGCGGCCATGTGGGGGTGGCCCGCCGGGAGTTCGGGGTGGGCGTGCTCCAGTTCCTCGGGGTCGCGGCGCGGCCAGAGGCGGGCGGCGGCGAGCGCCGCGGCCAGGGCGACGACGGTGAGGGCGGCGGCGGAGGCGGCGGTCCCGGCGCGGGCGGCGAGCCAGCCGGCGAGCGGGTAGGTGACGAGCCAGCAGCCGTGCGAGAGGGAGAAGCGGGCGGCGAAGACGGCGGGCAGATCGGGATCGGCCGCGGACCGGCGCAGCAGCCGCCCGCCGGGGGTGAGGACCGCCGAGGTCGCGGCGCCGAGGCAGAGCCAGAGGGCGAGCAGCGCGGGCCAGGCGGCCGTCCGGTGCGGGCCGGCCCAGCCGGAGGCGAGGCCGGCGGTCAGCAGCGCGAGGGCGGCGGCGAGGACGCCCGCGGCGGGGAGCATGACGGCGCGGTCCCCGGTCCGGCCGAGCAGGCGCGGGAGCAGCAGGGCCGCGGCCATCGAGCCCGCCCCGTACGCGGCGAGGGCGAGGGAGACATCGCCGGGCGGGCGGGCCAGCCCGTCCTGGACGAGGACGACGGTGTCGACGAGGACCATCGCGCCGGCGGCGGCGACGGCGAGGTCGAGCGCGAGCAGGGCGCGCAGCCGGGGCGTGGCCAGCAGGAGCCGTACGCCGGTGACGCGCTCCGCCGGGGGGCCGGGAGGGGCGTCCGGCGGGAGACGCAGCGGCAGGACGAGGAGCGCGGAGAGGAGGAAGCCGGCCGCGGTGCCGGTGAACAGCCACCCGTACGGGACGAGGGCGAGCAGGGCGGCGGCGAGGACCGGACTGACGAGGCTCTCCAGGTCGTAGGCGAGCCGGGAGAGGGCGAGGGCACGGGTGTAGTCGCGCTCCTCGGGCAGGACGCGCGGGATCGTCGCCTGGAAGGCGGGGGTGAAGACGGCCGAGGCGGCCTGGAGCAGCAGCACGAGCGCGTACACCTGCCAGACCTGGTCCACGAAGGGCAGGACCAGCGCGGTGAGCAGCCGGACGAGGTCGGCGCCGACGAGCAGGGCCCGGCGCGGCACCCGGCGGGCCAGCGCCCCGGCGAGCGGGGCGAGGCCGACGTACGCCGCCATCTTGAGCGCGAGCGCGGTGCCGAGAACGGCGGGCGCGCGGGCACCGGCGAGGTCGTACGCGAGGAGGGCGAGGGCGACGGTCGCGAGGCCCGTGCCGGTGAGGGCGACGGTCTGGGCGAGGAAGAGGTGCCGGTACGTGCGGTCGCGCAGGACGGACAGCATGGGGACGCCCTCGGTCGGCGGGGGTGCGGTCCCCTCCACCGTAGCCGACACGTGCATGTGTGCGCACATGTCGACGTGAAGACGATGGTTCCGCCTTCCGGCTCAGTCGTGCCAGGGCTCCCCCGTCACCACGTGGTCGGCCCGGTTCAGGGCCTCGACCACCAGCCGCTTCAGATGCCCGTCCGGCAGGGCGTACACCACCCGCCGCCCGTCCTTCCGCGCCTGCACCAGCCCGCCCAGCCGCAGCTTGGCCAGGTGCTGGCTGACCGCCGGCCGCGCGGCCCCGCACGCCTCCGTCAGCGCGCCGACGTCGGCCTCGCCCCGGGTGAGCACCCACAGCAGCTGCAGCCGGGTCGGGTCGCTGAGCAGCCCGAACACCTCGGCCGCCGCCGCGAGCTCCGGCGCCCCCGGCGCCCTCGGATGGACGGGGGACACGACCTGGTCACGCACGGGATCCGCCATGGGCCCATCGTAGGGAGGGAGCGCGGACCCGACCGCCGGCGGTGCCCCTTGGGCTGTCCGCGGATCGGGACGGGTGACCGATCCGTGGACCGCCGTGCACGGGAACACGCTCTCGGGTGAGGATGCTGCGGACGGCCGGGACATGGCCGGGAGCGAGGAGAGACGACCATGACCATCGAGTGGCGGTACACCATCCACCCCGGCCTCGGTGTGCTCTCCTTGGCCGGCTTCCTCGGCCAGGAGGCCGTGGGGCGGTTCCAGGGGGCCGTCGGCTGGGCGCTCGCGCGCGGCACCGGGCCCGTGGTGCTGGACCTGACCGGGCTGCGCGGATGGTCCGACGGCGGGCGGCTCGCCGTGACCGAGGCCGCGGCGCGGCTCGCCGCCGAGGGGCGCGGGCTCGAACTCGCCGCCGTGCCCGAGGGCGGGGCGGACGCCGGATTCGGCGACGGCCTGGTGGTCATCGAGGTCCACGGCGACCTCGCCGCCGCGCTCGCCGCGCACCGGGACCGGGGCGTCGAGGAACGCGAATGGCGTAGCGACGCCTGGCCCGAGAACGCCTGAAGCCCGGACGGGCCGCCGGAAATGCCTGAACCGGCGCCCCGGGAGGCCGTCGGCGCCGGATCCGATCGGGGGAAGGGCTCCCCGTGGCGGCGGCCCGGGCGCGGGGGTCTCCTCGTGGCGGCAGCCGTGGGCGCGGGGCCTGCCCGTGGCGGCGACCGTGGAAGTGACGCCTGCCCGTGCCGGCAGCCGTGGGGCGCGGGGCCCCCTCGTGGAGGACCCGCGCGTCCGGTCAGAACCAGTGCAGGCAGTGCGGCGGGCGGTCCGTGCGGAAGAGGGCGTCGGCGCGGGCGGCCGCGTCCGCGTGGTGGGCCCGCACATGTCCCGCGCGCACGAGGGTGCCGGGAGCCGTGCCGCCGAGGTAGACCGCGCCCAGGTCGCCGACGTCCAGCGACAGGTCGGGCTCGCGGTCGGTGGGCACGCAGTCGGCCTTGCCGTCCCGGACGGTCAGCAGGTGGCGGGCGCGCTCGCCGAGGAACGGGTCGTCGACGTCGAGGACGAGCTCGCCGTCCGTGAGCCAGCCGCGCGCGGTGAGGGCGCCCGGGACGTCGAGCAGGCGCACCCAGAGCCAGTCGGAGTCGTGGCCGACCTCGCCGGCGCGGTAGTCCGCGAGCAGATGGCGCAGCGGATGGCCGGGCGGGACGTGCCGGAAGACGACCTGGGTGACGAGGTCGTGGCCGAGCGCGAAGCGGGCCAGCGCCGCGAAGACCGCGTCGTCGGCGGTGACGATCTCGTCGACCGTCAGCGTGCCGGAGTCGACGGAGTAGGAGGCGTACCCGTCCGCCTTCCCGCCGGCGTCCCGGTGGACGGCGACGTGGCGCCGGGCCGACGCGACCGGCGGCTGTCCGGCCCCCAGGGCCCACCAGCGGTGCGGCCGGGAGAGCGCCCCGGGCTGGGCGCGGCGGTAGCGGTCGTAGACCTCTTCGAGGACCGGGCCGCAGCCGGCCCTCCGCAGCAGTTCGACCGATCCGGTGTCCCGCGCCGCCTGCCCTCCGTCCGCTCCGGGCGCCCGGAGCGGCGCGAAGGCGCCCCGGTGGCGCGGCACGGTCAGCCGCTGGGTGGAGGTCGCCGGTCCGTAGCCGAACCGGCGGTAGATCAGGGCCTCGGAGGCCAGCAGGACGGAGAGGACCTCGCCCCGGGCCCGCAGCTCGGCGAGCTGATGCCGCATCAGCGCGCTGAGCACGCCCTGGCGCCGGTGCGTGGGCAGCACGCCCACCGCGGTCACGCCGGAGACCGGGACGACGGTCCCGCCGGGCAGGGTGAGCTCGAAGGTGTACGCGCCCGCGGTACCGACGGGCCGCCCGTCCGGGGCGACGGCCATCAGATTGCGGTCCATCTCCAGCGCCGACCACCAGGCGCCGCCCTCGGGCGGGCCCTCGGCGAAGAGCCCGAAGGCGGAGAGCATGGTGTCGACGAAGACGGTGAGGTCCTCGTCGGTGGTGGAACGGATCTCCATCGCTGGCGCTGCCTCCTCGTGCCGGCACCACGGCCCTGTGGCGCCCCGGACCAGTGCAGCGGCGGCCCGGGGTCCGGTCAAACGAATTACGGGGCGGGGCCGGCGGCCGGAGCGCGCGGGGAACACGGCTCCGGCCCGCCCCGTCGCCTCCGGTGCGAGCCGGCGATCCGGATGCGGCGGGGGGCCGGAGGGCCGGAGGCTCGGCGGGCCCAACGCCCGTCCGGGCGCGGTCAGTCGAGGCAGAACTCGTTGCCCTCGATGTCCCGCATCGCGATGCAGGACTCGTTCTCGCCGTCCGCGTACAGCGTGTAGTCGTGCACCGCGCCGAGCGCGACCAGACGCGCGCACTCGGCCTCCAGCACCGCCAGGCGCTCCGCGCCGACGAGTCCGGTGCCGGCCCGCACGTCGATGTGCACGCGGTTCTTGGCGACCTTGCCCTCGGGGACGCGCTGGAAGAACAGCCGCGGCTCGCCGCCCACGGGGTTGATCGCGGCGTGGTCCGCACCCCGCCGCCCGGGCTCCGCGCGGTCGAACTCGCCCCAGGAGCCGAACCCTTCGGGCGGCGGCGGAGTGTCGTACCCGAGCACCGCGCACCAGAAGCGGGCGACGCGCTCGGGTTCCGCGCAGTCGAAGGTGATCTGGACGTTCTTGATCAACGGCATCGCGCCATCATAGGGCGGACCGCTTCGGAGCCCCGGGTATTTTCGCGCGTCCGCGTCCGCGGCCCCTGCGCCGACTCCCTTCGCCTGAACGACACTTGAGAGGCGGTGGCGGTCTCGCACGGCGAGACCGCGGGTGTGAAGCGGCTCACGGCCGGCGCTCCGCGGGGCGCCCGTACGGAATCATGATCCGGATGGACGCCCGTTTCCTCGGCATCACCGAGCTCACCGAAGTCCCGTCCGTGGCGGTCGTGGTGGATGTCATGCGCGCCTACACCGTGGCCGCCTGGGCCTTCGCCCGGGGCGCGGAGAGGATCGTCCTCGCCGCGTCGCTGGACGAGGCCCTGGCCCTCAGGACCCGCCACCCGGAGTGGGTGGCCCTCAAGGACGGGCCGCCCGCGCCCGGGTTCGACCTCGTCAACTCGCCCGGGCTGCTGCGCTCCGCCGACCTCACCGGGCGGACCGTCGTCCAGAAGACCACGGCGGGGACGGTCGGCGCCCTCGCGGTGAAGGACGCGGAACTGGTGCTGTGCGCCGGGTTCGTGGTCGCGGAGGCGACCGCCCGGGTCCTGCGGGCCCGTGCGGCCGGCGCCGTCACGTTCGTCGTCACCGGCGAGGACGGGCGGGCCGACGAGGACCTGGCCTGCGCCGAGTACGTCGCCGGCAGGGCCGCCGGGACCGGCACGGACGCCGCCGGCTTCCTCCGCCGCGCCGGCGCGTCGCGGGCCGCCGCCGAGCTGACCCAGGGGGTGCGCGAGGGGGCCCACCCCGACGACGTCGCCCTCCGCCTGGAGCTCGACCGGTTCCCGTTCGCCATGGTGGCGACCCTGGAGGACTCGCTCATGGTCCTGCGCGCGCACCCCGCGCCGGCGGGCGCGGGCGACGCCGCGAACTGACCGCCGGGCGTCGCCCCGCGCGGCCCCCACGCGCGCCCCCACACGCGCCCCCACACGCGCTCCGACGCGCGTCCCACCCCGCGTCGCGTCCCGCGTCTCGACGACCCCTTCTCGTTCATATTCATGAACCTCAATCACGTACCCGCATATTGACGTGTCTCCGACACTCCGCCTACCGTCGGCGGCGCATGCGAGAAAGCGCTTTCCCGCCCGTGTCCGAGCCGCCTCCCCCACCAGGAGACACCGATGCGCACCCCTTCCCTCGCCGTGAGCGTGGGCCTCGTCGCCGGCACCCTCGTCGCGCTGTCCGCCACCGGCGGCGCCCAGGCCGCGACGGCCCGGTACGAGGCCGAGTCCTCGCCCGCCGTCTGCACCGGAACGATCGACTCCGAATGGACCGGCTTCTCCGGCAGCGGATTCTGCAACGGCACCAACGCCGTCGGCGCGTCCGCGCAGTTCACCGTGTCGGCTCCCGCCGCCGGGACCGCGACGCTGACCGTACGGTTCGCCAACGGCACGACCGCCGCCCGCCCCGCCGACGTCGTGGTCGGCGGGACGACCGTGGCGGCGGGGGCGTCCTTCGAGTCCACCGGCACCTGGACCGGGTGGACGTCGAAGACGTTCACCGTGCCGGTCGCGGCGGGGAACAACACCGTCCGGCTCAGCCCGACGACCGCCGCCGGGCTGCCCAACGTCGACCACGTCGAGCTCGTCACCGCCGACTCCCCCGCCCCCTCCGGCCCCGCGCTCTACGTGTCGCCCGCCGGGACCGCGGGCGCCTCCGGCACCCAGGCCGACCCGACGACGCTCGCCTCCGCGATCACCCGGATCGGCGCCGGCGGCACGATCTACCTGCGCGGCGGCACGTACGCGCACGCGCAGACCGTGACCGTCGCCGCGGGCAACGACGGCACCTCCGCCGCCCGCAAGACGATCGCCGCCTACCCGGGCGAGACCCCCGTCCTCGACTTCTCCGCGATGGCCGAGTCCTCCTCCCACCGGGGCCTCGCCCTGAACGGGAACTTCTGGCACGTGAAGGGCCTGATCGTCCAGCGCGCCGGCGACAACGGCATCTACGTCGGCGGCAGCGACAACGTCATCGAGCGCACGGTCACCCGCCTCAACCGGGACACCGGTCTCCAACTGGGGCGGATCGCCTCCAGCACCCCGCGCGACCGGTGGCCGGCCCGCAACCTCATGGTGAGCGTCGAGTCGCACGACAACGCCGACACGGCCGGCGAGAACGCCGACGGCTTCGCCGCGAAGCTGACCACCGGACCGGGGAACGTCTTCCGGTACGCCGTCGCCCACCACAACATCGACGACGGCTGGGACCTCTACACCAAGCCGGACACGGGCCCGATCGACCCGGTGACGATCGAGTACTCCCTCGCGTACACCAACGGCACCCTCTCCGACGGCACGGTGAACGCCAACGGCGACCGCAACGGCTACAAGCTCGGCGGGGAGTCCATCGCGGTCGACCACGTCGTGCGGCGCAGCATCGCCTACCGCAACGGCAAGCACGGCTTCACGTACAACAGCAACCCCGGCTCGCTGAAGGTCTCGGAGAACATCTCGGTCGACAACGCGCAGCGCAACTACACCTTCGAGGCGGGCACGTCGGTCTTCCGGGGCAACACGTCCTGCCGGAGCACGAGCACCGGCACCCACGACAAGCTCGTGGGTGACGCCGACGCCACGAACCAGTTCTGGTCCGGGACGAACGGCTCCCGGTGCGCGAACCACACCGGCGCCCTCGGCTGGTCCTTCGCCGCGAACGGCTCGCTGGCCGTCGCCTTCGGGGGCAGGCCCGTCACCTGGTGACCCGCGAACCGCGCGCCCGCACCGGTTCGTTCAGGTGCGGGCGCGCAGCTCCCTGCCCAGGGCGTACGCGGCCCGCAGGTCGTCCCCGTCGTAGCCGGCGCCGGCCAGGGCGCGGAGCCCCGGCGCGGCGTTGACGGCGACGGTGTGGCGCAGGACGGAGAAGAGCGGCACGTCCGAGCCGGAGTCGCCGTAGGCCACGCAGGAGTCGCGGTCGAGGCCGAGGGCGGTACGGATGCGGTCCACGGCGGTCACCTTGTCCTCGGGGACCAGGATCCTGGCCGGGTCGGGCGCCGACCGGAAGGGCGGCGGCGGGAAGCCGGAGGCCACCACGTCGTCGACGCCGAGACCGCGCAGCCGGCCGGCGAAGAAGTCCGGCGACATGGTGACGACGACGGCCCGGTCGCCCCGCTCCCGGATGTCCGCGAGGACCTCCGGGAGTCCGCCCATCCACGGCGCTCCGTCGAAGGCGGCGGCGACGACGTCCGGGGTCAGCTCCCGCCACAGCCCGTACAGGGCGGCGGCGAAGCCCCGGGTGTCGACGGTTCCGGCCCCGAACTCGGCCTCCAGTGACCGGAGTTCGTCCAGGCAGCCGAGCCGGGCGGCGATCTCCAGACTGGCCGAGGTGTCCCTCAGCAGCGTGCCGTCCATGTCGAAGACGTGCAGCAGCCGTCCGCCCATCACCGCTCCCTCCCGCGTCCGGGGGCCAGCGTACGGCGCGGGCGCGGGACGGCGCTCCCCCCGTTCGTGCGCCGCCCTCGGGAGGGCGGCGCACGAAAGGGGAGGGGCAGGGGGTGGTCAGCTGCCGAAGCCGAGGCCGAGGCGGTCGAGGGTGCGCAGCCACAGGTCGCGGCGGCCCTCGTCGCGGTCGGCCCGGGTGAGCGAGCGCTGCGTGATGCCGATGCCGATCGATCGGACGGGCTCGGGCGGGAAGGGCAGCGGCTTGCGGCGGACGAGTTCGAGCGAGGTGCGCTCGGTGCGGGCGCCCGCCAGCAGGTCGAGCATCACTTCGGCGCCGAAGCGGGTGGCGCCGACGCCGAGGCCGGTGAAGCCGGCGGCGTAGGCGACCTTGCCGTGGTGGCTGGTGTCGAAGAAGACGCAGAACCGGGTGCTGGTGTCGATGGCCCCGCCCCAGGCGTGGCTGAAGCGGATCCCCTCCAGCTGCGGGAAGGTCGTGAAGAAGGTGCGGGCCAGGGTGGCGAAGGTCTCGGGGCGCTGGTCGCGGTCGGCGCTGACGCGGCCGGCGTAGGTGTGGACGACGTCGTAGCCGCCCCACAGGATGCGGTCGTCGGCGGAGATCCGCACGTAGGTGAAGTGGTTGGCCGGGTCGGACCAGCCCTGGCGGTTCTTCCAGCCGACGGCGGCGAGCTGGTCCGCGCTCAGGGGCTCCGTCATCAGCGCGTAGTCGTAGACGGGGACCGTGTAGAGGCGGTGGCGGCGCAGCAGCGACGGATACGCGTTGGTGGCGAGGGCGACGCGGCGGGCGGTGATCCGGCCGTAGGGGGTGCGGACGGCGACGACGGCGCCGTGCTCGTCGAGGGCGAGGCCGGGGGTGTGTTCGTGGATGCGGACGCCGAGGTCGAGGCAGGCCCGCTTGAGGCCCCAGGCGAGGCGGGCCGGGTTGACCATGGCCGTGTCGTTCTTGTTCCACAGGCCGCCGAGGAAGGTGGGCGAGTCGATCTCGGCGCGGACGGCGTCGGCGTCGAGGAGGGCGGTGTCGGCGCCGTGGCGGGCGGCGGTCTCGGCCTCCTCGGCGAGCCAGGGGACCTGGTGGGGTTCGGTGGCGACGGTGAGGGAGCCGGTCCGCTCCCAGTCGCAGTCGATGCCGTACCGCTCGATGGTGTCCTCCATGGCCTGGAGGTTCTCGCGGCCGAGGCGTTCGAGGGTGGCGATCTCGCCGGGCCAGCGGTCGAGGCCGTTGCCGAGGCCGTGGGTGAGGCTCGCCTCGCAGAAGCCGCCGTTGCGACCGGAGGCGGCGTGGCCGATCTCCTCGCCCTCGATGAGGACGACGTCGGTGGAGGGGTCGCGCTCCTTGGCGACGAGCGCGGTCCACAGGCCGGCGTAGCCGCCGCCGACGACCAGGAGGTCGCAGGTGGTGCCTCCGACGAGGGCGGGGGTGGCCCGGGGGCGGCGGGGGTCGTCGAGCCAGAACGGCGTCGGGGCGGCGTCCCGCAGCGAGGTCAGGTGGTCCATGGGGTGTCCTTCGGATCGCGGAGGAGCCCGGTCGCGGGGTTCCTTCCGAGGTGCCGCCCATGAGACCCGGCCGCGCCGAGCAAGGTCAATGGTGTTGACGTAAGGCTCGACACACCTCCCTGACCTGCGCCGGCACCTCTCAGCCCTGAGGGTCCCAGCGATCGAGGAGCCCTTCCGCGATGCGCCTGGCACCGGGGTCGTACCGCTCCGAGAGTCCGCGGAAGGCGCGTTCGGCGGCCTCGGCGGGCCACGCGTCGGGGAGGTGTCCGGCGGGCAGGTACGGGTCGCGGCGGACGAGCTCCAGCCAGTCGGTGTGCAGCAGGAGCTGGCGGCCGAGGTCGTCGCGGGCGCCGGAGGTGCCGGGCCCGTCGTCGCCCCAGCGGGCGAGGAAGGCGCGGTAGCCGTCGGCGATGGCGTCGAGGTCGAAGGCGGTACGGAGCAGGGGACCGGCCTCGGTCGGCGCGGCGGCCTGGCCGTGGAAGGCCCTGATACGGTCCCCGAGCCCGAGCTCCGCCGCGAGGGGCGCGACGTCGACGCGGCCGGGGGCCGCCCACAGGCCGCTCTGGAGCGGGCCGAAGCCGGCCCAGACGAGCCGGGAGCGCAGGTCGTGACGCTCCCGGCGCCAGGACTCGGGGAGCGAGAAGCCGACGAGGGTCCAGGTGCCGTCCCAGGCGTGGTTGACCACGCCGGTGCGCCGGACGCGCTCCTCGCCGTCGGCCAGGACCGCGGCGGCGCGGTCGGTGAGCGAGAAGTACATGCGGCGGCCGCGCCTGTGCCGGTCCAGGAGTCCCCGTCCGACCATGCGGGTCAGGGTGGAGCGGACGGCGTCCTCGCCGACGTCGGCGCGGGCCAGGGCGTCGATGACGCTGGCCGAGGAGAGCGCGGTGCCGGTGCCGAGCACGTGGATCCCGAAGAAGCTCAGCATCAGGGACTGGGGGCGGGGCGCGCCGCCCCGTTCGCCGGCGTCGGGCTCGGCTTCCGGGGTGGGCCGCGGGGCGGGTGGTGTCACGGGGACAGCGTAGGCGGGCGGGTTCTCCGGGCGGGCACCCTCGACATGAATGTTCGGCACTCTGTTGACCGCAGACGAGAAGTTGCCTAGCTTTGGCGCCGCCGGTGCGTGAGCGAGGCGGCGATCCCGCGCCCCGCCCCCGGCCTCCCCCGACTCACGGGAAGGACCCCGTCCATGACCACTCCCCAGACGAACCAGCCGCATCAGGCGAACGAGGTGAATCAGGCGAACCGGATCGACCTCACCGGCAAGGTGGCCGTCGTCACCGGCAGCGGCCGTGGTCTCGGTCTCGCCTACGCCCGCGCACTCGCCTCCGCCGGCGCCGCCGTCGTCGTCAACGACGTGGACGCGGAGGCCGCCGCCGCGGCCGTGAAGGAGATCACCGGGGCGGGCGGCCGGGCCGTCGCCGAGGTCGTGCCGGCCGGTACGACCGAGGCCGCCGAGGCGCTCGTCGCCCGCGCCGTCGACAGCTTCGGCCGGATCGACACGATGGTCACCAACGCGGGCGTGCTCCGCGACCGCGTGCTGTGGAAGATGACCGACGACGACTTCGACACCGTCGTCCAGGTGCATCTGCGCGGCACCTTCACCTGCGTCCGCGCCGCCGTGGAGCGCATGCGCGAACAGGGCGACGGCGGCCGGATCGTGGTCGCCGGCTCCCCCGCCGGACAGCGCGGCAACTTCGGCCAGACCAACTACGCGGCCGCCAAGGCCGGCATCGCCGCCATGGTCCGCACCTGGGCGATGGAGCTCGGCCGCGCCGGCATCACGGCCAACGCGGTCATCCCGGTCGCCGCCACCGCCATGACCAGGACCATCCCGGTCTTCGCCCCGCACATCGAGGCGCTGGAGCGGGACGGCACACCGCTCCCGGACAGCCTGCGCAAGGGCGAGGGGTTCGGCACCGCCGAGGATGTCGCCGGCCTCGTGGCCTTCCTCGCCTCGGACGCCTCCGCCGGAGTCACCGGCCAGTGCATCGGCGTCGGCGGCGACAAACTCGCCCTCTGGTCGCACCCGCGGGAGATCGCGGTGGCGTACGCGGACGGCGGCTGGAGCGCGGAGGCGATCGCCGCCGCCTGGCCGGTCTCGGTCGGCCGCGCCCCGGAGACCTACGGCATCCCCGCCCCGGTCCTGTGAGCGGCGCCGTGATGGACCTCGACGCGCTCGTCGCCATCGACATGCACGCCCACGCCGAGGTGTCCGCGAAGGGCGGGGCGTCGCTCTCGGCCGAGCTGGACGCCGCCGCCGGCACGTACTTCAAGGCGGAGCACCGGCACCCGACGCTCCCGGAGATCGCCGCGTACTACCGCGAGCGGTCGATGGCCTGCGTGGTCTTCACCGTCGACGCGGAGTCCGCCACCGGCACCGCGCCGGTGCCGAACGAGGAGATCGCCGAGGCGGCCGCCGAGAACCCGGACGTCATCATCCCCTTCGCGGGCGTCGACCCGTTCAAGGGAAGGGCGGCGGTCCGTCAGATCCGCCGGCTCGTCGAGGAGTTCGGGGTCAAGGGCTTCAAGTTCCACCCGAACCTCCAGGCGTTCCACCCGAACGACCGGATGGCCTACCCGCTGTACGAGGCCATCGAGGACGCGGGGGCGATCGCCGTCTTCCACACCGGGCAGACCGGCATCGGCGCGGGAGCCCCCGGCGGCGGCGGGATCCGGCTCAAGTACGCGAACCCGATGGACGTGGACGACGTCGCCGCCGACTTCCCCGGCATGCGGATCGTCCTCGCCCACCCGTCCTTCCCCTGGCAGGACGAGGCGCTGGCGGTGGCCACCCACAAGCCGAACGTGTACATCGACCTGTCCGGCTGGTCCCCGAAGTACTTCCCGCCGCAGCTCGTCCGGTACGCCGACAGCCTGCTCCAGGACAAGGTCCTCTTCGGATCCGACTACCCGCTCCTGACGCCGGACCGCTGGCTCGCGGACTTCGCCGGGCTGCCGGTCAAGGACGAGGTGCGGCCGAAGATCCTCAAGTCGAACGCGGCCCGTCTCCTCGGCCTCACCACCACCTGAGGAGGACGCCATGCGCAACCAGGGCATCGGGTCCTGGCCGGCCCGCCGGAACCGGAGGAGTCCCCACCGCACCGCCCTCGTCCACGAGGGCCGCTCGTACGACTACGCGACGCTCCACGACCGCTCCGCCCGCCTGGCCCACGCCCTGCGGGACATGGGCGTGGCGCGCGGGGACCGGGTCGCCTTCCTGGGCCCGAACCATCCGGCGTATCTGGAGACGCTGTTCGCGGCCGGGATCCTCGGCGCGGTCTTCGTGCCGCTCAACACCCGTCTCGCCACGAGCGAGCTGGCGTACCAGCTGACCGATTCCGGCAGCGGCGTGCTGGTGCACGCCCGGCAGCCGGAGGGCAAGGTGGCCGAGCTGGCCGCGGTCACCGGGACCGTCACCCTCCTCTCCGTGGAGGGCGAGGGTCCCGGACGGTCGTACGAGGAGCTGCTCGCCGCCGCGGCCGCGGAGCCGCTCGACGAGGAGGTGGGGCACGAGGACGCGTGCCTCATCATGTACACCTCGGGCACCACGGGCCGGGCGAAGGGCGCCGTCCTCACCCACGGCAACATCGTCTGGAACAGCCTCAACGTCGTCGTCGACACCGACATCACCGCCGACGAGATCGCCTTCGTCAGCGCCCCGCTCTTCCACACCGGCGCGCTCAACATGAGCTGCCTGCCGACCCTCCTCAAGGGCGGCACGGTGGTCCTGGAGTCCGCCTTCGACCCGGAGCGGGCGCTGCGCCTCATCCAGTTCCACGGTGTCACCGCGCTGTTCGGCGTGCCGACGATGTACGACGCGATGGCGGCCGCCCCCGGCTGGCGGGAGGCGGACCTGTCCCGTCTGCGGCTCCTGCTGTGCGGCGGGGCGCCCGTGCCGAGCCGGACCGCCCGGACGTACCTGGAGCGGGGGCTCGCCTTCGTCCAGGGGTACGGGATGACCGAGACCGCGCCCGGCGCGCTCGTCCTGGACCGGGCCGACTCGGCGAGCCACGCCGGTTCGGCGGGCGTGCCGCACTTCTTCACCGACGTACGGGTGTTGCGCCCGGACGGCACGGAGGCGGCGCCCGGCGAGAAGGGCGAGGTGGTGGTCTCGGGGCCGAACGTGACGCCGGGCTACTGGAACCTCCCGGAAGCGACCGCCGCGGCCTTCCGCGACGGGAGCCGCTTCCGGTCCGGGGACGTCGCCACCGTCGACGCCGACGGCTACGTCACGCTCGTCGACCGCCTCAAGGACATGATCATCTCGGGCGGGGAGAACATCTATCCCGCCGAGGTCGAGGACGCCCTCCTCCGCCATCCCGACGTCGCCGAGGCCGCCGTCATCGGCGTCCCGGACACCCGCTGGGGCGAGGTAGGCCGCGCGATCGTCGTCCCCCGCGCCGGCACCGCGCCGACCGCCGCGGAGCTCCTCGCCCACCTCGGGGGCCTGCTGGCCCGCTACAAGATCCCGCGGAGCGTCGTCCTCGCCCCCGGACTGCCCCGCAACGCCACCGGAAAGCTGCTGAAGGGCCCCCTCAGGGACCGCTACGGCAGCGAACCCACCGCCTGACCCTCTGGAGAAACCACCATGTCCCTCACCGTCCACGGCATCGACGAGATCCGCGCCCGGGCCGGAGCCGACCTCGGCCACAGCGCCTGGGTCGAGATCACGCAGCCCCGGGTGAACACCTTCGCCGACGCCACCGGCGACCACCAGTGGATCCACGTCGACGAGGAGCGGGCCGCCGCCGGCCCGTTCGGCGGCACGATCGCCCACGGTTACCTCACCCTCTCCCTCCTCATCCCCATGTGGAGCGAACTGCTCCGGGTCGAGGGCGTCTCGATGGCCGTCAACTACGGCCTGAACAAGGTCCGTTTCCCCTCCCCCGTCCGCGTCGGCGCGAAGATCCGCACGCACGGCCGGATCGCCTCGGTCGAGGAGGTCCGCGGCGGCGTCGAGGTCGTCGTGGACCTCACGGTCGAGATCGACGGCGCCGAGAAGCCGGCCTGCGCGGCCCAGGCGGTCTACCGCTTCCTCGCCTGACCCTCGTCCCCCCTCAGCGGCGGTCGCCGGTGCCGGCGGCCGCCCCCTCGGCGTGCCCGGGCCCGCGGGCCGCCGGGTCCCGGGGCCGGGTACGGTTCTCCCGCGTCCGGGACGAGGGAGACGGGAACATGACGACGGCGAAGCCCGACGAGGTGGTCGGCCCGCTCGACCGGGGGCTCGCCGTGCTGCGCGCCGTGGTCGCCGGACCCGGCGGACGCCGGGGGCTCGGCGAGATCGCCCGGACGACGGGGCTCGCCCGTTCCACGGTCGACCGGATCGCCACCACGCTCACCGTCCTCGGCGTGCTGCGCGCCGAGGGGCGCGACCTGCTGCTCGCGCCCGGCGCCGCCGAGCTCGGCAACGCCTATCTGGACCACTGCGGACTGCCGTCCCTCCTCGGCCCGCGGGCAGCCGAGCTCGCCGAGCTGCTCGACGCGCCGGTGTCGCTCGCCGTCCCCGACGGGGACGGGGTCCGTTTCCTCACCCAGGCGACCCGGCGCCGGGCCATGGCGATCTCCTTCCGCCCGGGCGACCTGCTGCCGGCCGAACGCTGCGCGCCCGGCGCCCTGTTCGCCGCCGACTGGGACGAGGCCCGGTGCGCCGCGTGGCGGGGGCGGCACCGTACGGCCGCCGGGGGCGGGGGCCACCCGGACGGGACCGGCTTCGCCGCACGGGTGCTCCGGGCCCGCGAGCGGGGCGTGGCGGTCGACGACCAGCTGATCGAGCCGGGCCTGGTGGCCGTCGCCCTGCCGGTGCGGGACCCGGCGGGGGCGGTGGTGTGCGCGGTCAGCGTCGTCAGCCACACCGTCCGGCACGACGCCACGGCCCTGGAGGCGCTCGCCCTGCCGGCGCTCACGCGGACCGTCGCCGCGATGGAGGCCGCGCTCGCCACCGGAGCCGCCACCGACGGCGGCGGCGCCGGGCGGCCGGGTCCCGACGCGCCCTCCGCCGCCCCCGTCCTCAAGGACGAGCTCGGCTCCGGGTTCCTCCAGTCCCTGGCCCGGGGCCTGGACGTGCTGCGCGCCTTCGGAGCCGTCCGCGGGCCGGCCCGGCTCACCGATCTCGCCCGGCTCGCCGGACTGCCCCGGGCGACCGCCCGGCGCGCCCTGATCACCCTGCGCCACCTCGGGTACGTCCGCGAGGACGCCGGGGGGTTCGTCCTCCTCCCCCGCGTCCTCGAACTCGGCCACGCCCGGCTCTCCGCCCTCACGCTCCCCGAGATCGCCACCCCGCACCTGGTCGGGCTGGTGCGGACCGTCCGCGAGTCGGCGTCGGTGGCGGTGCTCGACGGCGACGACATCCGGTACGTGGCGCGGGTGGCGGGGAGCCGGCTCCTGCACATCGACATCGTGGTCGGCACGCGCCTGCCCGCCTACGCCACGTCCATGGGCCGGGTGCTGCTCGGGGCGCTGCCGGAGGCCGAGCGGGACGCACGGCTCGGGCGGATCGTCCCGGAGGCCCTGACCTCCCGGACCCTGACGGGGGCCGGGGAGCTGCGGGAGGCGGTGGCGGCGACCGCCGGGCGGGGGTTCGGCTGGGTGGAGGAGGAACTGGAGGAGGGCCTGCGGTCGGTCGCGGTGCCGGTCCGCGACGGCGCGGGCCGGGTGGTCGCGGCGCTCAACGTGGCGCTGCACGCGGGCCGTTCGACCCCGGAGGAGAGTCTGGCGACGCTCCTCCCGCAGCTGCGGGAGACGGCCGGCCGGATCTCGGCCGATCTCGCGTCGGTGGGCCGTCACACCCCGGTCCCGACGGCCTGACGCCGTCTCAGGGGCGCCGCTCCCGGCCCCGTTCCGCGGGTCCCCGGGCGTCCGGGTGGAGGGTCTCCAGGGCCGTCAGCATGAGTTCCAGGGCGAAGGGGTAGCCGCTGCCGCGCATGTCGGCGGCGAGGAGGGGGAAGGTCGCCGCGATGTGCGGGTGGGTGTCGGCGCCGAGGCGGCCGTAGACCTGCCCCCAGACCTCGGCGTCCGCCTCGCGCGCGGCCGGCGGCATCGCGCCGGCGGCGGCGTCCTGGGCGGCGAAGGCCAGCGCCTGGTCGACGAAGGCGTGGTAGGCGCGGACGGCCAGGGGGTCGGGGAAGCCGCCGTCCCGCAGGATGCCGAGGATCTTCTCGACCGCCCGCGTCTCGTGGGAGCGGCCGGTCGTGCGGTGCGCGGCCAGCAGGGCGGCCTGGGGCTGGGCGACGTAGGAGCCGTGGATGCGCAGGCCCATCGCGCGGAGGTCGGTCCGCCAGTCGCCGGTGGCCTCCCAGCCCTCCTGCGCCCGCCCGATGACCTCGTCGGCGATCGCGAGGAGCAGGGCGTCGGTGTTGCGGAAGTAGCGGTAGAGGGCGCTGGGGTCGGCGCCGAGGGCCGCGCCGAGCCTGCGTACGGAGAGGGCTTCGGCGCCGTGCTGGGCCACCAGGCGCAGCGCGGTGTCGATGATGAGCCGTTCGGAGAGGACGGCACCCTGCTTGGTGGGGCGGCGGCGCTGCCGGTTTCCTTCGGGTACGACGCGTGCGGACATGGCCGGGACCTTACGTCAACACCATTGACGTGTAAACGGCTCGCGGGCTTCCATGGCGCCCGTCACCCGTACGGCGACACCGGACCGCGTTCCGGCCGCCGGCCGGTGCGACCCCGTCCGACGCCCGCCGCGCCGCGCTCCCGCGCTCCGGCCGGCCCGTCGTCCGCCCCGCGCCCTCCCCGGCGCGGCCGCACGCAAGGGAGCTGGTATGCCCCAGGCCGATCTGGTCTTCACCCGAGGACCCGTCCTCACCCTGGATCCGGCGCGGAGCCGGGCCTCCTCGCTCGCCGTGACCGGCGACCGGATCACGGCCGTCGGCCACGACGAGGTGCGCGAACTGATCGGGCCCGGCACCGAGGTGGTGGACCTGACCGGCAAGCTGCTGCTGCCCGGCTTCCAGGACTCCCACATCCACGCGGTGGGCGGCGGCTGCGAGCTGGCCGAGTGCGACCTCACGGAGAGCGTCGACGTCACGGAGTACCTGGCGCGGATCCGCGCCTACGCCGAGGCCCACCCGGACCGGGAGTGGATCACCGGCGGCGGCTGGTCCATGGAGAGCTTCGAGGGCGGCATGCCGACCCGGCAGCTCCTCGACCGGGTCGTCGCGGACCGCCCCGTCCTGCTGTCGAACCGCGACCACCACGGCTCCTGGGCCAACACGCGGGCCCTGGAGCTGGCCGGGATCACCGCCGACACCCCCGATCCCGCCGACGGCCGGATCGAGCGGGAGGCCGACGGCACCCCGAACGGCATGCTCCAGGAGGGCGCGACCGGTCTGGTGTCCCGTCTGGTGCCGGACAAGACCGCGGAGGACCGGCTCGCCGGTCTGCTGCGGGCGCAGCGGCTGCTGCACTCGCTGGGCATCACCGGCTGGCAGGACGCCCTGCTGGGGTCGTTCAACGGGATGTCGGACCCGGCGGACGCCTATCTGACGGCGGCCGGGGACGGCTCGCTGACCGCCCGGGTGACCGGCGCGCTGTGGTGGGACCGCGAGCGCGGTTCCGAGCAGATCCCCGGACTGGTCGACCGGCGGAAGCAGCTGACGTCGGGACGGTTCCGCGCGACCTCGATCAAGATCATGCAGGACGGCATCGCGGAGAACTTCACGGCCGCCATGCTCACCCCGTACCTCGACGGCTGCGGCTGCGCGACCGGCAACACCGGTCTCAGCTTCGTCGACCCGGTGGCGCTGCGCGGCCACGTGGCCGAGCTCGACGCCCTCGACTTCCAGGTGCACTTCCACGCGCTCGGCGACCGTGCCGTGCGGGAGGCGCTGGACGCGGTCGAGGCGGCGATCGAGGCCAACGGGCGGCGCGGCAACCGCCACCACCTGGCCCACCTCCAGGTCGTCCACCCTGACGACCTGCACCGCTTCGCCGCGCTCGGCGCCCTCGCCAACATCCAGCCGCTGTGGGCGGCGCACGAGCCGCAGATGGACACCCTGACGATCCCGTTCCTCGGGCCGGAGCGGGCGGCCTGGCAGTACCCGTTCGGCTCGCTGCTGCGGGCCGGGGCGACCCTGGTGGCGGGCAGCGACTGGCCGGTCTCCAGCCCGAACCCGCTCGAAGGCGTCCACGTCGCCGTGAACCGGCGCGACCCGGCGGCCGAGGACGACCGGGTGTTCTACCCGGAGGAGCGCATCGACCTGCTCTCCGCGCTCACCGCGTACACCGCCGGCGCGGCCCATGTGAACGGCCACGACGACGCGGGCAGCCTGCTCCCGGGCCACCTCGCCGACCTCGTCGTCCTCGACCGGGACATCACGGCCGCGCCGGCCGACGAGATCGCCGAGGCCCGGGTGGAGCGCACGTACGTCGGCGGCGAACTGGTCTACGGGGCTTGACCGGCGGCCCCGTACGGCTCCGGCGGTGCTCCGCCCGACGGGCCGGGTCCGGGCCGCAGCGACGAGGCCCGGACGTCGAGCCTGACCGGCACGAGCGCCCCGCCGGTCTCCTCGTGCCCCTGCTCCAGCACGGCGACGAGGTGGGCGATCCCCGCCTCGGCGACCGCGTCGGGGCGCAGGCTCAGGGTCGTCACGGGCGGCTCGGTGTGCACGGCGGTCTCGTCCTCGCTGACACAGACGACGAGGAGGTCGCCGGGGACGTCGTAGCCGTGCCGGCGGGCCGCGCCGAGGACGAGGGGCGGGCTGGCCTCGGCGACCACCAGGAGGGCGTCGGGGCGGTCGGGCCCCGCGGCCAGGGCGGTCTCCACGGCCTGGATCACCGGCCCGTTGCCGGGCTCCGCGACCCGTACGGCCAGCTCCGGCAGTCCGTGCGCCGCGCACCACGCCCGGTGCGCCTCGTCCACCTCGCGGTGGAAGCGGGTGGTGGAGTCGGGGACGACGAGGACCGGCCGTCGGGCGCCCTGGGCGTGGACGTGGTCCAGGGCCTGTCCGACGGCGGCGGCCGCGTCGACGTCCACCCAGTGGGCGCCGGGCCGGCCCTCGACGGACCGGTCGCTGAAGACCGGGATGCGGGCGGCCAGCAGGTCCTCGACGATCCGGTCGTCGGCGACGGGGTCGGCGACGACCACGGCGTCGAGGGGCAGCGCCGCCCACTCGCTCTGGAGCGAGCCGGCGGGCAGCAGCACCACCGCGTAGCCGCGTGCGAGCGCGGTGGCGGCGGTGGCCCCGGTGAGGCGGGCGAAGTACGGCGACTCCAGGAAGGTCCACGGGGTGTCGGCGAGCTCGCCGACCACGTAGCCGATCAGCCGGGCCCGCCCCGCGCGCAGCTGGCGCGCGGTGGCGTTGGGCCGGTAGCCCATGCGGCGCGCGGTCTCGCGGGCCTTCTCCCGGATCTCGGGGGAGAGCCGACCGGTGCCGTTCAGGGCCGCCGAGACGGTGGTCTTCGAGAGGCCGGCCTCCCGGGCGACGTCGACGAGGCGGACGCGCGGCGCGGGCGGTGCGGCGGGGCGGGCGGCGGCGGGCCGGGCGGCGGCGGAACCGTCGTCGCGCCGGACGGCGGCGGCGTGCCGGCCCCCGGGCCCGTCCCACCGCGGGCCCGGCCCCTCGTGCCCGCCGCCCGGTCCCCCGGACCGGACGCCCGGGCCGTCCCGCCGGCCGCCGGTGCCGTCGTCGCGCGCGCCGGTCCCGTCACGCCCCGGGGTCGTCGCGCCCTGCTCCGGGGGTGCTCCGCCGTGCTCTGAAGCTTCGGTCATGGGCTGATGCTGCCACCCCCGTGACCATTGCAAAACCGTTCCCGCAAAGCTCGCTGGAACCCTTGTGCGGGAACGTTCCCGCATCAATACTCGCTCCATCCCCCAGCGCCCGTCACTACACCCGTAAAGGGGTGGGTCTGCATGCGCACGCCCAGATTCATCGCACTCGCCTGTACCGCCGCCCTCGCGGCCGCCCTCACCGCCTGCTCCGGCGCCACGCAGCCGCCGCCCGGCACCGCCGGTGGCGCCGGCTTCGAGGTCACCCCCACCTCGCCGGCCGCCAAGGGCCCGCTCTCCTCCTTCACCTGGTCGCTCTACGCGGAGCCGTACACCCTCGACTACGCCCTCGCGTACGACTTCCCGCCGAACACCGTGCTCGCCAACGTCTGCGAGCAGCTGCTGCGGGTGACCCCGGACCTGAAGATCGAGCCCGGCCTCGCGGTGAAGTGGGCGCAGCCCGACCCGCGCACCCTCGTCTACACCCTCCGGCCCGGCGTGACGTTCCACGACGGCACCGTGATGACCGCCGACGACGTCGTCGCCTCCCTGAAGCGCCAGATGGATCCGGCCACCGGTTCCCCGTGGGGCTCCGCCTTCAAGGCCGTCGACTCCATCGAGAAGTCCGGCCCGCTGGAGGTGACGATCAGGCTCGGCAAGGCCGACGCCCTCTTCCACGAGCTCCTGGCCGCCTCCCCCGGCACCGTCGTCAGCGCCGCCTCCCTCGCCAAGGAGGGCAAGGACTACGGCACCCCGAAGGGCGGGCTGAACTGCACCGGCCCCTACGCCCTGGAGAAGTGGGCGCAGGGCGACAGCATCACGCTGAAGAAGCACGGGAAGTACTGGGACGCGAAGCTCGCCCCCAAGTCGGACTCCGTGAAGTTCACGTTCGTCGAGGACTCGGCCGCCCGCGCCAACGCCTTCCTCTCCGGCACGGCCGACGGCGGCTACATGGTGCCGTCCTCCTCCTTCGCCCAGCTGCGCACCAGCGGCAAGGGCCGGCTGTACTTCGGCCCCAACACCGGCGCGTACAACCTCGCCGTCACGGACTTCAAGGGCACCCTCGGCGACCTCCGGGTCCGCAAGGCGCTGTCCATGGCGCTCGACCGGAAGAACATCGTGAAGGCGGCCGCCGGCGGCGTCGGCGTGCCGGCCAAGGCCCCCGCCGCGCGCGGTGCCTGGTCGCTCGTCCCGGAGAAGACCGCCTCGCTCTTCGACACCCTGCCCGAGCCCGCCCACGACGTGGCCGCGGCGAAGAAGCTGATCGAGGAGGCCGGCGCCACCGGCAGGAAGGTGACCCTGGCGACCAGCACCCTGGCCCCCGAGATCAGCGTCGTCGCCAACGCGGTGCAGGCGGCCGGGCGCCAGATCGGCCTGGACGTCAAGCTCCAGCCGGTCTCCCCGGACGCGTACAGCAACCTCTTCGTCGACCCGGCCGCCCGCGACGGCCTCGACCTGGTGATCACCAGCGGCTACGACAACACGCCGGACCCCCTGGAGTTCTACCAGTACCTGCGCACCGGGGACTTCGGCAACTACGGCAACTGGTCCGACGCCGAGTACGACCTGGCCTTCGACCGCGCCAACACCGAGTACGACCCCGTCAAGCGCACCGAGCTCACCGCGAAGGTCCAGGAGATCGCCCTCGCCGAGCTGCCGATCATCCCGGTCTACGAGGCCCCGCACTCGGTCTTCCTCGGCAAGCGGATCACCGGCGCGCCGACCGGCATCGCCCAGCTCTACTACCCGTGGGCCGCGACGATCGGGGCCGCGCAGTCATGACCCGCTTCCTCGCCGGCCGGCTCGCCGGCCTCGTGGCGGTGCTCCTCGTGACCTCGGTCGTCGTCTTCGGCACCGTCCACCTCGCCCCCGGCGACCCGGTCACGTTCCTCCTGCACGGCCGCCCCGCGTCCCCCGAGACCGTCGCCGCCCTGCGGGCCGAACACCATCTGGACGACCCGCTCGTGGTCCAGTACGGCAAGTGGCTCGGCGGCGTGCTCTCCGGCGACTTCGGCCGCTCCGCCCAGTACCACCAGGACGTCACGGCGCTCCTCGGCTCACGGCTCCCCGGCACCGCGCTGCTGGTCGGCTACGCCGCCCTTCTGGTCGCCGTGCTCGGCGTCGGCGCCGGCATCCTGGCCGCGCTCCGCCCCGGCTTCCTGGACAAGACGGTGCTCATCGGCACCGGCGTGGCCACGGCCACCCCGTCCTTCGTCACCGCGATCGCGCTCGTCTCGCTCTTCTCCGTGCAGCTCGGATGGTTCCCGGGACCCGGCGGCGGCGCCGCCGAGGGCCTCGGACCCCGGCTCCACCAGCTGACCCTGCCGGCGCTCGCGCTCGCCCTCACCTTCGCGGGCCTGCTGGCCCGGGTGACCCGCTCCGCGATGCTCGACGAACTGGGCCGCGAGCACGTCGAGGTGGCCCGCGCCCGGGGCGTCGCCGGCCGGTCGGTGGTCCGCCGGCACGTGCTGCGCAACGCGCTGGGCCCGGTCGTCACCGTCGGCGGCACCATGCTCGCCGGCCTGCTGATCAGCACCGCCATCGTGGAGACCGCCTTCGACGTGCCCGGCCTCGGCTCCCTGCTCGTGCAGTCGGTCACCTCCCAGGACTTCGCGGTCGTCCAGGCGGTCACCCTCCTGAGCGTCGTGGCCTTCGTCCTCGTCAACCTCGCGGTCGACCTCCTCGCGCCGCTCATCGACCCCCGTCTCTCCCCCGGGGAAGGCTCCTCATGACCACCACCCTCACCACGGTGCCCTACCGCAGGCCGGGCCTGCGGAGGCTGCGCCTCCTCGGGCAGGGTCCGCTCTTCACGGTCTCGGTCGCGGTGCTCGCCGTGCTCGTCCTCGTCGCCGTGTTCGCGCCGCTGCTCGCCCCGTACGACCCCGAGGCGCTCGACCTGGGCGCGAGCCTGGTCGGCACCACCGGCGACCACCTCCTCGGCACCGACCAGTCCGGGCGCGACATCCTGTCCCGGCTGCTGCACGGCGCCCGCACCGGCCTCCTCGGCCCGCTCCTCGTCGTCGCCGTCTCCACCCTGCTCGGCACCCTGCTCGGCGTGGTGGCGGCGTGGCGCGGCGGCTGGGCCGACGCGCTCCTCTCCCGCGCGATGGACCTGGTCTTCTCCATCCCGGGCCTGATGCTGGCGATCCTCCTGGTCGCCGTCACCGGCCCGGGCATGACGGCCCCGGTGATCGCGATGTCCGTCGCGTACACCCCGTACGTGGGACGCCTGGTGCGCGGCATCGCCCGGCAGGAGAAGGCGCGGCCGTACATCGAGGCGTACGTGGTGCAGGGCTGGTCCGGCTGGACGGTCTGCGTCCGGCACCTGCTGCCCAACATCGCGCCGACGGTCTTCGCGCAGTCCGCGATGAACTTCGGCTACGCGCTGATGGACCTGGCGGCGCTGTCCTTCCTCGGCTTCGGCGTCCAGCCGCCGGCCGCCGACTGGGGCGCCATGATCAACGAGGGCCAGGGCGCGGTCCTCCAGGGCGCGATGCTGCCGGCCCTCGCGCCGTCCGTGTGCATCGTGCTCGCGGTGGTCGCCTTCGGCATCGTCGGCGAGGGCCTCGCCGACCGCATCGCGCGTCGGGAGAAGGAGACACCATGAACCGATCGACACCCCCTCCCGTCCTGGAGATCGAGGGCCTGGAGCTGCGGCTGCCCGAGGGCCGGGCCGCCCGGCCCATCCTCGACGGCGTCAGCCTGACCGTACGGCCCGGGGAGACCGTCGGCCTGGTCGGCGAGTCCGGCTCCGGCAAGTCCGTCGCCTGCCGCAGCGTCCTCGGCCTGCTCCCGAAGGGCGCCCGCACCTCCGGCCGGGTCCTGGTCAACGGCGCCGACGTCCTCACCATGGACCGGGCCCGGCTGGCCTCCCTGCGGGCCCGTGAGGTCGCGATGGTCTTCCAGGACCCCCGCGCCTCCGTCAACCCGCTGCGCCGCGTCGGCGACTTCCTCACCGAGGGGCTCCGCGCCTCCGGCACCCCGGCCGCGAAGGCGACGGCCCGCGCCGAGGAACTCCTCGCCGCCGTCGGCATCCGCGACCCGCGCGGGGCGCTGCGCCGCCACCCGCACCAGTTCTCCGGCGGCATGCTCCAGCGGGTCGTCATCGCCGCCGCGCTCGCCGCCGAACCGGCGCTCCTCGTCGCCGACGAGCCGACCACCGCCCTCGACGTCACCACCCAGGCCGAGGTCATCTCGATCCTGGCGCGGCTGCGGGCCGAACGCGGCACCGGCATGCTCTTCGTCACCCACGACCTGGAGCTGGCCTCCGCCGTCTGCGACCGGGTGTACGTGATGTACGCGGGCCGGATCGTGGAGACCCGGTCCACCGACGAGCTGTTCGACCGGCCCCGGCACCCGTACACCGCGGGCCTGCTCGCCTGCACCCCGCGGATCGAGGCCGGCGCGCCCGCGCCCCGGCCGATCCCCGGCCGCCCGGTGTCGCTCGCCGAGCAGCCCGCCGGCTGCGCCTTCGCCCCGCGCTGCGCGCACGCGGTGGCCCGGTGCACGGAGGAGAAGCCCGCACTGGCACGGCACGGCGAGGGTTACGCCGCGTGCCTCCGCGCCGAGGAAGGGATCGCGCTGTGACGACCGTCGTGGAGAAGGGCCTCGTCGTCGAGGGGCTGCGGAAGCGGTACGGCGACCACCTGGCGGTCGACGGGGTGTCGTTCGCCCTGCCGGCGGGCGGCTCGCTGGCCATCGTCGGCGAGTCCGGCAGCGGCAAGACGACCACGGTCCGGATGCTGGTGGGACTGGAGCGCGCGGACGGCGGCACGGTCCGGCTCGACGGCCGCGACCGTTCGGCCCGGCCCCGGGGCCGGGCCGAACGTCTGGCCCGGGCCCGGGACATCCAGATGGTCTTCCAGGACCCGTACCTGTCGCTGGATCCGCGGATCCCCGTGAGCGGCTGCCTGGACGAGGTCCTGCGCCTGCACACCCCGCTGGCCCCGGCCGCCCGCGCGGCACGGGTGGCGGACCTGCTCGACCGGGTCGGACTCGGCGCCCGCGAGGCCGCCGCGCTGCCGCGCGGTCTCTCCGGCGGCCAGCGCCAGCGGGTCGCGATCGCCCGCGCGCTGGCGGTCGAGCCCCGCGTCCTGGTCCTCGACGAAGCGGTCGCCGCGCTCGACGTCTCGATCCAGGCGCAGATCCTGGACCTGCTGCGGGAGATCCGCCGCGAGGCCGGCATCGGCTACCTCTTCGTCACCCACGACCTGGCGGTGGTCCGGCACGTCGCGGACGACGTGCTCGTGCTCAAGGCGGGCAGGGTGGTGGAGGCCGGCCCGGTGGACCGCGTCCTCGGCGCGCCCGAGCACCCCTACACCCGGCTCCTGCTGGACTCGGTGCCCCGGCGCGGCTGGGACCCGACGCGGGTGGCGGGCCGGTCCTGAACGTCGTGGTGCCGTCGGGGGGCGGCGCCACGACCCGACCGGGGCACGGGTACGGGTACGGGTACGGGTACGGCACCACGACCGGGGCGCCCCCGCACGCCCGGCACCCCGCCCCGCCCGCCGGACCCGACCCGCCCGCCGTCCCGCCCAGCGCCCCGCCGCGGCCTAGGCGACCGGCCCGGCGACCGTCTCGATCGGCGGGAGCGGCGCCCGTTCCCGGCGGGTCGGGGCGGCCAGCTCCTCCGGCGGCTCCGCGCCGTCCCGCACCGCCGCGACGTACGCCTTCGCCTCGCGCGGGCCGAGGCGGGGCGCCTGCCGGCGCAGAAGGCCCATCGCGGCCACGGTGCCCTGGGAACGGGCGACTTCGCGTACCGCGGCGGCCAGCGGGTCGGGCGGCCGGACGCCCCGGACCTCGACGAGGTACTGCTCCTCCCAGCCCTCGTCGTCCCACCGGACCGCGGGGACGAAGTGGAGGCTCCCGTCGTGCCGGTCCACGAGGTAGTGGCCGCCGACGTAGCTGCCGCGCGGGGTCTCGCCCCGGGCCTGCTCCGCCGAGCGCCAGAAGACCAGCCAGCCGACGGCGTGTTCGCTCACGTGGTGGATCTCGGGCGTGGGCGGCGGCCCCTCCCACGGCCAGGTCGGCAGCTCCCGGGCGAGGAAGGACTCGGCGAGCGCGACCGCGCGTTCCCTGGAGATCACCGCCCCATCATCGGGCACCGTCCACCCGGTCCACCACCGCGCGGACCGCCCGGACCACGGCGGCGCGGGAGGCGTCCGTGCGGTCGAACGCCTCGAAGCCGTGCCGGCCGTCCGGCACGTCGACGATCTCGACGTCCGTCCCGTGCTTCCCGGCGGCGTCGAGGAACTCCTCCACCGTCGCCGCGAACGCGGGGTGTTCGCGCCCGGCGCGGACGAGGACCAGCGGCAGCGGACCGGTGCCCGCGAGGGCGGCCACCGGACGGAAGCGCACCTCGACGGTCTCCCAGCCGGGCGGCGCGGCGAGGACGGGGTAGGAGAGGGCGAGGCAGCGCAGCCACGGCGGCGGCGCCGCCAGCCAGTCGGCGGCGAGGAGCCCGCCGCCGGAGAAGATCCAGAGCGCGATCCGGTCGGGGTCGACCCGGGGGTGGGCACGGAGCCGGTCGACCGCCTCGGCCAGGTCGCCGGCCGCGCGGGCGTAGTCGGTCAGGGCGTGCAGCCGGTGGTCGACCGTGGCTCCGACCACACCCAGACCGGCCAGGTGGCGGGCGTAGCCCCGGTAGAAGGGGGTGTCGCGCGGGGTGAGCGTGCGGTCGGCGTCGACGGGGCCGCCGTGCACGAGGAGGACAGCGGGGCGGCGCCCCTCGGCGTCCGGCGGGTACACGTCGAGACGGCCGTGCCGCTCGTACGGGAGCTCCGGCACGTCGAGCAGGAACTCGACGTCCTCGTAGGAGGGCTGGTCGTCCGCGAGGGTGATCCTCCGGCCCTCTCCGGACGCGGCCCGCACCAGGACGTCGGCGAGTTCGGCGGGGTGCGTGAGCATCGGCCAGTGGCCGGCGGGGAGTTCGAAGAACGCGTAGCCGGGGCCGGCCAGCTTCCGCAGCCGCGGCGGGCCCGTGCGCACCAGCATCTCGACCACGTCGACGCCCGGTCCGTCGGCCGTGCACATCACCGCGGCGGCCGGCACCCGGTCCACGCCGTCGCCGAGCCGCAGCGGTTCGGTGAGGGTGCGGGCGGGCTGGGGCACCGCCAGCCGGTCCAGCCGGTCGAGGTCGGCGGCGGAGAGGCCGTCGAGGCTCCCCCAGCGTGCCCACTCCTGGCCCCGGGGCGGCGGCAGCGGCTCCGTGTCATGGGCCAGCCGGGCGCGGACGGTCTCGTCGCGGACGAGGAGCAGCGCCGGGTCGCCGTCCGAGGGGAGCCCGGCGGCGACGTACACGATCCGGGCGACGCGGTCCGGCCGCCGGTCGGCGGCGGCGAGCACGGGGTGGATGCCGTAGTCGTGCCCGACGAGGACGACCTCCGGGTCGCCGATCCGGTCGAGGAGACCGGTCAACTCCGCGATGTGGGTGCCGAGTCCGGCCTCCGGTCCGCCGTCCAGGGTCACCGGGTGGACCTCGGCCCCCGCTCCGCGCAACCGCTCCGCGACCCCGTCCCACACCCACCCGCCGGTGAACGCGCCTCCCACCAGTACGTACGCCGTCATCGTCGCCTCCTCGCGTCTCGTGACCAAGACCTTTCACCGGCGGAGCCGGACCGGTCACCGGCAGGGTAGGAACTCCCCCTGGGGGAGGTTCCACCCCGGAACGGCGGGCCGGACCCCCACGGCCCGGCCGCCCGGACGTGCCGGACCTCGCGCGCCAGGCGGGGCTGTCCGGACAGGGCCTAGGGTCGGTGGCGGGAGGTGCGGGGTGGTGGACACGGACGGGACGTGGAGCATCGGGGAACTGGCCGGACGGGCCGGGGTGACGGTGAAGACGGTGCGGTACTACTCGGACCGGGGGCTGCTGCCGGAGGCCGGGCGCAGCGGCGGCGGGCACCGGCGGTACGGGCCCGGGGCGCTGGTCCGGCTGCGGGAGATCCGTTCGCTGCGCGCCCTGGGCCTCGGCGTGCCGGAGGTGGCGCGGGCGCTGGAGGACGACGGCCGGCTGGCGGACGTGGTCGCCGGGGAGCTGCGGGGCGTGGCGCGGGAGCGGGCGGCCCTGGCGTGGCGGGAGGCGTCGCTGCGGCTGCTCGCGGAGTGCGACGGCGCGGAACGGACCGAACTGCTGCCCCTGCTGGGCGCGTCGGCGCTGCCGCCGGAGACGGACGCGGTGGTCCGGTTCTGGCGCCGGTCGCTGCCGGTCCGGCTGCCGGCGCCGCTGGTGGCCCGGGTCCTGGACGAGGTGGTGCCGGTGCCGCCGGACGATCCGTCCCCCGGCCAGGTGCGGGCCTTCGCCCGGCTGGGCGCCCTGGTGTCGGACCCGCGGCCCGGGCACGCGCCGGGCCCGCCGCTGCGGGGCGAGCGCTACCGGCCGGCGGTCCTGTACGAAGGGCTGGAGGAGGCGTACGGCCTGGCGGCCGCGGAGGTGCGGGCGGGCCGGCCGCCCGCCGGCCGGGGCGTGCTCGACTGCTTCGCCGGCGCCTACGCCCTGGCGCTGGGCGAGCCGGACTCGCCCGCGTTCCGCCGGCGTCTGGTGGAGCTGCTCGGCCGGGAGGAGACGGGGGTGATGGCCCGCTACTGGAAGCTCGTCGTGCCGCTGCTCCCGGCGGACCGGCCCGCCCTCGGCCTGCTGCACCATCACCTCACGGTGGCGCTCGCCGACTGACCCGGCCGGGCCGGCCGACGTCCTCTCCGGCCGGGAAGCCGGGGCCCTCCGGCCGATGCCCCTACCGGCCGGGGAGCCGAGGCCCTCCGCCGATGCCCTACCGGCCGGGGCCCGCACGGTCCGGGCGCCGCCTGCCCCGGGGTGTTCGGATGGTGGGCGGCCGACCGTCCGGCTGGTGGGCGGGGTGGTGGCGGATCTCCGCCCCTTCCCGTCGTCCATGCAGGTCAGAGCCGTACGCCCCGCGCTTCCGGTGGCGCAATACTGCGGCAACACCAACCGGGCCGCACCCCGGTTACGTTCCCTGCCATGCCCGCCGAACGCACCCCCGCCGCCCTCCCGGTCGCCGCCGCCCGCCGCCGCCGGCTGCGCGCGGACCGGGCCCGGCAGCTCGCCGACCTGCTGCGGCACCAGATCCTGACCGGCGCCTTCCCCCGGGGGGTGCTGCCGCTGGAGGACGTGCTGGCGGCCGACCACCACGCCAGCCGGAACACCGTCCGGCAGGCCCTCGACCTGCTGCGCGGCGAGGGCCTCGTGGAGCGGCAGCCGGGGGTGGGGACGGTGGTCGTCGCCGAGAAGTACCCGCACGGCCTGGAACGGCTCCAGGGGCTCGCCGAGACCCTGCACGAGCACGGGAGGGTCACCAACGAGGTGCGGAACCTCGGCCCGGTGCGGGCGCCCGGGCCGGTGGCCCACCGGCTCGGGCTGCCGGACGGCTCCGACGTGCTGTGCGTGGAGCGGCTGCGCAGCCTGAACGGGCTGCCGCTCTCGCTCGACCTGTCGTACCTGCCGATGGACGTCGGCGGTGAGCTCCTCGGCTGCGACCTGGAGAACACGGACGTGTTCCGGCTCCTGGAGCAGCTGACCGGCGGGCCGCTCGGCCACGCCGACATCACCCTGGAGGCGGTGAACGCCGACGCGCACGCGGCGGCCGTCCTCCAGGCCCCGCGCGGCGCCGCCCTGCTGATGCTGGAACGCCTCACCCATCTGCCGTGCGGCCGGCCCGTGGACCTGGAGTTCATCCGCTTCCGCGGCGACCGGATCACCATGAGCGGCGTGCTGCGCCGCTCCCTCTGAAGCCCCCGCCCCCGCCCCTTCCCCCTTCCTCCCTTCCCCCTTCCTCCCTTCTCCCGGAGTCCGCCATGCCCCTGGTGCCCCAGCGTGCCGACGTGCCCGTGACGATCGACGAGTCCCGTTGCATCGACGGCTGCACCCTCTGCGTCGACATGTGTCCGCTGGACTCGCTCGCGATCCGCGAGACGGACGGCAAGGCGTACATGCATGTGGACGAGTGCTGGTACTGCGGCCCGTGCGCCGCCCGCTGCCCCACCGGCGCGGTGACCGTCAACATGCCCTACCTGCTCCGGTGAAAGGCACCGAACTCCCATGAAGAAGAGACTCACGCGGTCACTGCTGCCGCTCGCGCTGCTGCTCCCGCTCGCCACCGCCTGCGGCGGTCCCGCGGACGCGGACGAGGAGTCCGGCGGGACCGTCACGGTGACCGTCGGCTACCAGTCGAAGACCATCAACACGGTGACCGCCGGCACCCTGCTCCGCTCGCTCGGCTACTTCGAGGAGGAGCTGGCGGCCCAGGGCCGGAAGGACGGTGTCCGCTACCGGGTCCAGTGGCAGGACTACGCGACGGGCGCGCCGATCACCGCGCAGATGACCGCCGGGAAGATCGACATCGGGTCGATGGGCGACTTCCCGCTGTTGCTCAACGCGGCCCGGGGCCGGCAGCTGAAGGAGCCCACCCGGCTCGTCTCGGTGACCGGTTACAACCTGCGCGGCGGCCTCAACACCGTGGTCACCGCCCCGGGTTCGGGGCTTCGGTCGCTCGCGGACCTGAAGGGGAAGCGGGTGTCGACGAGCGTCGGCTCGGCGGCCGACGGCACGCTCGTCCGGGCGCTGCGCCGGGCGGGACTCGATCCGGCGCAGGACATCGCCAAGCTCAACCAGCAGCCCAGCGTGGGCGCTTCGGCGCTCGCGGGCGGCAGTGTGGACGCCCTGTCGCAGTTCGTGGCCTGGCCCGGGCTGCTCGCCTTCCAGGGCAAGGCGCGGGCGCTGTACGACGGGGCGGAGCTGGACCTGCCGACCTTCCACGGGGTCACCGTGCGGGAGGAGTTCGCGCGCGAGCGGGCCGGGGTGCTGGACGCCTTCCTCCGGGCGCAGCGGCGGGCCACGGACCGGCTGCGGTCGGCTCCGGTGGCGTCCGCCGAGTCGGTCGCGAAGGAGACGGGACTGCCGGCGGAGGTGGTCTACCTCTACAACGGCGCCCAGGGCATCGCGACCTTCGACCCCGAGCTGAAGCCCGAACTGCTGGCCGCGCTGAAGGAGGACGTGCCGGTGCTGCGGGAGGCCGGTCTGGTGAAGGACGTCGACGTGGACGCCTTCGTCGACCCGGAACCGCTGAAGCGCGCGGTCGCCGCCGCCGGATATCCGAAGGCGGGCGCGGCCAAGGCGGAGCTGTGGCTGCGCGGCCGGTCCGCGACCCGCGCCTTCGGTTCGGCGGGCGACCTGCTGAAGGCGGTCGCGCAGGCGGGGCCGGGGACGGTCAGGGCGGCGTACGTGCCGGACGCGGCGACCGGGACCCCGTGGTTCGCGGACCGGGCGGTGTGGGTCACCGGCGGCGGCTCCTGGCACGCCTTCGTGACGCGGGCGGCGGCCGAGCGGTGGGTGGCGGCCCACACCGGCTCCCGGATCGTGACGTACGCGGACGCGGTACGGGCGGCGGGCTCGTGAGCGCGGCCACGACGGCGGGCCGCCGCCTGGTCCGGGCCGGTTCGCTGGTCGCCGCGCTGGCCCTGTGGCAGGTGGTCACCGCGTACGACGTGAACCTGTGGCTGCGGTTCGAGCAGTTCCCGACGGTCGGCGAGGTCGCCTCGGCGCTCGCCAACCGGGTGGGCACCGCGTCCTACTGGCAGGACCTCGGGCACAGTCTGCGCCGGATCGTGACGGGCTTCCTGCTGGCGGCGGTCCTCGGGGTGGCCGCCGGCACGGCGATCGCCCGCTCGCGGTGGGCGGCGGACCTGCTGGGCCCGCTGGTGGAGGTGGTGCGCCCGGTCCCGGCGATCGCCCTGGTGCCGGTGGCGATCCTGCTGCTGCCGACGAACGAGCAGGGGATCGTCTTCATCACCTGCGCGGCCGCCTTCTTCCCCGTCCTGGTGTCCACCCGGCACGCGGTGCGGGCGCTGAGCCCGGTGTGGGAGGAGGCCGTCCAGACGATGGGCGGCGGCCGGGCCCGGGTGCTGTGGTCGGTGGTCCTTCCGGGCGCCCTCCCCGGGGTGTTCGGCGGCCTCTCGGTCGGCATCGGCGTGGCGTGGATCTGCGTGATCTCCGCCGAGATGATCTCCGGCGAGTACGGGGTCGGCTACCGCACCTGGCAGGACTACACGGTCGTCGACTATCCGGGCGTCTTCGTCGGCATGGTCACCATCGGCGCCCTGGGCCTGCTGACCTCCACCGGCGTCGAACGGGTGGGGCGCCGGGTCACCGCCTGGCTGCCCGGCCCGGCGGCCCGGGGCGCGACGCCGCGCGCCGGCGGCGCGTCCGGGCGGCCCCCGGAGGAGTCCGGAGCCACCGGCACCGCGCCCCCGCCCCTCACTGTCCCTGGCCTTCCCGCTGCCGCCCCCCTCCCCACCCTCCCCACCGAACCCAGCAGTCCCACGGACCCCACAGGCCCTACCGAATCCACCAAACCCACCGAACCCACCGAATCCACCGAACCCACCGGCTCCAGCAAACCCGCCGAACCCGCCGAACCCACCGACACCCCCGTCCCCGAGAAGGAGCCGGTCCCGTGAGCGCCACCTCCGCCCCTCCTGCCGCCTCCCCGTCCGCGGGTGCCGCGCTCGCCCTCGACGGGGCGCGGCTCGGGCACCCCGACGGGACCGTCCTGGGCGGGCCGCTCACCCTGCGGGTCGCGCCGGGCGAGGTGCTGACCGTGGTCGGCCCGTCGGGGTGCGGCAAGACGACCCTGCTGCGGACGCTCGCCGGGCTGCTGCCGCCGCCGGAGGGCCGGGTCACGCAGGACGGCGAGCCGGTCCGCCGGCCGGGCGCCGACCGGGCGCTCGTCTTCCAGCACGACGCGCTGCTGCCGTGGCGCTCGGTGCGGGCCAACGTCGAACTGCCGCTGGCGATCCGGGGCGTGGACCGCGCCGGACGCCGGCGGGCCGCCGGGGAGTGGCTGGACCGGGTGGGTCTGGCCGGTCACGCGGCGAAGTGGCCGCACCAGCTGTCCGGCGGCCAGCGTCAGCGGGTGCAGCTGGCCCGGGCGCTGGCGGGCCGGCCGCGCGCGGTGCTGATGGACGAGCCGTTCGGCGCGCTGGACGCGCACACCAGGACCGGGATGCAGGACCTGCTGGCCGGCATCCTGCGCGGCACCGGCGCGACCGTCGTGTTCGTGACGCACGACGTGGACGAGGCCGTGCACCTCGGGGACCGGATCGCCCTGCTGCCGTCCGGCGAGGTGCTCGGCGTGCCGCACCCCCGGGACCGTTCGGCCCGGGACGCCCCGGCCACCCGGGCGCTGCGGCGCCGCGTCCTCGACTCCCTCTGAACCCGCCCGGTCGACCCCTGCCAGAAAGGCCCTCCGTGTCCTCGCCCCTGACCACCGTCCCCGCCCTCGCCGACGCGCGCGAGCTCTCCTGCGACGTGCTCGTCGTCGGCGGCGGCACCGCCGGCACGATGGCGGCGCTGACCGCCGCCGGCCACGGCGCCGACGTCCTGCTCCTGGAGAAGGCGCACGTCCGGCACTCCGGCGCCCTGGCCATGGGCATGGACGGGGTGAACAACGCGGTGATCCCCGGCCGGGCGGACCCGGACGACTACGTCGCCGAGATCACCCGTGCCAACGACGGCCTGGTGGACCAGTCGACGGTCCGCCAGACGGCGGTGCGGGGCTACGACATGGTGCGGCGCCTGGAGTCGTACGGGGTGAAGTTCGAGAAGGACGAGCACGGCGCGTACGCGGTCCGCCAGGTGCACCGCTCCGGCTCGTACGTGCTGCCGATGCCCGAGGGCAAGGACGTGAAGAAGGTCCTGTACCGGCAGCTGCGGCGGCGGGAGATGCGGGAGCGGATCCGGATCGAGAACCGGGTGATGCCGGTGCGCGTGCTGACCCACCCGGAGGACGGGCGGGCGGTCGGGATCGCCGGACTCCACACCCGCACCGGCGAGTTCGTGATCGTCCGGGCGGGCGCGGTGATCCTGGCGACCGGCGCCTGCGGCCGGCTCGGGCTGCCGGCCTCGGGGTATCTGTACGGCACCTACGAGAACCCCACCAACGCGGGCGACGGCTACGCGATGGCGTACCACGCGGGGGCCGCCCTCACCGGCATCGAGTGCTTCCAGATCAACCCGCTGATCAAGGACTACAACGGGCCCGCCTGCGCCTACGTGGCCAACCCCTTCGGCGGGTACCAGGTGAACCGGCACGGCGAGCGGTTCGTCGAGTCGGACTACTGGTCGGGGCACATGATGGCCGAGTTCGCGGCCGAACTCGCCTCCGACCGGGCGCCGGTGTACCTCAAGCTGAGCCATCTGCCGGAGGAGACGATCGGCGCGGTCGAGTCGATCCTCCACTCCACGGAGCGGCCCACCCGCGGCACCTTCCACGCCAACCGGGGCCACGACTACCGCACCCACGACATCGAGATGCACATCTCCGAGATCGGCCTGTGCGGCGGGCACTCGGCCTCCGGGGTGCGGGTGGACGCGCACGCCCGCACCACCGTGCCGCGCCTGTACGCGGCCGGCGACCTGGCGTGCGTGCCGCACAACTACATGATCGGCGCCTTCGTCTACGGCGACCTGGCGGGCGAGGACGCGGCACGGTACCGGGCGTACGAGGGCGAGCTGGACCGGGCGCAGCTGGAGGCGGCGCACGAGCTGGTCTACCGCCCGCTGCGGAACCCGGACGGGCCGCCACAGCCCCAGGTCGAGTACAAGCTCCGGCGGTTCGTGAACGACTACGTGGCGCCGCCGAAGTCGGGGGCGAGGCTGTCGCTCGCGGTCGAGGCGTTCGACCGGATGTCGGGGGAGATCGCGGAGATGGGCGGGCGGACGCCGCACGAGCTGATGCGCTGCGCGGAGGTGTCGTTCATCCGGGACTGCGCGGAGATGGCGGCCCGTGCCTCGCTCGCCCGGACGGAGTCGCGCTGGGGGCTGTACCACGAGCGGCTCGACCACCCGGAGCAGAACGACGCGGAGTGGCTGTTCCATCTGGACCTGCGCAGGTCGGGCTCGGGGGCGATGGAGTTCACGGCGCGGCCGGTGGAGCCGTACGTGGTGCCGGTGCCGGAGTTCGCGCCGCCCGGCGGCCCGGAGCGGCCGCTGGGCGAGGTGGCGCTGGTCCCGGTCGCGACGGCGGGACCGCGCGAGGTGCCGCCCGCCTCCCCGGTGGCGGCGTCGGCCCTTCCGGCGCCCGCGCCGGCCGGGCCCGGCGACCCGGGCCCCCGGCTGCTGCGGCTGCTCGCGCTGGCCGAGGACTCCCCTGAACTCGACGCTCTGGCACCCTATCTGACGGACCGTGAACCAGAGGTGCGGTCGGCGGCCGTCGCCGTCCTGGCGGAGACCGTGCCCGCCGGCACGGGGCCCGCGCTGGCGGCCCGGCTGCGGGACGAGGACACGGCGGTGCGGGCGGCGGCCGTGGGGGCGCTCCGCGAGCTCGCGGAGGTGCTGGACGCCGGGGCCGCGCTGGGCGACGGGCTGCGGGCCGCCCTGGACACGCCCGATCCCGCGGTGCGGGCGGTGGCGGTCGAGGTGCTGCGGGCCCGCCGGCTCGGGGACGCGGGGGTGTACGCGGCGGCGCTGGCCGACACGGCGACGGAGGTGCGGCTCCAGGCGGTGCGGGCGCTGGTCTCGGTGGACGCGGTCGCCGCGCTGTCCGGCGCCGCGGCCGACCCGGCCCGCGAGGTGCGGGTGGCGGTGGCCCGGGGGCTCGCGGCCGTGCCGTCGCCGGAGCCGGGGCCGCTGGTCCCGCTGCTCGGCGATCCCGACCCGCTGGTGCGGGGCGCCGCGTTCGGGGCGCTCGCGGCGGCCGGCTGCCCGCCGGCGCTGGCGGAGCGGGCGGTGACCGCGCTGGACGATCCGGCGTGGCAGGTGCGGGCGGGGGCGGCGGCGGCGCTGCGGGCGGCCGCGGCAGATCGGGCGGTGCCGGCGCTGGCGAAGGGGCTCGCGGACGGGAACGCGGACGTGCGCAAGGCGGCCGTCCTCGCGCTCCTCGGGCACGCCCCGGCTCCGGAGGCGCGGGCGGCGCTGGCGACCGCGGCAGCGGACCCGGACGCCGACGTGCGGGCGTACGCGGCCCGGGGGCTCGCGCCGGTGGCGTCCTGACGTCTCCCCCGCCGCCGGCCGGGTGAAGCGGGGTGTGCCGGGCGGCCGGTCCGGGAAGGCGCGCGGGGTGGCGTCCGGCCGGCGGGCGCTCGGTCAAGGAGGTGGTCCGGTGACGGAGCCGACGACGGCGGAGGCGCTGGGCGCGCCGTGCTGGCTGAGTCTGGCGGCGCGGGATCTGGGCGCGGCGGAGCGGTTCTACGGCGCGGTGCTGGGCTGGACGTTCCGACCGGGCGACCTGGAGGCGGGGTCGGCGTACGCGGTGGGCGAGCGGGACGGGACGCCGGTCGCGGGGATCGCCGCGCTGGCGGCGGAGCTGGCGCTGCCGGTGGCGTGGACGGTGTTCTTCGCGGTGGAGGACGCCGACGCGGCGGTGGCGCGGATCCGGGAGCGGGGCGGCACGGTCGGCGTGGGCCCGGTGGCGTACCCGCCGCAGGGGCGGGCGGCGCTGGCGACGGACCGGGACGGGGCCGCGTTCGCGGTGTGGGAGGGCCGGCTGGTGTCGCGCTGGCAGGTGGGCGAGCGGGGCGCGCCGGCGTGGGTGGAGCTGCACACCCGGAACGCCTTCGACGCGGCCGTGTTCTACGGCGGGGTGCTGGGCTGGACGGACGACGTGCCGGGCTACTGCGAGACCTCGTACGAGGAGGACCGGGTGGTGCTGCGGCGGGCCGGGGTGCCGGTGGCCCGCCTGGACAGCGGGCCGGTGGAGGCCGCCTCGCCCCGGCCGCAGCTGCGGCCGCGCTGGCTGGTGCGGTTCCGGGTGCCGGACCTGACGGCCTCGGTGGCGGCGGTGACGGAGCACGGCGGCAGCGTGGTGCCGGGCGGCGAGTGGGGCGGGGCGCGTGAGCCCGAGGCGGGCGGGAACGGGCGCCGGGTGGTGGTGCGGGATCCGGACGGGGCGCTGTTCACGCTGGAGGCGGACGGGACGGCGTGAGCGGTACGGGTACGGGGCCGGCCGCCTCGTCCCCGTACCGCTTCGCGGGCCCGTGTCCGGGGGTCAGGCGGCGCGGGCGGCCGCCGGGGCGGGGGCCTCGGCGGGGGCGCCGGCGTCGGCGGTGTGCCGGGCGGGGATGAGGGCCGCGACGAGCGAGGCGAGGAGGGCGACGCCGGCGCCGATGAGCATCGCGGCCCGGAAGCCGTTCTCGGAGGGCAGGGTGTGGCCGCCGAGGGTCGTGGTCATCTGGGCGAGGACGACGCCGATGACGGCGGCGGAGACCGAGGTGCCGATGGAGCGCATGAGGGTGTTGAAGCTGTTGGCGGAGGCCGTCTCCTCGGCGGGGACGGAGCCCATGATGAGGGCGGGCATCGCGCCGTAGGCGAGGCCGACGCCGGTGTTGCAGATCAGGGTGACGACGAGCAGGCCCCAGGTGGAGCCCATGAGGGCGAGCGAGGAGGCGTAGCCGGCGGAGATGACCAGGGCGCCGACGGAGAGGGTGACCTTGGGGCCGCGGGCGGCGGAGAGCTTGGCGCCGAGCGGGGCGAGCAGCATCATCGCGAGGCCCGCGGGGGCCATCCAGAGGCCCATCGCCATCATCGACTGGCCCAGGCCGTAGCCGGTGGCCTCGGGGAGCTGGAGGAGCTGCGGGACGACCAGCGACTGGGCGTACATCGAGAAGCCGACGAGCACCGAGGCCAGGTTGGTCAGCAGGACGACCGGGCGGGCGGTGACCCGCAGGTCGACGAGCGGGTCGCGGGTGCGCAGCTCCCAGAAGCCCCAGGCGAGCAGGGTGACGGCGGCGGCGGCGAGGAGTCCGAGGGTGGTGGTGCTGCCCCAGCCCCAGCTCGCGCCCTTGGAGACGGCGAGGAGGAGGGCGACGAGGCCGGCGCCGAGGCCGAGGGCGCCGGGCACGTCGAAGCGGCCGGGGGTGGGGTTGCGGCGGCCGGCGGGGACGAGGCGCCAGATCAGGGCGGCGACGACGGCGCTGAGCGCGGCGGCCACCCAGAAGAGGACGCGCCAGCTGGCGTGCTCGGCGACGGCGGCGGAGAACGGCAGGCCGAGGGCGCCGCCGACGCCCATGGAGGCGCTCATGAGGGCGATGGAGCCGCCGAGCTTCTCGGGCGGCAGGACGTCGCGGAGCAGGCTGATGCCGACGGGGACGACGCCCATGCCGAGGCCCTGGAGACCGCGGCCGACGATCATCGGGACGACGGAGTCCGAGAGGGCGCAGACGACGGAGCCGGCGATCAGCGGGACGGTGGAGGCGAGCAGCACGGTCCGCTTGCCGAGGGTGTCGCCGAGGCGTCCGGCGACGGGGGTGGCGACGGCGGCGGCGAGCAGCGTGGCGGTGATCACCCACGAGGCGTCGGAGGCGCTCGCGTGCAGGAGCCTCGGCAGGTCGCCGATGAGCGGCACCACGAGGGTCTGCATGAGTGCCGCCACGATGCCGGCGAATGCGAGGACGCCGACGACGCCTCCGGGGCGTGCGTCGGTCTGGGCGCGGTCCACGGGTTTCTCCCTGGGTGACGAAAGCAAGGCTTGTGCATCATGCACATCAATTGCATGATGCACAAGTCATGCATGATGCACATCTCACCGCCGCAGGAGAGAATGACCCCATGGACCAGCCCGAGGACACGCCCGTGGAGCCTCCCGTGAACACACCGGACGAGGCGGACGAGGCGACCGATCGCATCGAGTTCGAGACGATGCTGCTCAGCCGGCACTCGCACCTCCACGCACCCCGCACCCGGGTCGGCGCCGGCGGCCTCGACCGCAGCGCGTACGTGCTCCTCACCCGGATCCGGATGCACGGGCCGATGTCCATCGGACAGCTCAGCGACGCCTTCGGGCTCGACGCCTCCACCCTCAACCGGCAGACCGCGGCCATGCTCCGGGCCGGCGTCGTCGAGCGCATCCCGGACCCGGACGGCGGCATCGCCCGCAAGTTCCGCATCACCGACGAGGGCGAGCGCCGCCTGGAGGCCGACCGCTCCTTCAACATCGGCGGACTCCAGCGGATCATGGAGCACTGGTCGCCGCGGGACGTGACCGCCTTCGCGGACTTCCTGGAGCGCTTCAACCGGGACATCGAACGCCTGGAGGGCCGGCCCTGGCCCCGGAGCTGACCCCGCACGGCCCGCCTCACCCGTCCGGCGCGGCGGACTCGCCCCCGCCGGACGCTCCGGCCAGGCTCGTCGGCAGGGACGCCCACGAGACGAGGTGCCGCCGATGCCCGCCACCGCCCGCCTCCGCGGCGGACTCGCCCTCGCCGCCGCCCTCCTGACCGGCTGCGCGGCGACCCCGGCGGGCCCCTCCCCCACGACCGGCCCGAGCCGGGGCGCGGGCCGGCTGGTCGTCGCGTACGAGGAGCCGCGGACCGCCGGGGAGCGCGCCGCCCGCGCCTTCCTCCGGGAGCGCCGGGTCCTGGAGGACGCCGCCGCCTACGCCGACGCGCGGATCGCCCTGCCCCGGGACGTACCGCTCCGCGCGGCCGGCTGCGCGGAGCCCAACCCCTTCTGGGACAGGAGGACCGGGCGGATCACCTACTGCTACGGCTTCGTGCCCGACGCCCGGAAGGTCTTCGCCGCCCTCGACACCGACGGCGCCCCGGCGCGGCGGACCGCCGCCGCCGACGAGGACGTCGTCGGACTCTCGAACGGCGTCCTCTTCCACGAGCTCGGGCACGCCCTCGTGGACCTGTACGACCTGCCGGTCACCGGCCGCGAGGAGGACGCGGTCGACCAGCTCGCCGTCCTCCTCCTCGCCTCCGGCGACGAACGCCACACCGACTACGCGATCTCCGCCATCAACGCCTGGGGCGCGATGTGGCAGGCGTCCGAGGGAGGCGACCCGGGCGTGGCCGCGTACTCCGACGTCCACTCCCTGGACGGGCAGCGGTTCTTCAACTGGGCCTGCTGGCTCTACGGCTCCGATCCCGAGCGGTTCGCCGACGCGGTGGACGCCGAGGGCAACCCGGACGGAGTGCTGCCCCGCGACCGCGCCGCGCTCTGCCCGGCCGAGTACCGGCGGATCGACTCGTCCTGGCGCGCCCTGCTGGGCCCCCACCTCAAGCAGCGGTGAATCCCACCCTTCGAAACGCTTCGACGCGGACCCTTTACGCGCGCGCCACACGGGGGTAACTTCCCGCCGACGCAAGAACTTTCCGCAACTTTCCGCACGCGCTTCCACGGGGGCCGATCCCCGCCGCTCCACCGGCCCCCGTCCTCGGCGCGCCCCCGTCTGGAGATCTCATGTCCCCCACCCGCACACGGCCGCGCCGGCGCGCGCTCGCGCTGCTCGCCGTCGCCGCCGGCCTCACCGGCCTGGTCGCGGCGCCGCCCGGCGCCTCACCGGCCGCCGCCGCCCCGCTCGCCGCCGCTCCGGCGGCGGCCGCCGCCGAGAACACGGCGACCGTCCACTACTGGACCAAGACCAAGAACTGGCCGGCCCACAACCTGCATTACGCGCCCGACGGCGGCTCCTGGACCACGGTCCCCGGCACAGCGATGGAACCCGCCTGCACGGACTGGGTGAAGAAGACCGTCAGCCTCGGCTCCGCCGCCGGCCTCCAGGCCACCTTCAACGACGGCGCCGGCACCTGGGACAACAACGGCGGCCGCAACTACGCCCTCGGCACCGGGAACATCACCGTGAAGGACGGTGTGGTCGCCCACTCCGACCCGTGCGCCGACACGCCGCCGCCCGCCGCGAACAAGGCGACGGTGTACTACTCCTCGGCCTCCCTCGGCTGGTCCACGGTCAACGTCCACTACCAGCCGGCCGGCGGCGCGTGGACGACCGCGCCCGGGCTCGGCATGACGGCCGCCTGCACCGGCTGGTGGAAGCAGGAGCTCGCCCTCGGCACCGCCGGCTCCCTCAAGGCCGCGTTCAACAACGGCAACGGCGTGTGGGACAACAACGGCGGCTCCGACTACACGATCGGCACCGGCACCTCCACCGTCCGGGACCGGGTGGTGACCGCGAACGCGACCGATCCCTGCGCCGCCACCCCGCCCGACACCCAGGCGCCCACCGCCCCGGCCCGGGTCACCGCGACCGCCGACGGCGTCTCCGTCCTGCTCTCCTGGGACGCCGCCACCGACGACCGGGGCGTGACGAAGTACCAGGTCACCCGCGTCGGCGGCACCACCGGCACGGTGGTCACGGACGTCGGCTCGACGGTCTGGTCGGACACGGACCTGGCCGAACGGACCGCGTACACCTACACGGTGAAGGCCGTGGACGCCGCCGGGAACGTCTCGCCCGCCTCCGCCCCGGCCACCGCGACGACCGGCGACAGACCCACCGCGCCGGCGAACGGCAAGCCGCTCGGCACCGACCCGCGCAAGGACCCGATCTACTTCGTCCTCACCGCCCGCTTCAACGACGGCGACGCCTCCAACAACCGGGGCGGCAGCCAGCACGTGAAGTCGGGCAACGCGGCCGGCGACGACCCCATGTTCCGGGGCGACTTCAAGGGCCTGATCCAGAAGCTCGACTACATCAAGGGCCTCGGCTTCTCCGCCGTCTGGGTCACCCCGGTGGTCCTCAACCGCTCGGACTACGACTACCACGGCTACCACGGCTACGACTTCTACAAGGTCGACCCGCGCCTGGAGTCGGCCGGCGCCTCCTACCAGGACCTCATCGACGCCGCCCACGCCAAGGGCATGAAGATCTACCAGGACGTCGTCTACAACCACTCCTCCCGCTGGGGCGCCAAGGGCCTGTTCACGCCGACCGTCTACGGCGTCCGGGACACCCAGTGGAGCTGGTACTACGACGAGAAGCAGCCCGGCTTCGAGTACGACGGCCTGACCGTCGACACCAAGACCGGCAAGTCGTACTACAACGGCGACCTCTGGTCGACGGCCGAGCCCGCCGGCAACACCTGCGTCAACTGGGGCAAGCCGACCGGCGGCAAGAGCGCCGAGGGCTACACCGTCTACAACTGCCAGTGGCCGAGTCCGACCTCGGGGATGTTCCCGAAGGAGCTCTACCACCCGTGCTGGATCGGCAACTGGGAGGGCGAGGACTCCCGGTCCTGCTGGCTGCACGAGGACCTGGCGGACTTCAACACCGAGAACGCGGCCGTCCAGAACTACCTGATCGGCGCGTACGACAAGTACATCGACATGGGCGTCGACGGCTTCCGCGTCGACACCGCGGTGCACATCCCGCGCACCACCTGGAACCGCCGCTTCCTCCCCGCCATCCAGGAGCGCGTCACCCAGCGCCACGGCGCCGAGGCGGCGAAGAACTTCTTCGTCTTCGGCGAGGTCGCGGCCTTCGTCAACGACAAGTGGAACCGCGGCTCGGTGAACCACTCCGCCCAGTTCTTCACCTGGAAGGAGCGCAAGGAGTACGCCGCCGACGACGCCAGGGCGGCTCTGGAGATGTACGACTACGAGCAGCAGCAGGGCACCGGCAACCAGCCGACCTCGACCAACGCCTTCCTCGACGGCAACAGCTACCACGCACCCGACCACAGCCGCTTCTCCGGCATGAACGTGATCGACATGCGGATGCACATGAACTTCGGTGACGCGTACAACGCCTTCTCCAACGGCAAGGACTCGGACGACAGTTACAACGACGCCACCTACAACGTCGTCTACGTCGACAGCCACGACTACGGCCCGAACAAGTCCAGCGAGCGCTACACCGGCGGCACCGACGCCTGGGCCGAGAACATGTCCCTGATGTGGACCTTCCGCGGCATCCCGACGCTCTACTACGGCTCCGAGATCGAGTTCCAGAAGGGCCAGAAGATCGACTGCGGGCCCAGCTGCCCGCTGGCGACCACCGGCCGCGCCTACTACGGCGCGCACCTCGCCGGCACGGTCACCGCCTCCGGCTTCTCGAAGGTCTCCGAGGCGAGCGGCCAGGTCGCGACCACGCTCCAGCAGCCCCTGGTCAAGCACGTCCAGCGGCTGAACGAGATCCGGCGGGCCGTCCCCGCGCTCCAGATGGGCCAGTACTCGACCGAGGGCATCTCGGGCGGCATGGCGTACAAGCGCCGCTACACCAGCGGCTCGACGGACAGCTTCGCGCTCGTCACCGTCTCGGGCGGCGCCACGTACAACGGCATCCCGAACGGCACGTACACCGACGCCGTCACCGGTGACGTCAAGGTCGTCACCGGCGGCACGCTCGCGGTCGGCGCGCCCGGCAAGGGCAACCTGCGGGTGTACGTCCTGAACGGGCCCGGGAAGATCGGCACCGCGGGCCCCTACCTGAAGTAGCCGCACAACCGGGGCGCAAAGGGGGCGGGCGGAGGAAATCCGCCCCCTTTTCGCCATGTTCAAGTCAAGATTCTGTTACATGAACGGGCTTGTCGGGCAGAAGGCTTCCTTCCGCTCCGCCCGTCTGGGATCTTGCGTCCACCCCACACATCACAGGGCCCGGCCGGCGCCACCCGCGCCACCGGGCCATCGGAGGACGCATTGTTTTCCCACATATCCGGCCGGATGAGATTCGCGGCGATCGCCCTCGGCTCGACGCTGGCGCTCGCGGGCCCGGTCTCGCTCGCCCAGGCCGCCCCGCTCGACAACGAGCCGCTCGCGGCCTTCACCGCGACCGCCCGCGCCGCGCAGCAGGCGCCCGCGGCTTCCGCCGCCTGGGCCGCCGGCACCCGCGCCTACCTGGTCATCACCACTCCCGGTGACACCACCGCGGTCCGCAACGCCGTGGCCGCCAACGGCGGTTCGGTCTTCTCCTCCTTCGACGCCATCGGCGTGATCGTCGCCCACTCGACCTCCGCCTCCTTCGCCACCACCATGCGTGGCGTCGCGGGCGTGCAGAAGGTCGGCGCGACCCGCACCTCGGACGTCCCGGCCGACGCGTACAACCCGGCCCTCCCGTCCAACCCGTCGCAGTCGGCGGCTCCGACGACCGAGCCCGTGCGCTCGGACATGACCCAGATCAAGGCCGACCAGGCGTGGGCCGTCAACCCGGGCTCCGCCTCGGTCAAGGTCGGCATCCTGGACACCGGCGTCGACGACCAGCACCAGGACCTGGCGCCGAACTTCAACGCCGCCGACTCGGTCTCCTGCGCCTACGGCAAGGCCGACACCCGCGCCGGCGCCTGGCGCGACGTCGACCAGCACGGCACGCACGTGGCCGGCACGGTCGCGGCCGCCAAGAACGGCAAGGGCGCCATCGGCGTCGCGCCGGGCGTGAAGATCTCCTCGGTCCGCATCGCCGAGCCCGGCAGCACCCTGTTCTTCGCGGAGAACACCATCTGCGGCCTCGTGTGGTCCGGTGACCACGGCTTCAAGGTCACCAACAACAGCTACTACACGGACCCGTGGCAGTTCAACTGCCCGAACAACCTGGACCAGGCCGCCATCCTGGAGGGCGTGGGCCGCGCCCAGGCGTACGCCGAGGGCAAGGGCTCGCTCCAGGTCGCCGCGGCGGGCAACTCCAACGTGGACCTGGCCAACAAGACCACCGACTCGTCGAGCCCGAACGACTCGACGCCGGTGACCCGCACCATCACCAACGACTGCCTCGACATCCCGGCCGAGCTGCCGGGCGTCGTCACGGTCGCGGCCAACGGCACCAGCGGCACGTCCAAGGCGTCGTTCTCCAACTTCGGCCGCGACGTCATCGAGGTCTCCGCGCCCGGCGAGTCCGTCTACAGCACCGTCCCCGGCGGCAAGTACTCCTCGCTGAGCGGCACCTCGATGGCCTCCCCGCACGTGGCGGGCGTCGCCGCGCTGCTGGCCAGCGCCAACCCGGCGTACACCCCGGCGGACATCCGGGCCAAGCTCGGCGAGCACGCCACCGACCTGGCCTGCCCCTCGGACAGCCGCTGCACCGGCACCACGGCGAAGAACGGCTTCTTCGGCGAGGGCCGCGTGGACGCGCTGAAGGCCGTCGGCGGCTCGACCCCGCCCCCCGGCAAGTACTTCGAGAACCTGGCCGACGTGACGATCGCCGACAACACCACCGTCGAGAGCGCGATCACCGTCAGCGGGGTGACCGGCAACGCGCCGGCGACCCTCAAGGTGGGCGTGGACATCAAGCACACCTACATCGGTGACCTCAAGGTCGACCTGGTCGCCCCGGACGGCTCGGTCTACACCGTGCACAACCGGACCGGCAGCGGCACCGACAACATCGTCCAGACGTACACCGTCAACGCCTCCTCCGAGGTGGCGAACGGCGTCTGGAAGCTCCGCGTGAACGACAACGCCAGCGCGGACACCGGCAGGATCGACGCCTGGAACCTGACCTTCTGACGGTCGGACAGCATCTGAAGGGGCCGGAGCGGACCACGCTCCGGCCCCTTCCGCGTGCCCGGGAACGGGCCCCCGCGCGGCGATCGGCGAGAAAGTCCGTACCGGGGGGTAGCCCGCGCGACACCCTTGCTATACGTTCCGTCTAACAAGCTTGCTAGACACCACGTCTAACAAGCGGAGGAACGACCACGAGCCGACCGCGTGACCCAAGGAGCCGCACCGATGGCCAGCAGCACCGTTCGCCCGGACCACCACGACCACGACGACGTCGCCGAGCGGCTCCTCCGGTCGGCCGCCAAGCTCAGCTACGACCCCGCCGTCGAGGTCGACTGGGACACCCCGCTCGACAAGTCCTTCCACGGACAGAGCCCCGAGTGGAACAGCCTCTACGGCACCGCCTACTGGAACGAGATGACCGACGAGCAGCAGAAGGAGCTGACCCGCCAGGAGTCCGCCTCCGTCGCCTCCACCGGCATCTGGTTCGAGATGATCCTCCAGCAGATGATCCTCCGGGACATCTACCGCACCGACCACACCGACCCCCGCTTCCAGTGGGCGCTCACCGAGATCGCCGACGAGTGCCGCCACTCGATCATGTTCGCCCGCGGCTCCCAGAAGCTCGGCGCCCCCGCCTACCGGCCCAAGCGCGCCATCATGGAACTCGGCCGGGTCATGAAGACCGTCGGCTTCGGCGAGGCCGCCTACGCCGGCATCCTCGTCGCCGAGGAGGTCCTCGACGTCATGCAGCGCGACTGGATGCGCGACGAGCGGGTCGTCCCCTTCGTCCGGACCATCAACAACATCCACGTCGTCGAGGAATCCCGGCACATGAAGTTCGCCCGGGACGAGACCCGCCGCCACCTCGCCCGCGCCGGCCGAGCCCGCCGCCACTTCCAGGCACTGATCGTCGCCGTCGCCGCGTACTACATCATCACCAGCCTGGTGAACCCCGAGGTGTACGTCCGGGCCGGCCTCGACCCCGAGCGCGCCCGCCGCGAAGCGGCGTCCAACGAGCACTACAAGGCGCGGCTCCGCGCCAGCTGCTCCGGCCTCATGGAGTTCCTCGGCGACGTCGGCATGCTGACCCGCCCCGCCGTCCGCTTCTACCAGCGCGCCCACCTCCTCTGACCCCGCCGAGCCGAGCCGAGCCGCCGCCATGACCTACGCCATCACCCAGACCTGCTGCTCCGACGCCACCTGCGTCGCCGTCTGCCCGGTCAACTGCATCCATCCGACGCCCGAAGAGCCGGACTTCGGCACCACCGAGATGCTCTACATCGACCCCAAGAGCTGCATCGACTGCGGAGCCTGCGCCGACGCCTGCCCCGTCGACGCGATCTTCCCTGCCGACCGGCTCACCGAGCCGCTGAAGAAGTACGAGGCGATCAACGCCGCCCACTACGAGGGCCGCGAACCCGCCCCCGTCCTCGCCTCCCCCACCTTCCACCCCTGGGGCGGACCCTCCTTCGCGCGCTCCCTGCCCTCCGACTTCGCCCCGATCCGGGTCGCCGTCGTCGGCACCGGCCCCGCCGGCATGTACGCCGCCGAGGACCTGCTGCTCCACACCAACGCCGAGGTCACCCTCATCGACCGGCTCCCGGTGGCCGGCGGGCTCGTCCGCTACGGCGTCGCCCCCGACCACCCGGGCACCAAGGGCGCAGGCGACACCCTCGCCCGCTTCCACACCCACCCCCGGGCCACCGTCCGGCTCGGCGTGGAGATCGGCAAGGACATCACCCCGCGGGAACTGGCCGCCCACCACGACGCGGTCGTGTACGCCGTCGGCGCCCCGTCCGACCGCCGCCTCGGCATCCCCGGCGAGGACCTGCCCGGCAGCCTCTCCGCCACCTCCCTCGTCTCCTGGTACAACGCCCACCCGGAGACCGCGCCGGAAGCCGTCTCCCTCGGCACGGCCGAGCGGGCCGTGGTCGTCGGCACCGGCAACGTGGCCCTCGACGTGGCCCGGATCCTCGTCCGCGACCCCGCCGCCCTCGCCGGCACCGACATCGCCGACCACGCGCTCGCCGCCCTCCGCGCCTCACGGGTCCGCGAAGTGGTCCTGCTCGGCCGGCGCGGCCCCGAGGACGCCTCGTACACCGCCTCCGAGATCCTCGCCCTCGGCGACCTACCCGGAGTCGACCTCGTCGTCGACACCCACGACCCCCGGATCGCGGAGTCCATCGACGCCGCGGCCCCCGACGGCAGGGCCGCCCTGCTGAAGGACGTCGCCCGCGAGACCGTGGACTGGACGCGCGGACCCGACACCGGCCGCCGCCGCATCGTGCTCCGCTTCCACTCGGCGCCCGAGGAGGCCCTCGGCCCCGACGCGGTCCGCGCGGTCCGCACCGGCGGCGCCGAAGGCCCCGCCGAGATCCCCGCCGGCCTCCTCGTCCGCGCCATCGGCTACCGGGGCGTCCCCCTCGCCGGACTGCCCTTCGACGAGGCCACCGGCACCGTCCCCCACACCGCCGGACGCGTCGACGGCATGACCGCCACCTATGTCGTCGGCTGGATCAAGCGCGGCCCCTCCGGCGGCATCGGCGCCAACCGCGCCTGCGCCGCCGAGACCGTCGGCAGCCTCCTGGCCGACGCCGTCGACGGCCGGCTGCCGAAGCCGGCCGGCTCCGCGAAGGCGTTCGGGCGCCTCGCCCGCGACCGCAGCGGCCGGCTGGTGGACGCCCGCGGGCTCGCCGCCATCGACCGGGCCGAGCGGGCCCGGGGCGCGGCGGCCGGCCGGCCGCGGGTCAAGCTCGCCACCGTCCCCGAACTGGTCGCGGCGGCCCGCCGCGGCCGGCTGCGCGGACCGGTGGGCTGACCCCGGTCGGGACGCGTACGGCACGCATACGGGGCGGATGCGAGGGCATTCGCCCCGTATGTCCACGGAAAACACCATCCGCCACCACGACGGGCGCGGCGAGAGCCGCGAGGAGCGGGCCGACCGACGCTGGAACGAACTCCTCCAGGAGCTGCGGGTGGCCCAGACCGGCACCCAGATCCTGTTCGGCTTCCTGGTCGCGGTCGTCTTCCAGCCGCGCTTCACGGAGCTGGGCACGACGGACCGGATGATCTACGTGGTCACGTTCTGCCTGGGGGCGGCGACCACCGGTGCGCTGGTCGCGCCGGTGGCGGTCCACCGGCTGGTCGCCGGGCGCCGGCTCAAACCGGAGACGGTGCAGTGGGCGGCGCGCCTGACGCTGGTCGGCATGGTGCTGCTCTACCTGACGATCATGTCGACGTTCCTGCTGATCATGCGCATGGTGCTGGACAACGGCATCGCGATGTGGCTGCTCATCGGGATGGCGGCGTGGGTGGGGCTCTGCTGGTTCGTGGTGCCGATCGTCACCCGGCTCCAGGGCAAGGACGACGACGGGGACGAGAGGAAGGCCGAGGACGGCTACGGCCCCTGGCCGCACTGAGCGACCGCTCCTGGGATCCGGCCCGGGACGGCGGGCCGGCGGAAGCGGCGGATCAGGCCGCGACGGGGAGCGGGCGACGCAGCACGATCGCGTTCAGCCCGACCGAGAACGGCGCGATGTCCGTCAGACCGAGCCCGAGCACCTGCTCCTTCGGCAGCTCGACGGTGACGTCCACACAGAACGCGAGCGCGTGCAGCGCGTCGCCCGAGCCCTCGTCCTGGAGCGCGAAGAACAGGTCCCGGTAGTAACGGGTGCGCTGCTCCGACTCCTCGTAGAACGACAGCCCCGCCTGCTCCGCCGCCTCACCGAGCCCCGTGAACGCGGCGACCAGCTCCCGCTCCACGGTCGCCCAGAAGCCCGCCTCCGCGCACTCGGTCGGCAGGGCCTGGCGGACGGCCTCCTTCAGCGAGAGCACCATGACGAGCAGCGGCGCGTGCTCCTTGAGACCCCAGCCGCGCACCATGCGCACGACGGTGCAGTCCGGGACGGCCGCGGCCGCCCGGTGGATGGCCCCGAAATCGAAGTTGACGGTGGCGGGCGCGATCGCCTCCTGGAAGACCCGGTCGATCGACCGGGCCTCGTCGAGGTGGGCGGGCGCCACCTCGATCACGGTCCTGAAACTGGCGGCCAAGGGCTTCTCCTCTTCTCACCGCCCACGGGAGTGGGCGCTTGATCGTCAGGAGGAGTATGCCGAGCGGCCGGCTCAGCGCCCGCGGCGGGGCTTCCCGCCGCGCCCCGCGGCTCCGCCCTTGCCCCGGGCGGGCTTCGCCGGCTGCCGCTGCGGCTTCGCCCCGGCGGCCTTCTTCGCGGCCTTCGGCGCCGGCTTGGCGGTCTTCTGCCCCTTCTGGGCCTCGGCCCGCCGGCCGCGGGTGCTGTTGACGGTCCGGCCGCGGACGATCCCGATGAACTCCTCCACCAGGTCGGGCGCCTCCTCCGCCTTCGGCCAGGAGAGCGCCACCCGCGACTGGGGGACGCCGGTGATCGTGCGGTAGGTCAGGTCCTTGCGGTGGTGCAGCCGGGCCAGCGACTGCGGGACGACGAGCACGCCGACACCGGCGGCGACCAGCTCGATCGCGTCGGCGGTGGTCTCCGGCCGCTGGAAGGCGGGCCGCCCCGGCGGGGCCTCCCACTCCAGGGTGTCGTCGAGCGGGTGCAGCACCAGCTCCTCCGCCAGATCCGCCGGGCTCAGCTCCTCGGCCGCGGCGAACAGATGGTCCTTCGGCACGACCACCACCGTGGTCTCCTCGTACAGCGGGATGGCGGCCAGGTCCTCGCCGTCGACCGGCAGCCGCAGCAGCGCCGCGTCCGCGGCCCCCTCCCGGAGCGTCCCGAAGCACTCACCGGGCGTCACCTGGAGCAGCGTGAGGCGCACGTCGGGCAGCCGCTGCTCCCAGATCCGCACCCACTTCGAGGGCGTCACACCGGGCACGAAGGCGAGCCGGAAGGTCGTGGGGGACGGGGAGGAGTCAGTCACCCCGCAAGATTACCCGCCGGTCCGCCCCGTCGGCGCAGGTCGGCGGGCGGCCGTGGTCGGCGGAGCCCCGTGTGCTCGATACCCTGGACACCATGACGCAGCACCAGAACTCCCAGACGATGAAGCCCGCGACCGCGGCGAAGAAGCTGGGTGTGTACCTCGACGCCACCCCCGCCGACTTCCAGGAAGGTGTCGTCACGCGCGGCGAGCTCAACGAGCTCCAGGCCAACCCGCCGGCCTGGCTCCAGGAGCTGCGCCAGAACGGCCCGCACCCGCGCCCCGTCGTCGCCGCCAAGCTCGGCATCTCCATCTCCGGTCTCGCCCGCGGCGGGGTCACCGACGCGCTCACCACCGAGCAGATCGAAGCCCTCAAGGCCGAGGCCCCGGAGTGGCTCACCAAGGAGCGCGCCACCCAGTCCGAGGTCCGCAAGGAGAACGTGCGGATCAAGGAGCGCAACGCCCAGCGCGCGGCCGACCAGACCGCCCGCGAGCAGAACGCCTGACGTACCCGGGCGCCGCCGCCGGTGTGGCGCGGCGCCGGGCGCGGGAGGCATCCCCTCATGAACGAGGTAACCGACCCGCCCGTCGTCGCCGCCGTCGACGGCTCCGAGCACAGTCTGCGCGCCCTCGCCTGGGCGCTGGGCGCCGCCGAGGCCATGGGCGCCCCCCTGGTCGTGGCACACGTCCGCTCCGAGGCGCTCCAGCTGGGCGCCGCCCGCATCGCCTCGCTGGGCAAGGAGCCGGAGCTGCCGGACACGGTCCTGGACGCCGTCCGCACCGTGGTGGAGGAGCGCGGGCACACGGTGCCGGTGCGGTACGCCTCCCTGGACGGGACGGTCACCGAAGTACTGCCGGACGCGGCCCGGGGCGCCCGCCTCCTGGTGACCGGTTCCCGGGGGCACGGCGGCTTCGCCAGCCTCCTGCTGGGCTCCACCGGCCGGGCCCTGGCCGCCCGCTCCCCCTGCCCTCTGGTCGTGGTCCCGCACGAGGCCCGTACCGCCTCCCTGGACAGCGGCCCGGACGCCGGACGGATCCTGCTCGGCCTGCACCCGGAGGAGACTCCGGACGAGGTGGTGGCCTTCGCCTTCGAGACCGCCGGGCTACGGGGCGTCCCGCTGGAGGCGATGACCGCGCTCCGGCTCCCGCCGAACCCGTCCACGCTGGTCGCGGCCCCCTCCCCGGCCCTCCAGATGCCCCCGCCGATCCCGCTCGCGGACGACACGGAGGAGCTCCTCGCGGAGGCCCGGCGCGAACAGGAGACCCGGCTGCGCCCCTTCGCCGAGCGCCGGCCCGGCGTGGAGCTGGTGCGCACGGTGGCCCCGGGCGACGCGGCCGGTCTGCTCGTGGACGCCTCCGCCGACGCGGCTCTGCTGGTCGTCGGCCGGCACCACCGGCACCGCATCGCGGAGCTCCTGGTGGGCTCGGTGGCGCACGCGGTGCTCCACCACGCCGCCTGCCCGGTGGCGGTGGTCCCGCCGGCCGCCGGGACGTGACCTCGCTGTCGGTCACGGCTGGTAGACAGGGCGCATGACGTCCGACGCGTACGCCCCCGATCCCGCCGCCGCCTCCCGCAACACCCGCCCGCCGACCCCGACCGCCGCGCTGGGCGCCGGGATCGTGGTGCTCGACGCCGGGGGCCGGGTCCTGCTCGGCCTGGACCGCTCCGGCGTGTGGGAGCTTCCGGGCGGCGGGGTCGAGCCGGGCGAGTCGATCGAGGAGGCGGCGGCCCGCGAGCTGGCCGAGGAGACCACCCTGGTCACCGGAGCGGCGGACGTGGAGGTCCTCGGCCTGCTCCTCGACACGGTCACCTCTCCGGAGCTGACCCGCATGACGGCGGCGACGGTCGTCCGTACCTTCTCGGGGAGCCCGGCGGTGGCCGAGCCGCAGAAGATCGTGCGCTGGCGGTGGACCTCCCCCGACGAGCTGCCGGCGGCCCTGTTCCTGCCCTCCGCGCAGGTCCTCGCCGTGTGGCGGCCCGACCTCGCCCTGCCGGAGGCCCCCTTCCACCGCTACACCCTCGGACGGCCGCCGCGCTGAGCCGGACCGCGCGTCACCGCGCGGGACGGGCGGGTCGTGACTAGCGTGGGCGGGGGCCACGAGCCACGCAAAACGTCACCGATCGGAAGCGAGAGTCACGTCATGGCCGCACGACCTGAAGGCACCCCGGTCTGGACCGACGCGATGTTCACCGACGCCGGGAGCGCCAAGACGTTCTACGCCGACGTGCTGGGCTGGACCTTCGGCGAGGAGTCGACGGAGTTCGGCAACTACACCCAGGCGTACAAGAACGGGAAGGCGGTCGCCGCCGTCGTCCCGCCGATGCCCGGCGGCGACACCCCACCGCAGTCCGCGTGGTGTCTCTACTTCGCCTCGGACGACGTCGCCGCCACCGCGGAGAAGATCAAGGCCGCGGGCGGCACGGTGCTGATGGAGCCGATGAAGGTCGGCGACTTCGGCTCGATGTGCCTCGCCCAGGACCCGGCGGGCGTGGTCTTCGGCCTCTGGCAGGCCGGCGTCCACGAGGGCTTCGAGCTCGAAGGGGAGTCCGGCTCGTACGTCTGGGCCGAGGTGTTCACCCGCGAGCCCGAGAAGTCCGACGCCTTCTTCACGAGCGTCTTCGGCTACAACGCGAAGAAGATGGCCGACGAGAAGATGGACTTCAAGGTCTTCGACCTCGGCGGCGATCCGCTCCTGGGCCGGATGCGGATGTCCCCCGACGAGTTCCCTCCGGAGATCCCGTCGTACATCCAGATCTACTTCGCCGTCGACAACTGCGACCTGGCGGTCGGCGCGGCCGAACGGCTCGACGGACGCAAGCTCTTCGGCCCGATGGACAGCCCCTTCGGCCGCTTCGCCGCCCTCATGGACCCGCAGGGCGCCGCGTTCGCGGTGATCGACGTCCGGACGACCGTCGGCGAGATGCCGCCGATGGAGTGAGCCGGAGGGTACGGGGAACGGCGCGGCGCCCGGCCGAGGGTTCCGCGCCGTTCCCGTGCTCCGCGGGCTCAGGCGGTGTCGCGCACGGCGAGGATCCCGTTGAAGACGCCGACGTAGGCGGTGCCGTCGGGACCGAGGGTGATCGGTGCCCAGTTGTTGTCGTAGGCGAGCCCGGTCCCGGTGAAGCGCGAGTACACCCGGGCGCCGGTGCGGAAGTCGACGGCGGTGAGGTACCAGGCGTCGATGCCGAAGGGGTGGGGGCGCTTCTCGTAGAAGTAGAGCAGCCCGTTGGCGGCGGACAGCTTCGGGACGGTGGACGGCGACCGCACGTCGCTCTCCCAGACGACGTCACAGCCGCTCCCGTCGGCCCGCACGTCGATCCGCGTCGCCCCGCCCGTGACGCTCCGCCCGAACCCGAGCGACGAGGGGTTCTCGTACCCGTAGTTGTTCTCCACGACGAGACTGTCGCCCCAGCTGATCAGCGAGTTGTCGGTGGTGGAGGCACCGGAGCGGAAGACCGGCACCTCGCAGACGAGCCGCTCCCCCGCGGCGACGTCCGCCCCGCGCCGGTAGACGAGCACGTTCATGCGGTCGTCGGCGTTGTCGGTGATGGCCACGTAGGCGTCACGCCGGCCGAAGAGGTCGGGCGTGGTCCCCGACCCCTGGTTCACCGACCCGGGTTTGGTCCCGCTCCCCCGGTCGTACGCCTCCCGCCACACGACGCTCGGGGTCCCGTCGGCGCCGGCCCGGAAGCCGTACAGCGCGTGATCGGTGACGATCGAGACGCCGTCCTCGGCCACGGAGAACGAGTTCTGGATCTCCTCCCCCTCCAGTCGCGTCGCCCGCACCGCCCCGCTCCCGGGGTCGACGGTCCCGACCCGTCCGAGCCGGGTGACCCACCAGATCCGCCCGTCCCAGTCCGGCATCACGGAGGTGACGGGATCGCAGACCCCGTCGGGGAGGAGGTTGGTCCAGCTGACGCAGTCGTGCGGCACGAGCGGGGTGAGGTCCCAGTCGTCCTCGACCCTGAACTCCCAGCCCCCGTCCGCCGTCCGCCCGTGGGCGATCCGCAGCACGTGCTGCCGGGAGTCGGCGAGGACCACCCGGTCACGGTCGTCCAGGTAGAAGTACGCCCCTCCCGAGGTGTCCTTGAAGATCTTCCCGAAGTCGAGACGGGTGAGAGCCTCCACCGTGGAGGACCGCTGCGGCAACCGGTACTCGGCGAGGGTGTCGAGGCTCCGCGGGTCGAGCAGTTTGAGCAGGAACCCGCCGAAGGTCCCGCAGACGGTGACCAGCCGCCCGCCGGAGTCGAAGGTGACGGTGGCGCACTCCCCTCCCACCGCCGCGATCCTCTCGCTCACCACCTCGGGCCTCCTCCCGAGCGGCCCCGGAAAGGGGTGGGTCCCGCTGCCGGCCCCGTCGGCGTGCATCCCGCTGCGCCCGTTGGGTGCGAGGTACGGATGCTGGGCGGGCCCCGCTCCGGGCAGGGGCCGCGCGGTCCCGGGGGCGCCCTCGTAGTGGTCGACGAGCCGGTGCCCGAGCGCGAGGGGTATCTCCTCGGCCTGGACGACGGGCGCCGAACCGGCCAGCAGGACGGCCCCCAGGACAGCGGCCACGGCTGAGCGTCTGGTCACGGCAGCTCTCCTCTGGTCCGTACGTCGGTCGCGCCGGCCGCCGACGGTAGGCCCGCCCCCCGGAGAAGTGAAGGGACGCACCACGCAAAAATGCCTCAACCCCCGGACAGAGTCCGGGGGTTGAGGCTAAAAATTGTTCGGCGGCGTCCTACTCTCCCACAGGGTCCCCCCTGCAGT